>JAKSRT010000003.1 GCA_024403485.1 Lachnospiraceae bacterium
ATAAAGCAGTCGATTTAACATTTGGAGATGGAACCGTTTTGGAATTGACCTTTCAGAGCGGAGAATCATATTATCTCGAGGTGGAATCATCGCAAAAAAAGAAAGTCAGTCCATGAGTAGCCAGATTGCCACGCCGGTAGTCTGGTTATTCTTTTGCAAAAATGGTGGTTAAAGGGGACAAATAGATGTAAAAACAGACAGGTTAACATAATTCAAGTTGTTTATACGCTTTATAATCGATATAATAAATGTATAGATTTGAATTATGCATTATTGAATTTAATGGAATAGACAAATTAGAATTGACCGAGCTCTTTTGAGCGAGGGATGACAATTGAACTCAAGTCCAATTGTGTGGAGACAGGTAGTATCTTCGAATTTGTGGAGAATAAAAATGAGTGATTATAAATATATTAGTCTTACAGAAATGCCATCAATTAAGGAACAGGCATCAGAATGGTTTCATAGCAAGTGGGGAGTTCCCAAAGAAGCATATCTTGAATGTATGGAAGAATATTTGAGTGGCGAAACAGATTATGGGTGGTATTTGTGCCTAAATGGCAAAGATATTATCGCTGGCCTAGGCGTCATTGAAAATGATTTTCATGATAGAAAAGATCTGACTCCAAATGTATGTGCTGTTTACACAGAAGAGGATTATCGTCGTAAAGGAATTGCCGGACGTTTACTGGATTTGGCGGTTGAAGACTGCAGGCGAAAAGGAATATCTCCGGTTTATTTAGTTACGGACCATGTAGGTTTTTACGAACGTTATGATTGGGAATTTTTGTGCATGGTGCAGGGTGATGATGAACCGGAAATGACGCGCATGTACATTCACAGATAATAAACATATGTTTTGAATGTGAGGATAAATTTGAGCGCGCGATGGGCGTATTTGAGGTTAGGAAATGTGTATGCAGTAAAAAAGATGCATATCACAGCAACTTAGTAAAAAAACCGGGGTTGTGAAAAGAAAAATGGAAAATAAGGGATATATTCCCGGAAGAAAGGAGAATTAAATGACAACACAGAAACCCAAAAAAAATATATATTTAGTAATTATTGTTATGATAATAGTCGGAATAGTAATCGGTAGAAAAATTCATGCGTATAAAGAACTCAAAAATGCGGAGATAGAATTCGAAAGTGTTTCAAACAACGCGGATACTATTGATGAACGTCTTTTGGAAAAAACCATAGATATTGATTATTCTTCAATTAAATCAGATATTGAAGGATGGAGTGTTCAGGATAAAGTTGACGCAGGGTTAAATGCGGGTGACGGATCCGATACCGACATGGATGGCCTTTCTGATAAGGATGAAATTGAAATATATGGAACTGATCCGTTGAAGGCATCTACGTCCGGAGATATGTACACAGACGGCTATAAGGTCAGCAACGGGCTGGAAATTACTAAGAAGTATTCAAACGAAAATATAGAGTTCCAGAATAATTATTACCCTAATGAGGTAATTCTTACAGCAGAGCATGCGGAAGATTTAACCACATTGGTTTCAAAGCCGGTTGACTCTTTTATGGAAGAGGCAGAAGTGTTTTATGGAGCAAATAATGAGGTATTGGATGCATATGCATTTGTAAAGCCATGCGGAACAATTGCGATTAACGTAGAAAATACTTGTAAAGATCTTAAAAAGAAAGAAATCGCCGTAATAAAGATTGCGTATGATTTTAGTTATTCAGAAGCAGTAGACTTTACACTTGAAGATAATGTATTAACTCTTATGGAGACATTTAATCACAATAATAATGATATTTTTGCGATTGTTATCATTAAGGTTGATAAAGAAAATATTCTCCATGATGTGTTCTTTTCCAATGACTACGATGATGCAGAAGAAGCCGATGATTTAGATGCAGAAGATGCAGGCGACAGTGTAGAAGAATGCCTTGAGAAAGCACATGCTATTGTAACTTGTACATCTCCCACATATACATTTTTTGTAGGCACTAAACCGAAGATATACTATGTATCAACAGGTAATGGAGAAGCAGATGAAAAGTTGATTGAAAAGATGTATGACTTTGCTCTCGACTACGTTACTTGTATAAATGAGTATGAAGAAGCACTATTCCCCTGGGAAAAGAAGGCGTTTAGAAAAACGGAAGCTCAGGAAATAACGGAAATTGAATACCAGAGTAAGCTTGCATTTTATAAAAAGTTACCTATCAATGCAAGAAGAGAAGTATGGTACGACAATTTCGATACAAGTTTTTATGTTTCAGCGCAGGGACTGTTCTTTTCATATTTCACATATAATGATGCAAAAGAAGAATATGCAAAGAAAAGCCGTTCTATGTATTCATATGATGAGTTAAAGAGACTAAAGAATACAAGCAAATCTACCAATAAAGAACCATTCGATATTATTTATGACACATTACCTTTCAAAAATTTTGGATCGGATTATACCGATGGTAATTGTGCAGCCTTTTCAATCCTTACCGCAAAGCATTATAACCGGGAACCCATTGTTGCTTCCGGTCAGTATTTTGTATATAACAAGAAGAATGGCGGTAAAGACAGTGGTGAAGTAGTAAGCTATGACTTAACTCCATATAAGGATATGGATGTATTGACAAACTATAAGTCAAAAGAAAAGCTCAATAGCTATATGGACAGGCTTTACTATAACAGTATTAATAAGAAGACGCTTGCAAAAAACAATGATTCACTTACACCTAAAGATGAAGAGTTTGTTAAGTTTATGGCATGTCTTTGGAGAGCATCCAACGATATGATGTTTGATAATAGTAACTTCCATACAATGCATAAGTCTGAGTTTGGTAAGATCAATGAAGTTCTTTCTTATAAAACAAGTGAAAACATTGTAGCCGAGCTTGATAAAGGAAACGTTGTTATATGTAACTTTACTACATTTAAAGTAAATGACAGTGAAAAGACGGATTATGGTTCTTATATAGTGACAAAATCGGACATTGCAGACAAGTCCAGATATGGCGCTCACTCAGTTGTTATTTACGGCTATAGTTATCCGATGGGTGATGACGTAAAAGAATTAATTGATTTTTATGTATATGATTCTAACTTTGCTAATGGTGAAGTAGTAGTCGATAAAAAAAGAATGCCAATCAACACAGTCATTCACGGAGTTTATGGTAAACAGTATAATGACGCATATGAACCCGGTTTTACTATGATATATAAGCCCTATTATAAAATAAACGGTGAGAAGATTATTTCAAACAGTGTAATGGCATCAAGATGTGGTAATGAAAACAGTACATACTACATTGCATTCATGACATCAGACGGTAGAGTGTTAAACGAATACACATATGCTGATGAAACAATTTATAATCAGACGTTTTCATATGACTCTATTGCAAGGTATCAACACTTTAGTGAGTAATTAAAAAATACAAAGGATGTGTTTAAAACACATCCTTTATTATTTCTATTTTTATTAATTTATAAAATCCATATCCCATATTTACTATATGAACAATTCGACTCGTTTACAGAAGAGAGGTAAATACTAAAATGAGTGTAAAAAATATAATCAGACAAATTACGCTTGATGTATGGTAAGATAAATAATTGATTTATTCTAATGTTCCCGATAAATATAAGGATTTGCATCTTTTGGGAAAACGGTTAAAAAGTAGAAAGTGACAAAAATAAAGAATGGAAAAAGAAATCAAGATTATTAATGGCAAAGAATACGAATTTGTGAGTAATTTTGAAGAGAGAGCATTATGGCAATATTACTCAATTTGTAAGTTTCTTAAAATACCTGCATATTTTGAAGAAGAAGCGCGCGACACTTCAAACAATATCATTCCCGGGCATTTAGCTATGTATGTACCTTTAAATTACGACCAAAAAATGATGACTTTGTTTATGAGGTCAAGTGCGCATTTATGTATTGCATATAAAGAGAAACTTATTAAACAGGGAAAAATAACTGCCGAGGAGGCTGTAGGCAATGTTTATTATTTGGGCGAGTTTGACGAATAATCGATTGATACTATACTAAGATGACAATATATTTCCTAAGGCTACATTTGAAATGAAAAATGGGGAAAAGAATAGTTTTTCGATTTTTAACAAATGGCGTTTTATGAATAATTATGCAAAATAAATACTAAATTCGAAGAAGAATATATGAAGATTGAATGATTTTTAGTATAATTATTATCAATATCAATGATAACAGGAGCTATATATGAAGAAGAAAATTTCCCTTTTTGGAAATGCTTGGAATAGTGAGAACCTCGATAATTTCATTTTAGGCTTAAGAGAGGGTTTTGGTGATGATGCAGATATTTTTGTTTTTTCATCAGTTGCTTCTTTTTCACAAAGCCCACGGCTAAGAGATGCCGAGAATTCAATATTTTTTATGCCGGATTATTCCTTTTTCGATGCGGCCATTGTTCTCGGTTCAGGGATAACCTCGCTTGAAAATACTAAAGAGATAATACAAAAATTCAAGCAGGCTAATATACCTGTTGTAGTACAGGGAATTGAAGTGGAAAGAACTACCGGTGTGACCGTTGACAATTATGTTGGCATGAAAGCGCTCGGTAATCATCTGATTGAGGAACATAATGTTAAGGATTGTGTTTTTATCGGAGGAACAAGTGATCATGCTGACTCCAATCAGAGACTTCAGGCATTAAGTGACGCATTAGCTGAACACGGCTATGAGCTGGATGAGAAAAATGTAGTATATGCAAATTGGGAAAGAAAATTAGTCGATGAATTTATTATAGGAGTATATGGAGATCGAAAGAACAAATTGCCTGATGCAATTGTGTGTGCTAATGATCCTATGGCGATGTTTGCAATCTATGCATTAGAGTCCATAGGTTATAAAGTTCCTGAAGATGTTTTGGTTTCCGGTTTTGATAATCTTAATGTCGGAAGATTATTTTATCCCTCAATAGCAAGTGTTGATCAACAATATCATGAGCAGGGAAAGATATGTGCCGGAAGCGTTTTAGAGTTAATAAATGACAGTTCCAAGATACAAAAAATTGTGGTACCGTGTACTGCAATCCCCGGTGAAAGCTGCGGTTGTATTAACTGTAAAAATGAAGTTGAGAATAGAAGTAGAATTGGCCATAATTTGTTAATCGAAGATGCTGCCAAATCCAATTTGGTTGGAAGAATTGCACATTTAGAAGAGAATATCCTGGTCGCGGGCGAGTTTGAAGATATTGCTACTATTTTAAAACAGGATTTTCTTACCACTAAAGGTCCGGAAAGCGAAGATTTTCATATATATGTTAACACTCAATATAAGTCACTTAAATATATGAATAATAGAGGAGCAGAACCGGAGGCATATTACGGTCCTGTTTTAGATGTTATCGCAGCAAAAGCGGATGGAATGGTTTGTGAAGAGAAAACTTTAGATATTAAGGATTTACTGCTTGGATACACAGGTGAAGGAAAAGGAAAAACCTATGTAGTTCATAATATTAAAATCAATAATTCTATCATTGGATACATGATTATGGGGCATACTGATGGTGCGTTTTCCAACAAATTATATGATGATTTCAGAACGCATATATGCTTAGTACTGGATAGATTTCAGAATTGTATGGAGCTTACCAGGCTGAATAAAGAGTTGATGATAACATACGAAAATGAAAAGAGAGCTCATCAGTTGGAAATTGCACTTGTGCAGGCTGAAACAGCCAACAAAACGAAATCCCAGTTTCTTGCCAATGTATCTCATGAAATCAGGACTCCGATTAACGCGATTCTTGGTATGGACGCAATGATATTGAGAGAAAGTTCAGAGGCTGCCATCAAGGATTATGCAAAAGATATTAAGAATGCCAGTAATACATTATTGGCGCTTATTAATGATATTCTGGATTTCTCTAAAATTGAGTCGGGTAAGATGGATATTATTCCTGCGAAATATCAGTTAGACAGTGTGCTAAATGACCTTCTGAGTATGATTAAGCCTAAAGCTGAAGAAAAAGGGCTAGAACTGAAGTTGGTTCTTAACCCTAATACTCCGGCAAAGTTATATGGTGATGAGATTAGAGTTAAGCAGGTAATGCTTAATCTGATTAATAATGCTGTTAAATATACAAAAGAAGGAAAAATCACCTGGATAGTTGATTATGAAATTCCACAGCAGAATGTATGTGTTTTGAAGGTTGCTGTTGTTGATACAGGTATCGGCATCAAACCGGAGGATTTGAAAAAGATTTATTCTCCGTATGAGAGATTTGACCAGGTTGAGAATAAAAGTGTTGAGGGCACAGGCCTGGGTCTTAGCATTACCAAGAGTCTTCTTGAAAAGATGGATAGTGAACTGGTAGTGGAGAGCACTTATGGTAAAGGCTCGAAGTTTTCATTTGTATTAAAGCAACCTATGTGGGGAACCGATCCGATAGGTGATAATCTGACAGGAAACCATGAAAATGACGAAAAGGGCGAGAAATTCCATGCACCGACGGCTTCTGTTCTGGTGACAGACGATGTTGAGATGAATCTTACGGTAATAAAAAATCTACTTAAGAGAGTTGAAATCAGCCCGGATATTTGCACCGACGGAACGGAAGCTATTAAATTAGCTAACGAGAAAAAGTACGATGTGATTCTTCTCGATGCAATGATGCCCAATATGAGCGGAGAAGAGACTTTACAATGTATTAGAAATTCGTCTAAACTGAATAAAGAAACTCCAATCGTGGTACTGACAGCAAATGCAATTGTTGGGGCTCGGGAAGAGTACCTGGCTGCCGGATTCGATGATTACCTTTCAAAGCCGATTAATGGGGAGCTTCTTGAAAATGTTATTCAGAAATATTTACCCGTTGAAAAGCAGATAATTGTAACAGAGTCATTTGCCTCTAAGCCCAATGAGCCTTCAGATGAATCTGATGTTATTGGTAAGCTGAAAAGGATAAAGGCAATAAATGTTTCGGAAGGCATAAAGGCATCCGATGGAAAAGAAACATATATTGATGTGTGCTCTATTTTTTATGACACTGCTACTGCACGCATCCGGATGATATCGGATTACTATGATAATGAAGATTACGAAAACTATACGATACAGACACATGCACTAAAGAGCTCGGCAAGATTAATCGGAGCTTTGGAATTATCTGAATTGGCGCAGGATATGGAACTTGCCGGAAAAGAAAAAAATGTTGTCAGGATAAAAGAGAAAACAAAGCTGCTCCTTGATATGTATAAGAACATTCAGGGAGAACTGGCAACTGTATTTGGTGTGAAGTCTATAGAAACTGAAGCGGAAAAAAACAAAAAAGAGTTAACCACAAAGCAACTAAACCGTAAATTAGGGGAACTAATGGAACTGGTTGAGGCATTTGATTTTGAAACAGCCAGAATGCTTCTTGCTTCGTTAAAAGAATACAGATTGCCGGAGGATTTTACCGAGTCGTATGAAAAGTTGAAGTCTTCAATGGCAGATGTAAATAGTGAAGAAATAATTAGTGAAATTGCAAGTTATATGAACAATGGGAAAGAATAATTCCCGGGCAGGCTTGTATATGAGGGGAATGTTGTTAGTGGGGATTGGGAAGCAATTTGCCCCTATGCTGAAACCGTTTTTTTGAAAGCGGCAGAGGACCATTGGAAGATTACGTTAGAAACAATGATTAGAAGGAGCATACCAGTTGAATAACATTATTTTTATTGAGGAAAGTGAATCGTATATTGTTAGAAGCATATCCAATAAATTGGAGGAAAAGGGATTTTCCTGTACCACTATTTCGTGGGAAGTGGATGAAATTAACAAAAACGCTGATTTGGAAGATATCGTTATAGCTTATGTAGAGGATGAGTCTGAAATACCGGTAAACGCCTTAAAATATCTGCGAGATATGACTATCAGTAAAAGATATCGATTATTTTTTGCCGGGCATGATGACGAAATTGATGCGATTGTGGAAAAGCATTCCTTTAGCGATGTGACCGGAAGATTTTGCAGACCGATTAATGTGGTTGATGTGGCTGATAAGATTGTTGCAGTCATTAATAGTGATCCTATGCTTGAAAGAAAGCATATATTGGTAGTAGATGATTCGGGAGTAATGCTTAACACCATTCAGGAGTGGCTCGGTGACGATTACAGAGTGTCCATTGTTAATTCAGCAATGAATGCCATCGCATTTTTAAATAAAAATATTCCGGACCTAATTTTACTGGATTATGAGATGCCGGGCTGCTCCGGACCACAGTTATTTGAAATGATTCGAGCAGATGCTCATACAAAGAAGATTCCTGTAATCTTTTTGACCGGAAAAGATGATGCCGAAAGTGTTCAGCGAGTACTGGCTTTAAAACCATCCGGCTATATTTTGAAGACTATGCCTAAAAATTATATTATTGAGCAGGTACACATTTTTTTCAGTAAATTACGTGATCAATTAGTTTAGGAAAACATGGGATGCTCCCCAAAACGGTAGTGTTTTTGGGGAGTATTTTTTGCCATAAAGAACGGTAATTAAGCAGACCGGAAAGAAATATATTCTGAGCGTACTGCATTTTTATTGCTTTGTGACAGAACTTAATTTATGTATAATTATAATATGATAATGTAAATCTGATGATGCTCGGTTAATATTCAGGGGGATAATAATGGGCCTACAAATTTTGAAAGATTCATATGGCACGATATTATGTGCGGTTATCATTTATAGCTATATTTTTGTCAACAAGGAAAAATATGGGAAAAAGATTACCAGGATGTTTATGATAATCGTTGGGTTGTCACTGGTTGAAGCCATAGCAGGATCTGCCGAGCGATTTTTGGGAGCCGGCGATACATATCATCCGATGAGACTGGTTCTTTCCTGGCTATGCTATTGCGTTGCACCGGGAATTCTGCTTTCGGTTACCGTGACCATTATGAGAAAGTCTGCACCATGGAAACGCTGGCTTATAGCGGTTCCTGAGATAATAAATATTATCGTAACTTCTACTGCTTTTTTTGCACCTTGGTGCTTTTCTATGGATACGGTCGGAAATCATTTCGTTGGCGGTCCTCTGATTTATATTCCACGTTACTGCGTCATTGTTTATCTGGTAATTGCGGTTATGATGGCTTTGGCTAATGCTCGAAACAGTAAGTATGAGTGCATTACTGTTATAGTGGCTGCAATACTTATTTCAATTAATTATATCGATGAAACCATATTTCACATTTTGGGAAATGTAAGGGAACTTACAATTGCCATATCGGTTTTGGCATATTTTATGTATTTTGTTTCAACACGGCATATAGATGAAGTTACCGAAATTAATGAAACGTTCTTCAAAGATGAAGCCAGACATATGAAAGAGAGGCTTGACCAATCTATTGAGACATTAGCATATACGATTGATGCAAAGGACAGATATACCAAGGGCCATTCATCGAGAGTAGCCGGATATGCAAGAATGATAGGCAAAGTTATGGGTAAATCCGAGGAAGAATGCAGACAAATTTTTCTATGCGGGTTGCTTCATGACATTGGGAAAATTTCTATCAGCAATACAATTATAAATAAGCCGGGACGTCTAACCGAGGAAGAATATGAAAAGATAAAAAAACATACCGTGAACGGTGCTGTGATTCTTGAAAAAATGAAAGATATTCCCTACCTTCGGGAAGGCGCCAAATATCACCATGAACGATATGACGGGAAAGGCTATCCGGAAGGACTTGCAGGGGAAGCAATACCGGAGATTGCAAGAATTATTGCTGTCGCAGATTCCTACGACGCTATGACTTCCTACAGAAGCTATCGGCCTGCAATGGATCAAAAAACTGTTAAGCAGGAACTCTGGAAAGGAATGGGGACTCAATTTGATCCATTGTTTGCCAAAATAATGATTTCCCTCATAGATGCAGATATAAATTATGAAATGCGCGAGATACCGGGAAAAGCGGATGAGATTGAATTTGAGGATGAAAACGGAGAAATTGTTTGGAGCGCGCCTTCAAAAGGACAGAATGCCGATGATACGATAATGGCTGAGGCAGATGAAGACGAAAATGTACTGGCTCGATTTATCAATGCTGAGGATAAATGGGCTAACCCATCCGGTAATATTGAGATTACTGACCAAATCGGAACAATTCGATTTCATTCAATGGCAAGTCCGGCTGCAAAATATGTTTGGAACTGCCCGGTGGTATTGGTATATTCCTCTGATGACGGAATACCAAAAGGCAAACAATATGATGAACTTGGCGTATTCATGAGTGCCGGTTATAGCTGGAGCGCCGGATCGTCGGACTATGAGTATGCTTCTTTCTCAAAAAATGATGCCTTTGAGAGCTGGGATAATTGGATTGCCCAAAATAAAGCAGGCATGGACTTCTTTGTGGACTACATACGTGTGAATAACGAAGTCCAATTAAAAATATATAATGAGCTGCTGACAATGGAAGCTCATTTAGTTATGAAGGAAGGCTATAAGAACAAAATATATCTTACTGTTTCAGGTGAACTTTGCTCAATCTCTGATTTGGAGATGTGTTGATGTTCTTGGTAAAAGCGCTTATAAAAATGCTAATCGCTTATTGTGTGTTTAAATTGTGTGGGTGAGATACCTTCATAGCGTTTAAACATTTTGCAAAAATAACTGGATGTGCAGAAACCACATTCGTATGCGATATCCTCAATTGTTCTTGAGGTATTTATTAATAATTCTTTAGAATACTGTAATTTCTTTTTTGTTATATATTCCATTGGGCGTGTGTGCAATGATGTTCGAAATAAAAGGCACAGATGTTGCTTTGTTACATTACATTGATCACATAATTCGCTCATTCCGATGGATTCTTTAAAATGCAGATTTATATAATCAATAGCTTTGATTAGCGCAGGATTATGTATAGCTGCATTTTCTTTATGCGATATAAGTCGGTTGAATTCTATGAAAAAATCATATAGATATCCCGATGCACGATAATTTCCATACAACGAATCCGAACGCAATGAATCATGCATGGAACGAAAAATGGTTTCAAGCGCGTGTGTTTCAGACAATTTATATATTGCGGCATTTGTAAGGTGAAAATGTGACAGTAAATCCGGAAGAGCATTTCCGTCTGGTACTATCCTGTTAATGTTCCATATATCTTTTTTTGTATTATGTTCATGAGGATAATTTGGGGGAAGATAAATTGCTGTAGAGGGGGGAATAGTGTGTGGAATATTGTCAATAATAAGGGTTCCGCTGCCTCTTGTACAGAAAAGTATCTGGTGGCAGGGATAACCGGTTTTTCTTATAATATGATCCTGACAATGCTGTAGCCCCATATTAATAAGATATAACGGAAGATTTCTTTCTTCTCCAATAATGGGATAATCGCAATAAAACAAAACATTACCTCCATATTCATATTGTTATATAACCATAATAATGTTTAATGACAATACAGTCAAAGAAAATTATATTATTTGTAAACAGGTATTTAAAAGATTTACATACAACAGGGGGATAATATAAATGGCTTCAGGTGATGAAAAATTAATATCTGTAATACCGACAGAGAGGCAGATTCAATTTCAGGAACTGGAATTTTATGCGTTCATACATTTTACCGTTAATACTTTTACTGATAAAGAGTGGGGGGACGGAAATGAATCTCCCGACATATTTAATCCCGAAAAACTGGATGCAGAACAGTGGGTCAGAAATATAAAAGCTGCGGGAATGAGAGGACTGATTTTAACATGCAAGCATCATGACGGTTTTTGCTTATGGCCCAGTAAATACACGGATCATACAGTGGCAAAATCTCCTTACAAAAGTGGAAACGGAGATGTGGTAAAAGAGGTTTCAAAGGCGTGTGAAAAGTATGGAATAAAGTTCGGCATTTATCTTTCGCCATGGGATAGAAATTGTGGACTTTATGGCAGCGGAAAAGCTTATGATGATTTTTTTATAAATCAGCTTACTGAATTGCTGATCAATTACGGAGAGATTTTTTCCGTGTGGTTTGACGGAGCATGCGGAGAAGGCCCGAATGGAAAGAAACAGTATTACGATTGGGAGAGATATTATCAAAAGATAAGGGAACTTCAGCCTAATGCCTGCATTTCTGTGTGTGGCCCGGATGTAAGATGGTGCGGTAATGAGGCGGGACAAACAAGAGCGGCAGAATGGAGTGTGGTACCGGAACGTGCTAAGGACAGTGAAATAATAGCAGAAAAAAGCCAACAGGAAGATTCTGAGGAATTTCGCTTAAGAAGAGTGGATGCACGTGATGCGGATTTGGGCAGTAGGGAAATCCTAAAGGGTGAAGAAAGACTCATATGGTATCCGGCTGAAGTAAATACTTCCATACGCCCGGGATGGTTTTATCATAAATATGAAGACGATAAGGTGAGGCCTTTGGAGGAACTGTTACATATATATATGAACTCGGTCGGAGGGAATGCTACTTTTTTACTTAATATCCCACCCACCAGGGAAGGGCTGCTACATGAAAATGATTGCAAAAGGCTGCATGAAATCGGAGAAGCTCTACAAACAGCTTTTGCCAATAATCTTATGGATAAGGCGGAACTTGAGTCAAACGGTACAGGAACAGAAAACATCAGGGCAGATAACTATGAGGCCGGAATGTCGGGGAAGTCTGCTGATGAGACATTTGTCAGTGTAAAATGGCCGGAACCGATTTGCATTGAATATATTGTAATAAAAGAGGATATTCATTTCAGCCAAAGAATCGAAAAATTTGAAGTAGAAGCAAAGATAAACGGTGTGTTTGAGACTGTGTACAAAGGAACTGTAGTTGGACACAAACGGATTGTTCCTCTTGATAGAATTGCAACCGATATGATTCGTATCAGAATAACTGACAGTAGAAATGAACCTATAATTTCCTTTATGGGAATATATGGATTGGAGGAAAAATAAGATGAATTTGGAAAAAATAGCATTACCGGGAAGCGCTAAAAGTAAAATGATATATCATGAAAATCCCAATGAATTGCATATCAATACATTGGATAAGCACGCGTATTTTATTCCCTTCGATATAGGGCAGAATCCGTTTGCGTGCAGAGAGGAATCTTCTTTTTTTGAACTGCTGAACGGAGAGTGGGGATTTAGGTATTTTGACAGCGTGATTGACCTGGAGGATGATTTTGTAGCTATAGATTCGGAAAACACAATTCCTGTTCCGGCAAATTGGCAGCTGCATGGGTATGATAAACCTCAGTATACCAATATTGCGTATCCGATTACCTTTGATCCTCCTTATGTTCCGGATGAGACACCTGTAGGTGTTTATAACAAGGAATATGAGTATATCCCCGATAATAAGGACAGAATATTGGTGTTTGAAGGAGTGGACAGCTGCCTGTATTTATATATAAACGGATGCTTTGCGGGATATTCACAAGTATCCCACAGTACTTCTGAGTTTGATATTACTCCATACTTATTTGCGGGAAAAAACCGAATAACTGTAGCGGTATTGAAATGGTGTGACGGAACTTATCTTGAGGATCAGGATAAGTATCGTATGTCCGGCATATTCCGTGATGTTTACGTGCTTAGCAGACCTAAGAAGAGATTAAGTGATTATGTTGTAAAAACAATTATTAACAGAGAAAAAATGTCAGCGGATTTGGAACTTACGGTAACCGGACTGGATGTAACGGCTGATTTGATTGATCCGGAGGGGAAAATAATTTCTTCATTTGAGGTGCATGATGGGGAGAAGGGAATAGTTCATGTTGAACATCCGAGATTATGGTCGGCTGAAGTACCTGTGTTGTATGCTCTTAAGATTACCGCAGGAGAAGAACTTATTGGCGAAAAGGTAGGTTTTCGTGATATTACAATTGAAAATGGCGTGGTAAAGATAAACGGAGTCCCTGTTAAATTCAGAGGAGTAAACCGTCATGACAGCTATCCTGATACAGGATTTTATTGCACTGTTGACCAAATGAAAATGGACATTGTGTTAATGAAAAAACACAATGTTAATGCCGTAAGAACATCTCATTATCCAAATTCGCCGTTATTTTATCAGCTATGTGATCAATATGGTTTATATGTCATTGATGAGGGTGACATGGAGACCCACGGTTGTGTTGAAGTTTATAATGACTTCAAGTGGTCGTGGGCAGACGGGTATAACGGAATTGCCCTGCTTGCCTCTGATGAGCGTTTTAGAAAAGCAATTCTTGATCGCTCTGAAAGCCTTGTAAAGAGAGATATCAATCGCCCTTGCGTTGTGTTTTGGTCATTGGGTAATGAGAGCGGCTATGGCACAAATATGGAGGCTGCGGGCAGACTTGTTAAAGAATTGGATGATACCAGAATTCTTCATTATGAAAGCATCCATAAGCTGGATAACACTTCAGATGCCGTTTTGGACGTTGTGTCACAAATGTATACCTCACCCGAGGATATGAAGAAGTTTTTGGAGAATAAAGAAGAGCAGCGCCCGTTAGTTTTGTGCGAATACTGCCATGCAATGGGAAACGGCCCCGGCGATTTGGAGGACTATCATAATGTATTTCATTCAAACGAAAGATTCTGCGGAGGTTTCATATGGGAGTGGAGCGACCATGCTCCTATTTTAGGAATTACACAGGATGGTAAGACAATGTATGGTTATGGGGGCGACTTTGATGAGCGCCATCATGACAACAATTTCTGCATGGATGCACTTACTTATCCTGACAGAACACCTCATACCGGCTTGCTTGAATTAAAACAGGTTTACCGTCCTATCCGAGTTACGAAGGGTAAGACGGCAACTGAGTATAACTTCAAGAGTTTCATGTGCCATAGCAGGGTAAGTGACTATGCGGATTTTTACTATGAAATATCATTCGATGGCGGAATTGTAAAGAGCAAAATTATGCAGTTTGAAATCGCTCCGTTGGGTGAAATTTCGGTGGACGTACCTGAAGTACTCCAATATGCGGATAAAGAAGCTTATATACGTTTTGTTTTTATTTCCAAAAAGGACCTTGAATACTGCGAAAAAGGATACGAGATATGCTTTGACCAGGTTGCAATTGAGAAGGATGAAAGATGTGAGCAGACTTCTAACCGGTTGTCACGAACAGGGAAGACGTGTGAACAGGTAATTATGAAGGAAGAAGCAACTGCAGGAGAAGCATATTCCGGAGGGACATGCCGAATTCGCGAAGAAGCACTGCAAATTGAGGTGGATTTTAAAAATATAATTTATAGCTACAACAAAAGAAACTGCGCATTTGAATCTATTCGGTATGAGGGTAAAGAACTGCTTGATAAGCCGATAAGCTTTAACTTTTTCAGGGCTCCGGTTGATAATGATACGATGCGTGGTGACTGGTACAGAGCACACCTCAACGATTATGTGGTAAAAGGCTATGAAACGGAGATTTCATCTGTGGATGCCGGAGTGGAAATTAAGCAAAAGCAATCCTTTGGGTGGAGTATCCATCAGCCTATTGCGTATATGGATGTGATTTATCACCTTAGTGCTGAGGGTATGGATATTTATTGTAAACTGGAAACCGGCAATAAAGTAACATTTTTGCCCCGCTTCGGAATCCGACTTTTTATACCGAAGTGTTTTGATAAGGTTTCTTATTATGGATATGGTCCCTTCGAAAGCTATATTGATAAGCATCAGGCAAGTTATATGGGCAATTTTGAGGCCAAAATCAGCGATATGCATGAAGATTATATTAAGCCGCAGGAGAACTCTTCTCATTTTGGCTGTAAGCATGTATCCATATCAGATGGTGAAACTGCGATAACATTCATATCAAAGGAAGGCTTGTCCTTTAACGCCTCGGAATATACGCAGGAAGAACTTGCATCCAAACGCCACAATTATGATTTGAAAAAAAGTACAAGTAATATTCTCTGCGTTGATTATATGATGGCAGGGGTAGGCTCTAATGCCTGCGGACCTGCCCTTGCTGAAAAGTACAGACTGCCGTTGCCGGATATTTCTGCAGAATTTCATATGACAATAGGCAAGACGGAATAAGGAGCATTTGCTGTCCGGTAAAAAATTTGGAATAGCATCCGGACATCTTGTGCCGGATAGAATTGCCCGATAAGGGACAATATACTCTTTTATGCAAACCAAGATTTTTGCTATACGCTTGAAAACATAACGAATTGTGATAAAATTTAATGTTAACGGTTATAGTAAAAAGAAGGTTGAATATGAGTAATTTTGTTGCAAAAGGAAAATTAATTCTATTTGTTTTTTTGATTGTTTTTATACCCGGAGCTTTTAAATGCAATGCCTTTGCCGATGAAACCGACGAAACAGTTGTAAAAGTAGGATATTACGAAAACGAAAGCTTTCAGGAGGGTGCATCTGAAGGCGCAGTTAAGTCAGGATATGCGTATGAATATTATCAGAAGATTGCAACCTACAACGGCTGGAAATACGAATATGTATATGGTTCATGGGCGGACATATATGATGCATTCGTAAGCGGAGACATAGATCTTATTGCAGGACTTGGGTATGCTGAAGAACGTTTAGATATAATGAATTATCCCAATCACCCGATGGGATATGAAAGTTATTATCTTTATATCCGTGGAGATGATGTGACAATCACGCTTGATTCTTCTTCGTTGAGCGGGAAAAAGATTGGCACGATTTCGGGTCTTTTGGAGAAGACAATCCGTGAATGGGTGAAAAGCAATAATGTAAATGCGGAAATTGTTGTTTTTGATGATGTGCATGAAAGAGATCAGGCTTTAATTGACGGCGAAATTGATGCATTAATCGGCGAGGGAGCATCGGTAGGATCCAAGGCTAATGTTGTTCCGCTGCTTAAAATTAAAAATGTAGACATGTATGTTTGTGTGGCAAAGGAAAGAACGGATCTGCTGAAGGATTTGAATTATGCGCAGGAGAGTCTCGACAGTAAAGAACCTTATTATATAAATGATTTGTCAAAAAAATATTTTAGTATGAATGCCATAAGCGCTCAGGTTGGGGCTGATGAGAAGAAATGGCTTGAATCTCATGACTATACAATTACGATAGGCTATATGGACAATTTTCTGCCATACTGCGGAACGGATGAAAACGGAAATGCAACAGGAATTATGGTTGATGTTATTAATGAAGCATTTTCAAATATTAAATCCGATAGACCGATACAATTCGTCTATCGTCCGTATGGTAATACGGAGGAAATGATTCAGGCGACACATTCTCATGAGATAGAAATTATGTTTCCTGTATCAAATGACATTTATTATCTTGAACAAAATAATCTGTATCATTCCGTGGATGTTATTACATCAGCCATGAATTTGGTTTATATGAGTAACCCGGCCGAGGCGGAGCAGGGAACACTTGCTATAAATTCAAATAATCAGATTCAGTATAATTATGCAGCTAACTACTTTCACGATAATAAGATAATTTACTTTGACACTGTGGAACAGTGTCTGGATGCTGTTGTTGACGGAAGAGCCGACGGGACAATCCTGAGCGGATTAAGAGCAGGTAATCTGCTTAAACAGGATTATTATTCGGGTTTGTCATATGTGGAACTTCTGCATAACACCGTAAAATGTTTTGGAGTAAGCACAGCCCACAAGGGTATTTTGCATTTATTGAATCAGGCATTGAATTCAATCGAAGAAAACAGCGCGGTAAATTATTCATTAAAATATATAGACAATTCGGTGGAATATAATTACAGTATTGCAGAATTCCTAAGAAGGCATAAGGTGCTGGTAGTGTTTGGCCTTATGATGTTAGTTATTGCAGCGGTCATTATAATAGCAGATGACAGAATAAAAACTCAAAAACGTAATCTTTACTATGAATTTGCATATAAGGATGGACTGACAAAGCTCTTAAACCGACGGGCATACGAGGAAGAAATGGAAAAACTCGATCGCTCAATTCCGGAGAACATGATATGTGTATCAATGGACCTGACAGGGCTTAAACGGGTAAATGATAATCTGGGACATGCTGCCGGTGACGAATTGATTAGTGAGGCAGGCAGACTGATTACAGAAAGTTTTGGCAAATACGGTAAAATATTCAGAACCGGTGGGGATGAGTATTTCGGTCTTTTGCAGGCTGATATTTCAGAATACGAAGCAGCAAAAGCAAAGCTGGATGAAATATGCGAAAACTGGAAGGGAACATACAGTGACAGCATGAAGATTGCTGTAGGAGCAGCTTCTCTTAAGGACGTTGAAAGCAGACAGATGCTGGAACTTTGTAAGTGCGCCGATCAGCGTATGTACCAGGCAAAGTCGGAATGGTACAAAAGCACCGGAATAAACAGAAGAGTTAATTAATTGAAGAGACTCTGGCTGAATATAATGTTTGGAACAGAGTTTCTTTTTGAATAATCAATAAGGAGAATTTTATGAAATTAATTGCTTATTCCACGGCCAGCAGCGGCGGTATGCTTGGAGGTCGTTCTTCGACATCTGTCTTCTACACGGATGACGGTCGCTGTAAAGTTGAAATTACCGACAAACCTGCACATAATCAGCCAACCACGCATAAAAAATATTATGCTGACGGACTTCTGGAAAAGCTTAGTGAAATTTGTGAGCGATATAATGTTGCCGGTTGGACTAATTTAACCGGAGAGAGTATAAGTATGCTTGATGCGGCCTCCGGAAGCGACAAATTTACATTCGAGAACGGTACGACAGTCATTCTTGAAAGCAAGATGGCTTATCCGCAATATGTCTACGAAATGTTTCAGGAATTCAGAGAATTAATAAAAGATTTCAAAGGTTCCGATGTTGAAGTCGAGGTTACGGAAGATGCACCGTTTACGTTTGCCTCTATGGGAATGATGGGCTTTCAAACCGCAAACAATGTTAATCCCAAAGTGGACGAACGCCGGGATCAGGATGTTTCTGATTGGGCAAAGTTTTGCAGAAATTGTGGTACTAAATTTGAGGGAAATCAAAAATTCTGCGCAGAATGCGGTTCGGTGAGAGAAAAATCCGCGTCTCGTTCCTAATGCGAGAGTAAAGTCGCTTAATTGCTGAATGAAATTAAGAATCACTCGTGAAACTCAGGGAGAAGGATAAATAGCATGAGAAACAGAAGCGTTGCGTTTGCGATAAGAGATAAGAAGATACTTGTAGAAAAATTATGCTATGGAGGAAGAACGTTCTTTTCCATTCCCGGTGGCGGAATCGAGGACGGTGAAACACCCGAAGCGGCTGCAATCCGAGAACTGAAAGAAGAATGCGGACTTGATGGAGTAATAAAGAAGAAACTGGCGGAGCTTTATAATAACGGAAGAACCGAATTCTCTTTTGAAGTCAGTGTTCCTGACGATCAGGTTGCAATTAAAGGCTATGACCCGGAGGAACCTGTTGATGATCAGGCAATTAAAGAGGTTATGTGGGTGGATTTGAAAGATTTGTCGGAGAAAGACAGAGCGTTTCTGTGGGGATACGGATTGCTGGAGGTGGACGGATTTTTTGAAGAAGTTTTGTCCTGGGGTGATACGATCAGTTATCCGGGCACTAATGAACTATAAAACATTTCTGCAAAAGAAACTATTTGACAAATAATAATCTTTTTGATAATCTAAAGCGGACTCTTGAGGGAGTAGTCGGCACGAAAGTGTGGTGGGTCAACATACTGGTGGCTGCTTGCAGCGTAAATCCTGGTTCACCTTAATTGATGAGACTTAAGTATAGCCAAGCTGTACTTGCGTCTGTGTATATGACTTTTAGGCGGGTACAGTGATGTACCCGCTTTTTTGTTATGGTAATAAGCCGAGCACAGGATAAAGAATAGCAGGATGGTGGGAACGCGACTTTTTATTCTTAAGGAGGAAAACAATGAAACTGAAAATCAATGATGTGCACAAATTTTACGGAGAAGGCGACAGCCGAGTGGAAGTACTTCGCGGTATCGATTGTGAAATCGAAGACGGAGAAATCTGTGTTTTGCTTGGCCCTTCCGGATCGGGTAAATCCACACTTTTAAATATTATCGGCGGAATAGAAACAGCTGATTCGGGCTGTATCGATATAGGAGACGATTGTACCGATGATATGACTGAGGCTCAGCTTACTTTATATCGCAGAAATCATTTGGGATTTGTATTTCAGTTTTACAATCTGATTCCTAATCTTACAGTAAAAGAAAATATAGAGGTATGCGCATATCTTTCCGAAAAACCGCTTGAAATCAATGATTTGTTAAAGACTCTGGGGCTTTACGAGCATAGAGATAAGCTTCCGTCACAGCTTTCGGGAGGTCAGCAGCAAAGATGTGCAATAGGCAGAGCCTTAGTAAAAAATCCATCACTTCTTTTGTGTGACGAGCCGACAGGAGCGCTGGATTACTCCACGTCAAAGGAAATATTAAAACTCATTGAAGACATAAATAAGAAATATCATAATACGATTTTAATTGTCACCCATAATGACTCGATTAAAAACATGGCAAATCGCGTACTTCGTATGCGTGACGGAAAAATTGTAAAGAATTACGAAAATGAAGCCATTATTCCTGCATCGGACTTAGAGTGGTAGGAAGAGGTGACTTTATGAGAAATCCTTTAAATAAAAGAGTATTCCGTGAAATTAAAGAAAATGCCGGTAAGTACATCGGTATTTTCCTGATTCTTGCCTGTATCATTTTTGTGGGCAGTGCCTTTATGGTGACTTTGAGAAGTGCTGATTCTTCACTTAAAAGACAGGAAGAAAACTGTATGGTGGAAGACGGTTACTTTGAACTTTTCGAAAAACTCCCAAAAGAAGTTGAGGATGCTTTTGCGAGTAAAGAAATTTTACTCGAAGAAAATAATTATGTAATTGACAATGAATTTATGGGCGACACTAAGGTTGTTGTCTATGATGAAAGAAAATTGATCGACCTCTATGATTTTTTTGAAGGGGAAGATGTGAAAAGTGAAAATGATATAATTCTGGACCGGTTGTTTGCCGCTAACCATAATATTAAGGTTGGCGATGCCGTTAAGCTTTGCGATGAGGAATTTAAAGTAAGCGGATTGGTTTCTTTTGCGGATTATACGTCATTATTCAAATCAAACCAGGACCTGGTTATGGATGTTAAGACTTTTGGTGTAGCCATGGTAAGCCACGATGGTTTTTCAAGGTTTGATGAAGGTCTCTTAATTCATCGCTATGTATATCGTTTTAACGACCGGAGCATGCTTGACAGGGAAGATGAACTGCTTAAAGACATGCAGAAGATTTTGCTTGAGAACGGCTGTATGCTGCAAAGCTTTCTGACTGCTGAACATAATCAGAGCATCAGCTTCTTAAAAACAGATATGGGAAAAGACGGTCCCATGATGGAAGTTTTTATCTATATTTTACTGGCTATCATTGCTTTTGTATTTGCGGTTCTGACCGGCAACGCAATTGAAAAAGAATCTGTCGTAATCGGTACACTGCGGGCCCTTGGATATACCAGATGGGAAATGGTTTGGCATTATTTATGCCCTACGTTATTGGTTACGCTGGTTGCGGCAGTGATTGGTAACATCCTTGGATATACATTAATGCTGGAGCCATTTTTAAATGTTTATTATTCCTCGTACTGCCTGCCGCCGATTGATATTGAGTTTTCATTTCGTGCTTTCTTTATTACTACCATTGCTCCGATACTTATCATGGTTGTAATAAATGTGGCTCTTTTGTACAACAAACTGGTATTGAATCCACTTAAGTTTTTGCGTAAGGATTTAAAGAAGGGCAAACAGAAAAAAGTAGTAAAACTTCCGGATTTGTCATTTATGAACCGTTTTCGTATTCGTGTTATCTTACAGAACAAAGTCTGTTATCTGATTTTGTTTGTGGGAATATATTTGTCAGGGCTTCTTCTTATGTTTGGTGTGGGTCTTGGCCCGCTACTTGATAACTATGTGGACAATATAGATGAGACACTGCCATATGAATATCAGTATCTTTTGAAGGCGCCGGTGAGCCATGACAATGGTGAGAAGGTAAAATTGTACTCCGTAAGTACTTACAGTAATAAGTACAGAAAAGATATTGAGATTACACTGATGGGCGTGGAAGAGGAAAGCAGATTTTTTGCCTTTGATGCTGCAAAAGAAAAAGATAAGGCAGTAATATCAGAACCTATGGCAAAGAAACTTCATTTGAAAGAAGGAGATGCAGTTACATTAAAAGATGGATATCTGAATAAAGAATACAGCTTTACTGTTGAAGGGATTTGCGATTATAACAGCTCCCTTGCTGTCTTCATGGACAGAGAGGTTTTAAATGAACTGCTGGATTCAAGCAAAGATGATTTTAACTGCCTGCTTGCCAATGAAAAGCTGGATATTGAAGATGACTATGTGGCAAAGTACCTGACCAGAAGCGACATTTTGGGTGCCTCCGGCCAGCTTATGGACATGTTTGACACAATTTTGAAGGTATTCTGTATTGCTTCGGTGGCGGTATATATGATTCTGATGTATATCCTAACCAAGACCGTTATCGAAAAGAATGCACTTTATATTTCTTTTATGAAGGTATTCGGGTATAACAGCAAGGAGGCCGGAAGCTTGTACCTGCATGCGACGACATGTACGGTTATTTTATCGGTAATTGTTTGCCTGCCGCTTCAGTATATTAGCTTTGTCGCAATGATGGATTACATCACCGGAATGATAGAGGGATATGTACCGTTCTATCTTCCGGCCTGGGTTTATATATTTATTGCGGTAGTCGGCATCGGTGCATATTTTATAATCAACGCCTTCCATGTGCAGAAGGTGCGCCGTATCCCGATGAGCGATGCATTAAAGAGCAGGGAATAATATAAAAAACTCAGTTTCCTGCCTCGAGTATTTTTATGCGGTCTTCGGGTTTTATGTAGAAATAGCTGTCAGTACTGATATCGTAAATTTCGTAGAATTTATCTTCCTGAGCCAGGCAGCCGTTTACCCGTTCTCTCGGGGTTGTGTGTGTACCGTGCGTTAAAAGATGCAGTTCATATTCAGGCTGAAGCAATTCAGCCTGATCTTTGGCATATGCTTTAAAGAATGCGTCATAATCCGCATTTTCCGCTTTTTCCAGAACGCCCATCAATATTTTTAAAGCCACAAGATCGGCATAGCTTTCGTTGCAAACCATGTTTCCGCTGACTTTGTTGCCTGAAAGTGTTTCGATGCTGTCGAAATATTCAAAGACCGGAGTAAATGAGTTATAATACGGCTCCCAGTAATTGTCCCAATTAGTATCATACACACCGTTATTTTTGAGACCTATATTTCGGGAGTCAAACTCGTGCCCAAGTTCGTGTGCGATTACACGGCCGATTGTTCCAAGTCGTTCTTCAAAGGATGCTTCATCCCAAAGCGACTCGTCGACAAAATATCCGTTGGTTATTAAAACTGCGTTTTCATCGCTGTAATATACGGCGTTGGGGTAATACATATCGAAAGTGCCGGGGACAAGCCTCTTGCCTACATAAAGGCGCCCCTGGTTAAACTTTCGATTGCTTTTTAGTATTTCTATTGTTGTATCCACTACATTTTCTTTTATTTCAACATCTTCGAGGTGATTGTATTCTTCTATGCAGCCTATGAAAAATTTGGTTATTTTGAGTTTGATGTTAATTCGTTCTCTTTGCTGCATATCAATCCAGTCGATGCTTTTTATAACATCCACATATGAATCTATAATCTTTGCTGTGAGATCATCAATCATTTCTTTTTGCTTATCGGAAATGTAAATGGAGGCATAATATGCCGCAAGGGCACCTTCGTCTACGGAAAGAAGCTGAGAAAGGGAATACGCTACCTCTGTGTCATCACCTTCGAGACGGATTTCTGCTCCACCTAGTCGTAAGCCAATATCTTTGATAGAACTAATCAATGTTTTATTTCCGCAGCCGGAGAGTTTTTCCAAAACGGATATCATATAATAGTCTTTCAGCAATTCAAGATTTTCTTCCGAAAGTATATTGTTGAGCCAGTCAATGTAGCCTTCTAAAATGAATAAAACAGGATATGTGTCCCACTTGTCTGACATTACAAAGCCAAGATCACAGGTCATTTTCATAAGGTCTACTTTGCATTCAACCCGTTCCCACATATTCTCATTGTATCCTTTAACATTTCCGGAAATATCATTGTAAAAAGAAATAATGAGTTTATTCATACTGATTGCATTTTCAGCAATCTTTTCGGCTTCTTCACCGGAATATCCAATATTTTCAAGTGCTTTGGCATATCCCGATGTAAGTATTTCATATTCTTTTTCGGATAACTGATTATATATTTCAAAAAGAGGAACAGGAGCGTAGAAAGGCACATTTTCTCCGTCGGCATTTAAGTCATAAGAGACAGAGCATATATTATTAAAAAGGGAATACGTATCATCAGACATCAGTTTAATGAATGCATCTATGTTTTTTACATTTTCGACATAGTTAAGCATTTCTTTTATCCGTGTCATGGCAAAATCATTTCTTTGTGAACCGTCTTCGAGCTGATTGTAATAAAGTACTAATTTATGAATGGGATCGTCTTCGGCAAAATATGAAGCATCGTGGAGTGTGACAAGTTCTATAAGCCGATTGGCCATAATCTCATTGTATTCATCGGTTTTGCAGTAGCTTACAAGCCACTCTGAAAGACTGTTATTATTGAACCAGTCTTCATTTACCTGCATAAAAAAGTCGTCATAGCATTCTTTGGAAGGCGCGACTGTTATGTCAACCTCGGACGCGCCGGTTGATATTGGGGTTTCGGAAATCGATTGATTCTGAATGATGTTTTCTTCTTTTCCGCATGCCGTAGTGGAAAGAATGAGTGATGTTATAAGAACAATGCCAAACAGTTTTTTGCTTTGTTTTTTCATAGTTTGTAATTCGGAAATATGAGAAGGCATCACGCCCACCGATATACTTCCGCTCCCCTCCAATTGATTATGGAAATATATGATTATTATACCATTTTTTGCAGCTGGCCGAAACCGAAAGACATGGAAACGGTATGCTTGACAGTGGATTAGGCGGTATTTTAGTATTATAGCGAATGAAACAGCTTAGAAGCGATGAAGACGAAGATAAAGGAGAAATACAGGTTAATAATGAAGACTAAAATGGATTTGCTTTGGGGATTATCATTATTGGTAGTGGGAGTTATGGCCCTTGTTATGGCTGTTGCCAATCTCATAGGCTTTGATCTGCCGGACACAGTTGTAAGATTTATCGGAGTTCTGATTCTTATTGCTATACCGGTTTTGGCATTTACAACTGTAAAGAAGTACAAAAAATAGATTGGAGAGAATATACGGATAGGCGGCAGAAGTTCAGTTTACAAAACAGGAGAAGTTAATGGAACAGTATATAGAATATTCTCAGGAAGTGGCAGAAGCCTTAAAAAACAATAAGCCGGTTATTGCGATTGAAACCGGGGGAACGTTTGAAGGTATTCCTTATCCGGACAATGTTGAAACCGCTTTGAAAGTTATGGAAGCGGTAAGAAAAGAAGGCGCTGCGGCGGCATATATTTCAATTATGGCTGGCAAAATCAAGGTAGGCATGTCGGATGCAGAACTTGAAGATTTCGGAAAAAGAAGGGGAACCATGCCGAAAGCCTCAAAGAGAGAAATACCGCTGATTCTCGCAAAGGGAGAGTATGGAGTAATGACACTGGCAGCCACAATGGTAGTTGCCGATATTGCTAATATTCCCGTTGTTTCAGGTGGCGGAATGGGTGGTGTACACAGAGGCGCTGAAGTAACAATGGACATTTCATCCGATCTTGAAGAAATAGCTGAAAGAAACGTGATTGTAGTATGCTCCGGTGCAAAATCCATATTGGATCTTAATCTGACGATGGAATATCTTGAGACAAAGTCTGTTGCGACGGTGGGATATAAGACAGATGAAATGCCTGCCTATATGGCAATAGAAAGCGGTATCAAGCTTCCATGTAAAATGGAAACGGTTGAGGAAGTAGCGAAAGCATATCGCATAAAGAACGAGCTTGGAATTAAGACAGGTATGATTCTTATGAATCCTATATCCAAAGAATATGCGGTGGATGCAGCTCAAATGAATGAAGCCATAAATGAGGCAATCGAAAACAGTAAGAAGGATAATGTTAAAGGCAAAGCAATAACCGGCTATCTGATGAAATATGTCAAAAATAAAATGGGCTCAGACAGTATGGATGCTCAAAAGAACATGATTATTGAAAATGCAGCTTTGGCAGCCCGGGTAGCAGGGGCGATGAGCTAAATAAGGAGAAGATTATGCAGATAAAATAATTGATCGAGGTCAATCGGGAAAAGAAAGATAACGGAGATTAATGAAAATGTCTACTGATACAGTTGCTAAAAAAGAAAACAGCATGATTAGAGATCTTACAGAGGGGAATGTAGTAAGACTTCTTCTGATTTTTTCGGCCCCCCTGTTTGTATCCAATGTACTTCAGTCAGTTTATAACATTGTGGATATGATTGTTATCGGTCGCGTTGAAGGCGGAACCGGAATGTCTGCAGTTTCAACCGGCGGCAATATTTTGAACCTTCTATTGTTTCTTGCGATGGGTTTTTCTTCGGCAGGACAGATTCTTATAGCGAGATATGTAGGAGAAAATGATAAGTTAAAGATTAAAAAAATAATAGGAAGTATGTTTTCACTGCTTCTTTCAATGGCAATAGTAATGTCTTTTGTCTGCTATGCATTAAGAAGGCAGATTCTTGATTTGGTTAACACCCCTCCGGAAGCATATGAATATACTATGGACTATACCGTTATATGTATTTTCGGACTGGTATTTATATACGGATATAATGTAGTAAGCGCGATATTGCGCGGAATGGGCGACTCGAAACGTCCCTTTTACTTTGTTGCGGTAGCAACGATAATAAACATCGTATTGGATATAGTTTTTGTAGTTTATTTTCATATGGCAGCCAAGGGCGCAGCGCTGGCTACAGTAATCGGACAGGCAGTAAGCTTCTTTTATTCGCTGATATATTTGTATCATAAGCGCGAAAGCTTCGGCTTTGATTTCAAATTGTCCAGCTTTGTTCCGGAAAGGGAGGCAACAGGACAGATTTTTAAACTTGGAATTCCTATGTCACTTCAGTCTGCGGCAATTCATATTTCCTTTACAGTAATTGCGGCCTGGATTAATTCCTTTGGTGTAATAAGTTCTGCAATTGCAGGCATCTACGGTAAGCTTGGCGCGGTTATGGGAACTATGTCCAATTCAACGACAACCGCTGCTGCTTCTATGGTGGGGCAGAATCTTGGCGCAAAAAAATATAAGCGTATTCCCCAGATTCTGTTTTGGGCAATGGGTATATCTGCAATTATGGCTGCTGTTTGCGCTGTGCTGCTTTATTTATATCCGGAACGTCTGTTTATGCTTTTTACAAAAGATTTGTCTGTAGTATCTGCGGCATCGGTTATTATTTTGCCATCGATATTAAACTTTTTTGGATGTGCCGCAAGAACCTTTGCTTTCGGAATAATTAACGGTTCGGGAAATGCAAAACTTAATATGGCGATTGCTTTGTTTGACGGAATGATCAGCCGTATCGGAATCGCATATATTCTGGGCTTTGCAGTTGGTATGGGACCTTTGGGCTTTTGGCTTGGCGACGCCATTGCAGGCTACGTTCCGCTGATTATAGGCGGAATATATTATATTAGCGGGCGTTGGAAACGTTAAGAACGGTTGTGCTTAATTAAATCCGTCGGGAGATAACAAAGTGAGCTTACAAAAGAAAAAGGCGGTTTTTATTGGACTTACGGGAATAGACTATGTTTATTATCTTGATGAATTCCCCAAAGAAAACGGCAAATGTAAAACTGAAGATTACAGAAAATATATCGGTGGACCTGCTGCCAATGCGGCTATTACGTATGCAGCTTTGGGCGGAGACGCCACACTGATTACGGCTTACGGAAGAAGCGTTGAGAGTAAGGGCATTACCGATGAACTTATATCATACGGTGTTAATGTTATAAATGTCGCTATTGATGATAAGCTTCCGGGAACGTCTACAATTTGCATTTCAAGAGACGGTCAAAGAACTATAATCAGCGGTCAAAACAGCTATGAGACAGATTTATCAGGTATTGACCTTAGTGAATACGATTTGGCTTTGTTTGACTGTAATCAGCAGGACATTTCGATTCCGCTTTTGGACAGGGTATCATGTGAAACAGTTCTGGATGCGGGAAGCTATAAGCCCAATGTCGAAAAATTTCTTAAGAAGGCTTCGATCGTTATTTCTTCGGAGCAGTTTCGTGATGGAATCGGAAGGGACATCTTTGAAATGCCCTATGAAAATATTACAAAGCGGGCCATGACAAGAGGAGAGAAGTCCATAATAACAAAATCGGGCGAAATTGCTGTCGAACACGTAGAATGTGTAGACAGTCTTGCTGCGGGCGATATATTTCACGGGGCCTTTTGTTTTGCATATTTGGAAAAAGAATACGATTTTAAAATAGCTCTTGAATTTGCTGCAAAAGTTGCTTCCGAGAGTGTTAAATATAAAGGCCCCCGTGAATGGAAGAACGCGGGATGCTTTTAATAATAAAGAATAGGAAAATTGTATGAGTACGGAAAAAAGAAAAGAAATATTCAGAATAATAAAATTTGTATGTTTTTCAATATCGGCAGGAGTTATTGAACTGGTTTCTTTTGCCTTATTAAATGAATTGACGCCGTTAAGCTACTGGCCCTGTTACTTAACGGCCTTGATTTTATCTGTTTTATGGAATTTTACTCTAAACAGAAAATTCACCTTCCAAAGCGCCAATAATATCCCGAAGGCTATGCTGCAGGTTGCGCTTTATTACTGCATTTTCACTCCGATTACTACCATGGGCGGTAATTATCTGGCAGAAACGCTTGGATGGAACGAATATCTTGTTACCGGTATAAATATGGTGCTTAATCTAAGTACGGAATATTTGTTTGACAGATTCGTTGTGTTTAAAGACAGTTTGGATTCAAATAGTTAACATAACTATGCTATTTTAAGACATTTGCTACGTAAACATTCAGGAGGTAATATTTATGCCAAACCCGATTTTACCGTTATGGGAATGCATACCTGACGGAGAACCCAGACAATTTGGAGACCGTGTGTATCTTTATGGTTCCCACGACAGATTTGGTTCAAATCTGTTTTGTGATTATAAACTTAAGGTATGGAGCGCTCCTATCAGCAATCTTAATCAGTGGACCTGTCACGGACACAGTTTTCATACGGCGCCGGACACCGATCATCCTTCAAGCGTGACACATACTTCCAACGAACTGTATGCTCCCGATGTGGTGGAAAAAGACGGTAAATATTATCTTTATACATACATTGTCGGTTCAAAGGGCTGTGTAAGTGTAAGCGACAGGCCTGAGGGTCCGTTCACATTTCTTTCTACTTACGATTATGCTCCCGAAGATGCAGGCGATGATGGAATCTACAATGATCCGGGTGTTTTGGTTGACGATGACGGAAAAGTATATGTTTATTATGGCTTTACCGAATCTCATATGAATGAGCTGGACGGTAGCAATATGTATGGTGTGTTGCCCGGAAGCCTTATAAATCATGTAATAGATGACAGTGATGAGGTGCCTGAGGAAGAAAGATTTTTTGAAGCCAGTTCACCTCGCAAAATAGGAGACACATATTATCTTATATATTCTCCAAGGAAGGGCAGCAGACTGGCATATGCCACATCCGGTGCGCCCACAGGTCCCTTCACATATCGAGGCTATATAATTGACAACGGAGTAGATTATCCGGCGGGAAATGACCATGGATCTTTATGCAAAATAGGCGAACAATGGTATATTTTTTACCACCGAATGACCAATGACTCCCTGTTCTCAAGACGTGCCTGTGTCGAAAAGGTTGAAATTCTGGCCGATGGAACTATTCCGCCTGTTGAAATGACTTCCCTTGGTTTTGAAGATGCACTTAATCCATATGAGACTGTAAAGGCGGAAATTGCTTGCGTGTTGAGAGGCGGTTGCTTCATAACCGAAAAGGATGTATTTACAAGAGTAATAACCCGGGTAACCAATGACTGCATATTCGGATATAAATATTTTGATTTTGGAGAAGATACTTCCACAAAAACCATGGAACTTGCCATGAAGGTATATGGAACCGGCTGCAGAAGCAAACTTCATGTGATGGTTGATGATCCGGAAAACGGAAAAGAAATCGGAATAATCGAAATAGGTATGTCGGACGGTGTCTACCGTGCACGAGTGGAAAAAATTACCGGAAGACACGCACTGTATTTCGTTGCGGATGCGGGAATTCCTGAGGATCACTGGCTCAGAGCTCCGCTTATTACCAGATACCTTTTTGAACCCGAAGAATTTGTATTTTTAAAATGAGTATAATAAAAGCCGAAGCAATGCTGATATCCGGACGTTTAACGGTTTATCAGATATTACTTCGGCTTTTGCATTATATTTATTCTACAGTTTTAAGTACGGAATAATAAGCTTCTTTTGCTTCACAGTTTTTATGGAAAAGAAGAGGATAACTTGTTTCCTTTCTAAAACCGGAAAGCCAGCTTTCTTCGTCTAAAAGATTCCAGAAGGTTACACATTCCACATTGGCTGTTCCTGTCTTTTTGGCCTCAAGAATAATCTTGAAAAGCTCAGAATAACGGTCTGCCAGTGCTTTCATGGAAGCTTCGGAATTGTCGTTATTGTGGATGTCAAGTTCTGTCATATGGATGATAAGTCCTGTTGAACCGAACTTTTCAAGAGCAAACTTATAATCGGAAAAATCGGGCTTGTCCATGGTCAAATGAGACTGCATTCCCATACCGTCCACAAGTCCTTTTTCTTTTAACGGAAGCAGCACCTTTTCATATATGAAATCACGCTTCCAATCTATGGAAGTATCATAGTCGTTGTAGAAAAGCTGTGTGCCGGGGGTACTGTATTTTCTTGCCGCTTCAAAAGCAAAGAAAAAGAAATCTTCACCGATTGTTTCCGTCCACAGGGACTTTCTGAAAGCATTATCTTCAACAATTTCATTGAATACATCCCAGGCATAAATTAAATCCGGATATTCAGAATTGATGAATGCGAATACGGCTTTAATGTAATTTTGCAATCTGGCAATCATGGTTTCACGGCCGGCAAGAGGCTTTTCTTCGCTGTAGCCTTCGTGGAAAAACCATTTGGGAGTCTGATTGTGCCATCCAAGCGTATGTCCGCGCATGGGAATTTTATTTTCTTTCGCAAAATCCAGGAAAGGACGACATATTTCAAAAGTAACCGCGGGCTCAAGATCATGGGCCTCGGGATTTTCAAGATTTTCTTTCTTATCCAGAATATACATGGGCTTCATATTGTTTTCGCAGGTCATACTGTTAAACTCTCTTCGTATCAAATCCATGTTTTGTGATACGGTTATGTCAGGAATTGCCACAGCAACGCCCATTTTAAAATAAGGTGCAAATGCTTCTTTTAAACTCATTGGAAATGAATCCTTTCTGTATATTTTTATTACATATTTCTTGTTTCAAATTCTATTTCATAATAAAGAAAAAGCGGGTTGATAACAATGTTTTTTTGAGATTATGGCAGTAGGATTCTATTTTTGTCGATTTATATACAATTATAATCAATTGCCGCTATGTATCATAAAAAACCGTAACAAGATCTCCGTCTCAAATATTTGTGTTTGGGCGGAGATTTTGTTGTAAAAAGCAGAATGGTTTTATGATATAGTAATTATAGTATGCGTATAAATATTTACGCTGTTATGGAGAATTTTATGGCAAGAAAAAAGATAGCTTTGCTGACAATAAATCCTGAAGATGAAGTCGAGCAGAAGATAATGGCGGGAATAATACAACAGTGTAAGAAATACGATTATGATCTTGCTGTTTTTTCACCGATGGTTCATATAACCAATTACTTTAAGGACTATCTTCACGGAGAACTGAATATATACAATCTTGTTCAGTTTGATGCTTTTGACGGTGTGATTGTTACGCCGATTCCCATGCAGGAAGAACAGATAACAACACTCACGGATTATCTGCTTGAAAAACTTCAAAAGGAATGTCATGTTCCTGTTGTGTCCATAGATCTTGCTTTCGGCAATTACGATGTTGTCTACTCCAATGAGCAGGCAGCAACAAAAACAATGACCGAACATGTTATTTCGGTACACGGAGCAAGGAAGATTGCTATGCTCACAGGACCTAAGGACTTTCTGATTTCCGGAGAGCGTGTGCAGGCTGCAAAAGAAACCATTGAAGAATATGGTTTATCCCTTCCGGATGAACGCATTTACTATGGAGATTTCTGGTACACATCCGGTGAAAAGCTGGCACAGCAGATTGTATCGGGTGAAGTTGAAAAGCCTGACGCGGTGGTATGTGCTTCGGATCATATGGCTATAGGTCTTGTTAACCGGTTAATTGAGCTTGGCGTAAATGTTCCGGAGGATATTATTGTTACCGGAATCGGCGGAGTAAGGGACGGTATGCTGAACCTTCCCCCGATTACAACCTATGAACCCGACGAAAACTATACCGGTGCAGAAGCTGTCAACAGATTAAGAACCCTTATGGGCGACGGTGAATGTGAAAGCATAGAAAAAGCCGGCTCAAAAAATCTGTGTATCGGCGGTACCTGCGGATGTCAGGAAGAAACAAAGAAAATAAGAAAAAAACTTCAGAACTACATGTACACTTCGGGATATAATACTGCGGTTCAGCGTGAGGACAGCGGAATTACACTGACAACATTGATGGAAAGCTATATTTCAGAAATGTTTACTGCAACCACCGACGCGGAGAACTGTCTTAATAAGATATATGAATCCATATATTTATTAAAACCCTACGGCTGTTTTTATCTTTGTCTTAATGAGCACTGGCTTGATGAAATACATGATTGTGAGGATGGGTATCCTGAGTTCATGAATCTGGCAATATTCTCAGATCAGGCAAAAAAACTTCATGGATACATAAATCATGTTTTCTTTGGACCGGACAGAGAAAGAAAATTTGAAACAAAAAAGATGCTTCCGGCAATTTGGGAAGTTGAGGAAAATGAGCCGCAGGTCTATTTCTTCGCACCTGTTCATTTTGAAAAGAAAGAGATCGGATACACGGTATTGCAAAATCCTATGTCGCTGCCGCTTCATATAGGAAACGTGTACGGCATGTATTTAAGATATATTAACAATGCGCTTGAAATAAGCCGTGCAAAGCATACGATTCTTAATATGTCGGAGCGTGACCAGATGACCGGCTTGTTTAACCGAAGAGGCCTGGAGCGCTTTTCGGATGAGAAGCTTAAGAAGGCTGAAGGCGGAGATACTGTTTTCGTGATGATGATAGATATGAACAAGCTTAAACATATTAATGATACGCTTGGTCATAAACAGGGCGATATCGGTATATGCACCATTGCTAGGGCGGCTGAAAGAACAGCACATTCCGGTGAAATTTGCGTAAGGGCCGGCGGTGATGAATTTTACGTGGTAGGATTCGGTAAATATTCTTTGCCAGAATGTGAAGCCAGAATAGATGAGTTTAAAGAGAATCTTAAACTCGAAAACGAAAAGACGGAGTCTGACTGTGTTTATCAGGCGGCAGCAGGCTTTGCCCTTGTAAAAGTTACATCGCCAAATGCACTTGAGGAAGCAATTTCAAAGGCGGATGAAGCCATGTATAAAGATAAGGGTAAGAGGAATAAATAAAAAATGTATAACGGTTCTGATCTTGAGTAAAAAGAACATATGAGGGAGTTCTTAAGATGCTGTATTTGTATTTGATATGCATAATTATTTCGATGGGTATGCTGTTGTGGCTCAAATTATTTGATGTAAGAAACAGTATAACCCAGTTCATTAGTTTGCTCTGTATTATTATTTCAAATCTGGGCTTTTATTTTATTGCTGTATCAGAAAACCTTGAGGAAGCCATTCTTGCTCAAAAAATTACATATGTAGGCGGCGCTTTTCTGCCCATGGTTTATTTCCTGCTGGTGGCAGAAATATGTCATATTGATTTGCCGCGAATGGTAAGTGTTTTCTTTGTGGTAGTTCAGTGCATAATATTCGGTTTTGTATGTACAATCGGAAGGGGCGAACTGTTTTACAAGAGTGTAAGTATGTACACTAAGGGCGGAATTACATTACTGAATAAAGAATATGGACCGGTGCATACGGTTCATATTATTTCACTGTTTATTTATCTTGCAGCTGCCATGGCAACAGCAGTTTATTCACTTATCAAAAAGAAGTCCGTAAACCGCCGAGGGATGCGTGCAATGATTATTCTTTCCGCCATAGCGGTAGGAGTGTACGTGTCAGAGAGGATTATAGGTCTGGAATATGAGATAGTTTCGGTGGCATATGTGGTACTTATGATAGGTGCGTTGATTCCGGTTTATGATTCAAATGTTTTCACCGTATATGAAAACCGGGACATCATAAATGAACAGCTTGGAAAAGTAGGTTTCCTGACATTTGACAAAAAGAGAATCTATAAGGGCTGTAATGGATTTATGTCAACCGCATTTCCGGAGCTTTTGTCGGCTCAGGTAGGTCAGCGCTTAGTAAATTGCAGCGAGGAATTACAAAGCATTATTGATCAGATAGATCGTTTGGAACAGAAATACGGTAAAGGTGAAAAAAGAGAGCACATCCATATCCATTTAGATCCTCTTTTATATAACGATAAATATTATGCCGGAACCATACACGGGGTATCCAATGCATTCGGAAGGCTTAAAGGCTACACCATAGAACTTAGGGATGAAACAGAACACTATAAGGCGCTGGCGCTGAGAGAGCACTACAATGAGGAACTGACAAATGCCGTAAATGAAAAGACCAGGCGCATACGACTGATACAACAGAAGACTATCCTTGGAATGGCGCAGATGGTTGAATCAAGAGACCTCAGTACAGGCGGCCACATAAAGAGAACCAGCGACGTTGTGAGAATTTTTGCGAAGAAGATTCTTGAGGCAAATCTGGGTCTTGATAAAAAGTTTTTAAGGCTTGTAGTCAGAAGTGCGCCAATGCATGATCTTGGAAAAATCGGAGTAGATGATGCCATACTCAGAAAGCAGGGACGCTTTACAGAATTAGAATATAATGTTATGAAGGAACATTCGGAAATCGGTTACCGTATGGTAAAAGAAATATTATCCGATGTGGAAGATCAGGAATTTGTCAGTGTTGCGGAAAATGTAGCCCATTATCATCATGAGAAGATTGACGGAACAGGCTATCCTGCAGGGTTAAAGGGCGAAGAAATACCGATTGAAGCCAGAATAATGGCTCTTGCGGATGTATTTGATGCATTGGTTTCCAAACGCTGCTACAAGGATTCGTATTCATACGATAAAGCCTTCTCTATTATTGAGAGCGATGCGGGAACACATTTTGATGAGCGATTGGCTCAGGTGTTCTTATTGTGTCGTAAGGAGCTTGAAGAGTACTACGATGCCAACTAGAATTCCCTGTTATTTTGGCAAAGATGCTTAACGATTACCGCAGTTTTGCTCCTTAGATGTTTTTCGATTGCGGCGCTTTTGATATGGCCTTTAAGTTTTACTCTTCCAAGCGCGTTAAGGGGAGCGGGAGATGTAAGATTTTCGATGATTGTAAGTGTATTATCCATGTGGCTTGGTCGGGTAATAGTAAGCTACATTCTGGTTGTATTTTGTAATTTCGGACTGCTTGGTGTCTGGATTGGCATGTTTGTGGACTGGTATGGACGCGGCATATCATACTTACTGCGTTTTAAATCGAAAAAATGGCTGACTAAAAAGGCAGTATAAAAAATGGTCAGCTTTTATGAGGGATGAGTGGTGAAATATTAGTCACTTGGAGGTCTTATGGCAGAGACAAATGTAAAGAAACAACAGGTAATAATTGACAAAGAAAAATGTATAGGATGCGGATTGTGCAAAAAGGACTGTGTCGGATGCGATATAGCTATTGTTGACGGGAAAGCCGATGCGGCAGGCAACAGCTGTATTCTATGCGGTCACTGCGAAGCAATTTGTCCGCAGGGTGCCATTAAAATTACAGGATATGATGATGTAACGGAAGAATATGACGAGCAGGAAAGACTGGATCCGGATAAGCTTCTTAAGGCTATTAAAACAAGGAGAACCGTGAGACAGTTTATTGATAAGCCGGTTCCCGAAAAGGTTGTTGATATGATTTTTGAAGCGGGACGTATGGCTCCTACGGGAACAAATTCCCAGAGTACCAGCTATGTATGGCTTGATGAGAAAAAGGCCGAATGTGAAGCTGTAGCGGTAGGTATGTTTAGCCAACTCATCAAAGCAGGGAAAGCGATTGTTCCCAGACTTTCGAATATGGAGATTGATTCTAACTTCTTTTTTAAAGGGGCACCGTTAGTAATAGTAATATTTGGAAATGATACGGTTAGTGCTTCCCTTGCTGCTGAGAATATGGCTTTTATGGCTGAAGCAAACGGTCTGGGTGTTTTATTCAGCGGATTCTTTACCGGATGTGTAAACATGAGTGGAAAAATAAGAAAAATAATGGGAATAGATAAAAAGCCGAAAGCAGTTACAACACTTGTTATCGGTTATCCTGCGGTTAAATATTTAAGAACTCCGCACAGAAAAGCGCTTAATATGAAGCATATGTAGACGGTCAGCGGATATAACAGGACAGCTGATATACTTGGAATTACATAAACAACGGAGGTCATATGGCAGAAATTATTAAAATAGACTCAAACACATGGCGCATCGAGGATGGATTTGTAAGATTCTTTTTACTTGAGGGCGACGAGAAGGCTGTATTAATAGACAGTGGGGTTAACTGCCCGGATGCCGCTGAGCTTGCAAAGACACTGACCGATAAGCCGGTAATATTGGCCAATACTCACGGAGACGGTGATCATACCTCGGGAACCGGCGGATTTTCGGAAATATATATGCATGCTGATGATTATATTAAATGCGAGGTTAACATAAGATATCCCGGCGTTACATTAAAATCTGTAAATGACGGTGATATTATTGAACTCGGAAACAGGACATTAAAGCTTATTCATATTCCCGGCCATACATATGGAAGTATTGCCGTTTTAGATATGCAGAAAAGGATTCTTTATGCCGGAGATTCCGTTCAAAAAGGTCACATCTTTATGTTTGGAGATAAACGTGACACAAAAAGCTACGGAGCATCCCTTAGCAAGCTTATTGCATTAAAGGATGAGTATGATTATATTTTTGCTTCCCATGATGAATATTGCGTACCGAGCGATTATGCTGCGAAGGTAAAGGAAGCCTGGGAAAAAGTTCAAAGCGGCGAACTTGAATATGAAATAACGGATATGTTTGGAAACAAGGTTAAGACATATACAACCGAAGTTTGCGGTTTTTATGTAGATTAATCGGTGCGAGAGGAATTTATGGATGATTAAAAACATAGTATTTGATATAGGAAATGTTTTGGTTGATTACAATATTAAGGGATTTCTTGCGGGAAAAGGTTTTGAACCGGATATGATAAAAAGAATCATTAAGGCTTCTGTCATGAGTCCTTACTGGGAAGCTTTTGAAAGATGTGATTTGGATGAAGAGGGCGCTCTTAAAGCTTTTGCAAGCCTTGATCCGGAAATTGAATCGGAAATTTTCAAAGCATATGAAAATATAAAAGGAATGCTGACGATAAGAGACTTTGCAATTGATTTTGTGAAGCAGTTAAAAGAAGATGGCTACGCTGTTTATTATCTCTCAAATTATTCAAGCAAAGCCTTCAGGGAATGCAGTGATTCGTTGGCTTTTATGGAATATATGGACGGCGGATGTTTATCGTTTCAGGAAAAGATGACAAAACCCGATGAAAACTTTTATAAGAGGTTTCTTGAAAAATATAGCCTTGTGGCGGAAGAATCCGTTTTTGTGGATGATACCCCCATTAATGTTGAGGTGGCGGAAAAATTAGGATTTAAAGGCATTGTATTTGAGTCCTATGAAAGTGCTGCCGAAAAGATTTGTGCCATAGCCGCAGCGAAATAGTATGCGGCATTACAATAGATGTTTTCTACTGTCTATGGCGATAATTCGAAGGAGTACATCCCATGCTTTGCTTAAATGCGCTGGAAAAATGTTCCACCGATGAATAGCCAAGTGAAAAAGCTATATCAGAAACTGACTGAGTAGTATCTCTAAGAAGACTGCTGGCGGCAGACATGCGCGCCTCAGTCTTTTTTTGTTGGAAAGTTTTATGGTAGTGAAGCTTAAGCAGGCGCTCGGTTTGGCGCGTTCCAAGCCCAATCTGAGATGAAAGAGATTTTAGGGTAATATCCTTATAATTATATAAAAAAGCTTCTTCGATTATGAGGTAGGTTAAATCATTTACACCGTTGCTTTTTGAACTTTCGGAGTCACTTTGGGAAAAGTCATTTGAAGCATTGTATTTCCGGGTCAGATAAAGTATTACCTGCTGAAGAAGAGACTGAAGTACAAGTTCATATCCAAGGGAGCGATGCTCAAGCTCTGAAACGATTTGCTTCATCCATTCATGGTAGCCGGTATCACCTGTTCCAAACCAGAAAACATTTTTGAGAAATGATTCAACAAATGTTCCCTTTACCGATTTTGACTCAGGTCTGACCTTTAAATAAATGCAGTATTCGGTCATGGGGTCGGAAGCTACGGAAATTTGTTCATGTTCGACCTCGGGTCCCGTTACAAAGAGAGTACCGGGTACGATATCGTAGGTTTTATCTTCACAGCGCAATGTGCCGAAACCAAAAGAAATATAGTGAATTTCATAGCTGTTTTTACTGTGGCTGTGCATGGGAATAGCCTGTTCCAATTTTTCAATACTTATGCTGATAGCCTGAAATGCTACATTTTCAATTGAAAAGTTAATCTCAAGATCACGATATTTCATAGTTCTTCTGCTTTCTGATTGTTTAGCGCATAATATGGCACTTTACGGCTTGTTATAAATACCAATAATACGGAAATTCACTAAATTAATTATACCATCTTTTAAAATCGTAAACTATAAAATTGCGAAAATATTCGAGAATGCGACATTATAAATAAAAAATCGTCAACCCTTCGTCTTGAGCGAAACAATAATAATTTTATAATGGAAATTAAGAAAACTATTTCTACTTAAGGTGAGGGTACGGAAATGATTGTTAAAGGAACATATTTTCAAAATGACGAAGAAAAGCCGCTTGTATACGGCGATGTAGAGATTACCAATGTAAAGAGGCAGCGATTAAGAGGGGAAGAATTAAAGGAAGGCATTTTGTGTGAGCCTGTTATGGTTGGCTTTTGCGGAACCGACAACGAACTTATGCATATGGGAAGTGAAGGCAGATTATCCGCCAAATTTCCCGAAGGGAAGGACCGATTAATAAACGGCCATGAAGGTATAGTATATGTTCCCTCCGAGGACAGATTTGCTATTGTTTTAATCAGAGGAGGAGACAGCTACGATCCCACAAGATACACAGAAGATGAGACATATTTTGAGTATGGTTGCGACCGGGCAGACGGCTTGTTCTGCGATAAGCAGTATTTTCATCCGGACATGTTGCTTCCGATTCCCGAGGGATATGTTCATGACGGAAAACTTGATTTGTCATTTGCCAAAAAGATGGTATTTCCGGACCCTTTTGCCTGCATGCTGTTTCAGCTTGAAAGAATGGAAGATTTGGGAAGCGCCCACAACTTCCGTGTGGCAATGAGAAAACATAAGTGTGATGAGCAGACAGCCAGAGAAATAGCCAAAGAAGAGATTTTCGACAGAACCGTTATATTCGGACTGGGAACAACCGGTATGTTTATCGGTGACCTGATTTTAAGAAATCATAAAAATGCAAAGGTTCTTTTTGTGGCAAGAAGCTCCGAAGAATCAAATAAAGTAAAGTTTGCATTGAAACAGACCAATGCCGATTATCTTAAGAATTCTTTTGAAAGCGAAGAAGAACTGGCAAAGGCTATTATCGAAAAGCTTGGAGGAAGAGCAACAACCTTTATCGGTGTCAGTGCAAGTCAGGTGGAACACAAAATTGCATTTGAGCATAAGGTACTTGGCTGTAACGGCATATATAACAGCTTTTCTTTGGGACCAAAGATTACTTTCGATACAATGCCCTACGGTTTTGAAAATCATTTGATTTTCGGTTCGATTAATTTCAGACAGGATCATATGGAGGAAGCAATCAGGCTTCTTTCGGAAAGTCATTACGATGAAATTGTTGAACTCATTGATAAAGAAGAGTTTGTAAAGGATCCGATCGATGCCTATAAGAATAAGATTTACAGCAAGCAGGCACCAATGAAAACAGCGGTTATCTGGAATAAAAAATATATTGATTGCTGATTTGCAATGTGAGGGAGAAAAATGAAAACTGTATTAATTGAAAAACCTTTTGAAATAGAAGTTACCGATACCGAAATGCCGGTACCCGGAGAAGGGGAGGCATTGCTCAAGGTATTATATTGCGGTATTTGCGGTGCGGATGTGGCCAGCTATACGGGAAATCAGCCCTTTACCACATATCCAAGAATTCCCGGACATGAGTTTAGTGCTCAGATTGTTTCAATTCCGGATAATGACAGAGGATTAAAGCCCGGTGACATAGTAACCGCCAATCCATATTTTAACTGCAAAACCTGCTATTCCTGTAAGCGCGGATTTGTAAACTGTTGTACGGACAACCAGACAATGGGCGTACAAAGAGACGGAAGCTTCAGAGAATATATTGTTATGCCGGTTGAACGTATCTATGACGGAAAAGGCTTATCTGCCAAGGAACTTGCATTGGTAGAGCCCTTCACAATCAGCTACCACGCGCTTCACAGAGCAACGGTAAAGCCCGGAGATAAGGTGCTTATAGTAGGTGCGGGTCCTATCGGTCTTTTTGCTTTGATTGCAGCAAAGGCGCAGGGTGCTGAGGTTTACGTGGCCGATTTGCTTGACGGACGTCTTGAAAAGGCTCTGCATTTTGGTGCTGACGGAGTTATTAATTCGGGTACTAAAGATTTAAAGGAAGAAGCCATGAAAATAACGGAAGGTAACGGTTTCGATGTATGTGTTGAGGCTTGCGGTCTGTCGGTTACTTTCCTGGCTTGTATAGATTGCGCGGCTTTTGCAGCAAATATTATTCTTATCGGTAACGGAAAGAAAGAGACTACTTTCCTGCATTCTGTTTTACTTAAAAAAGAACTTAACGTATTTGGAAGCAGAAATTCCTATGCATCTGATTTTAAGGCGGTTATCGATTTGATAGCCGAGGGTAAGGTCAATGTACTTGATATGGTGAGCGCCGTATATCCCATTGATGACGCGGCGGAAGCATTTAAGGCTTTGGCATCCAATGACGGAAGTCTTGCCAAAGTATTGATTCAGATTACCGAAGAATAAAAGATATGGAGCATGAATACTATGAAAGAAACAATTATTCAGTTTGGTGAAGGTGGATTTTTAAGAAGCTTTGTAGATGTATTTATTCATAAAATGAACGAGCAGGGTCTGTACGACGGTAAGGCTGTGGTTGTTCAACCTATAAGCAAAGGCCTTATTCCCGTTATTAATGAGCAGAAGGGTGTGTATCATCAGTTTCTTCGCGGAATTGAAAACGGCGAAGTTATGGATGAATGCATTGAAGTTAAATCAATTTCAAGAGGTGTTGATCCATATGCGGATTACCGGGCATATCTGGACCTGGCTAAAAATCCCGATATGAGAATTATTATTTCCAATACTACCGAAGCCGGTATTGAGTATCTTGGAACTGAGTCTCTTAATGATGCTCCGCCCAAATCCTTTCCGGCAAAGCTTACAGCCCTTCTTTATGAGCGATATAAGGCAGGTCTTCCCGGATTTATTATCTTTTCCTGTGAGCTTATCGACAATAACGGAAAAGAACTTGAAGACTGTGTATTAAAATATGCTTCTTTATGGAAGCTTCCCGATGAGTTTTTACAGTGGTTAAAAAATGAAAATCATTTCTTAAACACATTGGTAGACCGTATATGTACCGGATATCCCAAAGATGAGGTGGAAAGCCTTACAAAGAGACTTGGGGTGGAAGACAAGCTTATGAATACCGCGGAAATATTCCATTTATGGGTTATTGAAGGCGACTTTGAAGATGAGTTTCCTCTTAAGAAAGCGGGAATCAATGTTATTTGGACCGATAATGTAAAGCCTTATAAAAAACGTAAGGTCAGAATCTTAAACGGAGGACATACTTCCATGGTTTTAGCAGCAAGACTGTATGGCCTTTCAACCGTTAAAGAATGTCTGGACGACGAAATCGTATTTTCTTTCTTAAAGAAAACCATGTTCGAAGAAATTATTCCGACCCTTGGAAATCGCGAAGAAGATATTCAATTCGGAAAAGATGTTCTTGAGCGTTTTGCAAATCCCTTTGTAAAGCACCAGCTCTTAAGCATTGCATTAAATTCCGTAAGTAAGTTTAAAGCCCGCGTGCTTCCTACTATTCTTGAATATTATGAGAACAATAAGGTGTTGCCCAAGTGCATGACTTTTTCTTTGGCAGCGTTGATTGCTTTTTATCGTACCGATGAATCCAATGACAACGAAGATATTATGGCCTTTATGAAGGATGCTTCTGTAGCGGATATTCTTAAAAAAGAAGCATATTGGGGACAGGATTTAAGCTTTATGAAGGATGCTGTGGAACATTATCTTGATGTTATGGAAAAAGAAGGCATGAAGAAAGCTTATGAGGAGGTACTTGCATGAGCTTGTTGACCATACATCCAAACGACAATGTGGCTGTGGATTTAGATAATGGTCATAAAGTGGCTTTGAAGGACATACATGAAGGAGAAAACGTAATAAAATACGGTTTTCCCATTGGTCATGCAACCGAAAACATTAAATCCGGAGAAAGAGTTCATACGGAAAACCTAAAAACAAACCTTGGCGAAAAGTTGACCTATAAGTGGGGACGGTCCTTTTGCCACGGTCACGGTGAGGGGGGACGGTCTTTTTGCCACGGTGATGCTACGCAGGAGCCGGGATACCATGAAAACGAAGCCACATTTATGGGATATGTGCGTGAAAACGGTGAAATCGGTATACGAAACGATGTCTGGATTGTAAATACAGTAGGCTGTGTCAACAAAATAGCGGAAAAACTTGCTAAGATAACCGGAGCATTTTCATTTCCTCATCCATACGGTTGCTCGCAGCTCGGAGATGATCAGGCTGTTACGCAGAAAATATTAAAAGGGCTGGTTGAGCACCCGAATGCAGGTGCTGTTCTGGTACTTGGTCTTGGCTGTGAAAACAATAATCTTAAGGCTTTTAAGGAAGTTTTGGGCCAGGTCAATGAAAATAGAGTTAAGTTTTTAAATGTTCAGGATGAGGACGATGAAATTGAAGAGGGTGTACGCATTATTGAAGAACTGAAAGCTTACGCAGATACCTTTAAAAGACAGCCGGTTCCGGTTTCTTCGCTGAAAATCGGATTAAAGTGCGGCGGCTCGGACGGTTTTTCTGGTATAACCGCCAACCCGCTGATAGGTCGTGTTTCGGATCTATTCATAAGTAAGGGCGCAAGTACTGTTCTCACAGAAGTCCCGGAAATGTTCGGGGCAGAAACCATTTTGATGGACCGTTGTATTTCAAAAGATATTTTTGATAAAACGGTAGATTTGATTAACGATTTCAAAGACTATTATACAAGGCACAATCAGGTTATTTACGAAAATCCGTCACCCGGAAATAAGGCGGGAGGTATTACAACTCTTGAAGAAAAATCACTGGGCTGTACGCAAAAAGGAGGATCGGCTCCTGTGGTTGATGTGCTGGATTATGGTGACAGAGTAATAAAAAACGGACTTAATCTGTTAAACGGCCCCGGAAATGACATGGTGGCGGTTACGAATCTGACTGCGGCAGGATGTCATATGATTCTTTTTTCCACAGGTCGGGGTACACCGCTTGGAGCACCTGTTCCAACCGTTAAAATAGCGACCAACAGTGCGCTGGCCTCAAAGAAAAAGGAATGGATTGATTTTAATGCAGGGCTGATTCTTGAGGGCTTGGATTTAACGGCAGATTTATTTACCTATCTTTTGGAAGTGGCTGAAGGCAAAGAAACAAAGAATGAACAGTACGGTTACAGAGAAATTGCCATATTTAAGGATGGGGTTACATTATAGTGGTTAACATAATGTGTGATAATGCAATATGAGAACATAAAAAACAGAAGGGGAAATGCATGTTACATGATTATTTGGTAATAGACGCCCACTTACATCTTTGGGAGAAACAAAGCGGCCGTGTAAACGGAAAACCGGTATTTGGTGTGGGCGGAGGCAAAAGTGATTTTGGCGGTGAAATACGACAAATGATGCCTGCGTATATGGATGATGATAAAAATACTGCCGAAAGACTTCTTGCCAATATGGATTATGCGGGAGTAAGCGGCTGCGTGGTCACTCAGGAATATATCGATGGAAATCAGGATGAATATTTGGCTCGTGTTAAAGAAAAATATCCCAACCGGTTTAGAATATGCAGCTTATACGAGGAACAGGATAACTACAGACTGGATGGGTTTGACGGTCTTAAAATATGTGCGGGAAGACTTGCCAATCAGGATTTAAAGCTGCTTCTTCCGGTTATGAAGGCTGTTGAAGAAAATGGTAAGTTCGTATCAATAGATATGGCAGACGGTGCGGCTCAGACGGCGGATCTTCAGTATATTATCGACAGATGCCCAAATCTTAAAATTGCCATAGGGCATTTTGGTATGGTAACAACCGATGGATGGCAGGAACAGATAAGGCTGGCAAAAAATCCCAATGTTTATGTGGAAAGCGGTGGACTTACCTGGCTGTTCAGTAAAGAATTTTACCCATATCCTTCTGCAATAGATGCTATTTTGGAAGCAAAAGCAATTTGCGGAATCGAAAAACTTATGTGGGGCAGTGATTACCCCCGTACCATGACGGATATTACGTATAATATGTCAGTTCGGTTTATAAAAGAATCGAATAAACTGAGCGAAGAGGATAAGCGCCTGTTTTTAGGCGGGAATGCGATAAAATTTTATGGATTTGACGAAGCAGAGAAAATGCCGGTTATCGGCAATATGCTTTGAACTGCAACCGAAAATATACAATTTAACATAAGAGGAGAACAAATATGCTTAAAGGAATCTCACCTATGCTGTCACCCGAGCTTTTAAAAGTATTGTGCGAGATGGGACACAGCGACACAATTGTAATTGCAGACGGCAATTTTCCGGCGGAAACAATGGGAAAGAACGGTATTGTAATCAGAATGGACGGACATGGTGTTCCTGAAATATTGGAAGCAATTTTAGAGGTATTTCCACTGGATCAATATATAGATAAGCCGGTTAGCCTAATGGAACGTGTTCCGGGCGATATGGCCGATGTTTCCATCTGGAAGACTTATGAGAAGATGATAGAAAAGGAAGAACCCAGAGGAACCGCTGTTATTCAAAAGCTTGAACGATTTGCTTTTTATGAAGAAGCAAAGAAAGCTTATGCGGTAATTGCAACAACCGAAACAAGCCAGTATGCAAATGTTATATTGCAAAAGGGCTGTGTATTGTAGAAAAAAAGGAATTGAATGTAAGTTATGATATTGACTACAATGAGTTATAATTCTTTTTATAGAGGGGGTATTTCATTATTTGCATTTGGAGGATATAACAATGAAATACAGAAAAGATAAATATGGCCGGGATATTTCACAGCTTGGATTCGGATGTATGCGCTTTCCTAAAAAGGGTGGTTCAATAGACCACGAAGAAACCGAAAAGCAGCTTATGTTTGCAATCGAGCAGGGAGTAAACTACTTTGATACGGCATACATTTATCCCGGAAGCGAAGAATGCCTGGGTAAATTGCTGGCTAAAAACAATGCAAGAGAAAAAGTATATATTGCGACCAAACTGCCGCAATATATTATGAGATCCTCGGCACAGATTGATAAAACTTTTAAAGAAGAGCTTTCCAGACTGCAGACTAATTATATTGATTATTATCTGATGCATATGTTCACCGATTTTGGTGAGTGGGAACATTTAAAGAGCCTTGGAATTGAGGAATGGATCAAGGCACGTAAGGAAGAGGGAAGTATCAAAAATATCGGTTTTTCCTATCACGGTGAAACCGAAATGTTTTTAAAACTTTTGGATGCTTATGACTGGGATTTTTGTCAGATTCAGTATAACTATCTTGATGAGAACAGTCAGGCCGGCCGAAAAGGTCTGGAAGCAGCTTACGAAAAGGGTATTCCTGTCATTATCATGGAACCCTTACGAGGCGGTAAGCTTGTTCAACTTCCCGAAGATGCCAACAAACTTTTAAAAGAGAACAGCAAGCAGTATACACCGCCGCAGCTTGGCCTCACATTGTTGTGGAATCAGCCCGGGGTTACCTGCATTTTGTCTGGTATGAACTCAATGGAAATGGTAGCTGAAAACATTAATACGGCTTCGGATGCTTCGGTTGGTGATTTTACGCAGGAAGATCTTGAACTTGTTGAAAACGTAAAGAAGATTATCAAGTCTCGTGAAAAAGTCGGTTGTACCGGCTGCAGATACTGTATGCCCTGTCCTAAGGGAGTAGACATTCCGGGTAATTTCTATTACTACAATATGATGTATATCGATAAAAAAATGTCGGCCAGATTTGAATTTGCTCAGAATATGGGACTTCGTGCGGAACCCGGCTTTGCGTCACAGTGTATAAACTGCGGAAAGTGCGAACAGCATTGTCCTCAGCACCTTCCCATAAGGGAAAAACTTAAGGAAGCCGACGCGGCACTTCGACCGCTTCCCATAAAGGCAGGCGTAAGCGTTGCAAGAAAAGTTTTACTCAAAAAGAAACTTAAATAACGGTGCTTAAGTGAAATAATTTATAACAGGAAATAACTTGAATATTTCATATCCCGGGAAAACATTTTTTTGTTCACGGAAGATTATTTTGCTCATGTTTGAGTTAATATATGTTTGTGTGCGGCGGAAAATAATTATGCCGTTTCGGGCGTGAAATGTGGCGTAAAAGCGTAGCGTATATTTGGAAAGCAAGAGGGGGAGTATGGCAGATTATCTCGAAATGATGAAAAAGAATGAACCTTATATATCTCATTTTATGGAAGCACCAAGAGATATTAAGGGTAAAGCTCAAAAACTTTTAAAAGAGATGGAAACTTTAGGTGATGATGACCGAGAAAGAAGATCGGAGATATTAAAAGAACTGTTTGGAACCTACCATCCGCTGGCCTTTCCGGGAGCGGGATTCAGATGTGAAAACGGCTTTAATATTCACTTTCATGGTCTGGCGGTCATTAACTATAACGTTGTTATGCTGGACACTTCTCCGATAAATATCGGTGCGGGAGCATTTATCGCACCGGGAGTATGTCTTGCCTGTTCGGGACATTCTCTTGTGGCCGAAGAAAGAAACCGCGGTGTTGGTACATCGGCTCCGATTACTTTGGAAGATAATGTATGGATAGGTGCCAATGCAACTGTCTGCGGCGGAGTAACAATAGGAGCCGGTTCGGTAATTGGGGCAGGAAGTGTGGTAATACGGGACATTCCGGCGGGAGTAGTAGCGGCCGGTAATCCTTGCCGGGTAATCAGGGAAATTACCGAAGAGGACAGACTGGAGAAATAAAAGATAAGAAACGAAACAGCAGAAACTATTTTACAACTATAATCTGTAATTATTGGGGAGAAATCAAATATGAAATATACAAATTTAGACAGAGAATGGACATTCAGACGTGGAATGATAGACTCGCTTGGCGGGTTGGATGCAGATCCGGGAGTTGTTGTTAACCTGCCGCACGATGGAATGATTGGTACAAAAGTTTCACCGGATGCACCTGCAAAGTATGATTCCGGATATTTTTCGGGCGACCTGACCAATTATACAAAGTATGTTTTTATTCCTAAGGAGTGGGAAGGTGAAAGCATTGGCCTCAGCATTGATGGTGCCATGATGAATGTGACAATCGACGTTAACGGCTCGAAAGTCGGTGCACAGCATTACGGATATGCTCCTTTCTATGTTGATTTGACGGACTCCGTTACTTTTGGAGAAGAAAACAGAATAACAATAAATGTTAATACCAGTGCATGGCAGAACAGCAGATGGTACACCGGCTCAGGCTTGTACAGAGGCGTAAAATTGTGCCATGGACCACAAATACATATCAGTAATGACGGAATATATGTTTATACCAAGGAAGTAATCGGTGACAGTGCATTGGTTGAAACGTTGGTTGAAGTGGAAAACGACTCGTTGAAAAACAGCCTGGCTGAGGTGACTGTTACTGTTTCGGAGGATGACAGCAAAAAGGTTGTCAAAACATCCAAACGAATTATTCAGGTTAATCGCCGGGCAAAAGAAACAGCCAGACTGGCTTTTCTGGTGCCTGATGCAAGATTATGGGATGTTGATACTCCTAACCTGTACTGTGTAACAGCAACGGTTAAATATATCGGAGAATATCGTACACACCATATTCCTACAGATGTAGAGACAATCGACGAATTATCGGTTCTGTTTGGTATTCGTACAATTACAGCCGATGTAGTAAGAGGCTTACAGATTAACGGCAAAACCGTTAAGTTAAAGGGCGGATGCGTTCATCATGATAACGGCCTTCTTGGCTCGGTATCTTTATATGAAACAGAAGCCAGAAAGGTAAGAAAATTAAAAGAAGTTGGCTTTAATGCCATCAGAACAGCTCATAATCCTCCTTCTGCAGCTTTGGTCGAGGCTTGTGACAGAGAGGGTATGTACATATTCGACGAAGCCTTTGATGCATGGGAAATGGCTAAGCGTGCCAGTGATTACAGCCAGTTCTTTGAGCATTGCTGGGAAAAGGATCTGACAGCATTTATTAAGAGAGACAGAAGTCATCCAAGTGTTATTCTTTGGTCCACCGGTAATGAAATTCCTGAGCGTGGCGGACTTAATAAGGGATATTCTCTGGAAACAAAGCTTGCTGACAAGATAAGAAGCCTTGATGCCACAAGACCCATAAGCAATGGCGTTTGTTCTATGTGGAGCGGTCTTGATGATCAGCTGGCAAAAGATAAAAATCAGGCTCAGAATGCGGCTGACGAGGATCCGGAATCCTGCATGTGGGAAAAGGTAACGGAACCCTTTACAAACGGTATGGACATTGTAGGCTACAACTATTATGAAGACGGTTATGAAAAGGATCATGAAATGTTCCCCGACAGAGTAATGTTAGGCTCGGAAAATTTCCCTCTGGAAATTGGTTTCAGATGGCCGCTGGTTGAAAGACTTCCTTATGTAATCGGTGAATTTACCTGGACTGCGTGGGATTATTTAGGTGAAGCGGGAATCGGAAAAACCTTATATTTAGAGCCCGATCATCCTTTGGCAAATCAGGGTCCATGGATGATTATGCCTCCGTCCACATCACCATTCCCCTGGAGAACCGCTAATGACGCAGATTTTGATATATTGGGTAAAATGCTGCCTCAGGGTCAGTACAGAAGCGTAGTATGGGGTAACACGGAGACATTTGTATATTCAAAACACCCGGAATATTTCGGAAAAGTTGAAAAATGCAGTATGTGGGGATTCCCTTACGTTGTAAAGAACTGGAACTATGAAGGATTTGAAAATAAACCCGTTGAAATTGTGGTTTATTCAAATGCCGAAGAAGTAGAAGTCTTTGTTAATAATAAGTCAATTGGCAAAAAGAAGGTATGTACTGAAAGACCCTGGCCCAATACCGCTACTTTTGAGACTGTTTATGAGCCCGGAGAAGTAGTTGCCGTAAGCTATACCGATGGAAAAGAGGTTAGCAGAGATGTGTTAAAGACCACAAAATCCGTAGCGGATATGGTATTGGCGCCTGAAAAGAACTCAATGAAGGCTGATGGACATGATCTTATTTATGTGAATATTACGCTTTATGATGAAGACGGACTGGTGGTTACAACCGAGGATATGGATATTAAGGCTACAATAGAAGGACCTGCGGTACTTGCCGGCTTTGGAAGCGGAAATCCTGTAACTGATGAAGACTATACCGACTCAAAGACTACAAGCTACAGAGGTCGTGCTATGGCAATTCTTCGCTCCTGTTACGAAGAGGGAGAAGCAACCCTTACCGTTGAAGCCAAAAACTTCTGTAAGAAAGTAGTTATAAATGTGGAAGGTTGATTAAATATTAAAGACTTAAAACAATAATAAGTAATTGGAGAGCTCGAGTGAAAAGAATAAAAGCGTTATCGATTATTACGGGAATATATATACTTGCATATGTGCTGGGTGCGCTGGCCGTAATCGGTATTGATAATTTGGTTCTTAAGTTGTTTGTGTTTGATATTGTCGCAACAGTCGTAACCTTTGTTTTTTCGGTTTTGCTGAAAAATTCAAGCGTATATGATCCTTACTGGTCACTTACGCCTTTGGTATTGATTGTATGGATATATGTGGTTAACGGTTCTTTTTCCTTAATGCATATTTTATTTTTGACAGCATTTTTCTTATGGGGAATAAGGCTTACGGTCAACTGGATAACAGTTTTTTGTGATTTCAGTTACGAAGACTGGCGATATAAAATGTTTAGAGACAATAACGGCCCGTTTATGTGGTTTTTAGCTAATTTCTTCGGCATTCATATGGTTCCCACGCTTGTTGTATTTGCGGGAATGCTACCTATTTTTGAGTTGGCAAAAGCCAATTTGGGTATACTGTCTGTTCCGGGTATATTGATAGTTCTTTTCGGAACATCTCTTGAATTGTTTGCAGACAAGGACATGCACAGGTTCCTTGAGACTACCAAAGAAAAAGTTTCCTGCAGAGAAGGGCTGTGGAAATATTCCCGTCATCCCAATTATCTTGGCGAGATATCCGTATGGGTGGGAACTTTTTTAACAGTGCTTCCTTATGCACCGGATAAATGGCTGTGCGGAATCGGCGCATTATCAGTGGCGTTACTGTTTAACTTTATTTCGATTCCAATGATGGAAAAGAGACAGTTAAGCAGAAGACCGGACTATGTACAGTATAAGAAAGAAACATCCAGGCTTCTTCTTATGCCGCCTAAAAAGGTTGTTTAGGATTATCAGATACAGAAGTATTTATATAATAGCATTCAATAATAGCACTCAATAATGGCATCCAATAATACCATCCAATAATACCATCCAATAATGATGCTGATTGCTTTGAATCGTTAAGATATTTCCCCGAATGTTTATACATTCGGGGTTTTTGTTTATTGTGGTTTCTTGTTTTGGTGCTTGCTTTAAGCAGAAACAGTGGAAAAATACATCTAAAACAGAGAGGGAGCGTGATTTAGATGCCTGCGCCAGGAAAAGCAACGGGGAAAATGCATCTAAAACAGCGAAGTATGTGTGATTTAGATGCCGGAGCCAGGAAAAAGAACGCGAAAGATACATCTAAAACAGCGAAGTATGTGAGATTTAGATGCCGGCGACGGGAAATAGAACGCGGAAGATACATCTAAAACAGAGAGGGAGCGTGATTTAGATGCCTGCGCCAGGAAAAAGAACGCGAAAGATACATCTAAAACAGCGAGTGAGCGTGATTTAGATGCCGGAGCCAGAAAAAAGAACGCAGAAGATACATCTAAAACAGCGAAGTATGTGTGATTTAGATGCCTGCGCC
>JAKSRT010000030.1 GCA_024403485.1 Lachnospiraceae bacterium
AATGCAGGTATTAATGCAGGTATGTCAACTTCTGCAGCATTATTCGGTGCAGGTGTTGGTACAATTATTTATTTACTTTTTACAAAATTTAAGCGCCCTGTTTTCCTCGGTTCTTCATTCGCCTTCATTGGTTCAATGGTTTCTGCTTTTGCGGGAGCTGTATCAGTTGAACTTGGCTATGTAGGTATCATCCTTGGTGCTGTCATGGCTGGTCTTGTTTATGTAATATTATCAATCGTAGTTAGAGTATTTGGATCTTCTTGGGTTAACAAGCTTATGCCTGCAGTAGTAATCGGACCTACAGTAGCAATTATTGGTCTTTCACTTGCAGGAAATGCTATCGGAGATTTTACAACAGGCCCTAATGTATACATTGCTGTCATTTGTGGTCTTGTAACATTGTTTGTAACAATGGCATGCTCAGTATTTGGTAAAAAGATGCTTAAGATGATTCCTTTCATCATTGGTATCGCAGCAGGTTATGTAGTTGCTACAATCTTCACTCTTTGCGGACAGCAGGTTATTGATTTCTCCAAATTTAACGATATGCAGTGGATTCCAAGCTTTACTTTCTTAACAGCTTTTAAAGGCATTTCTGAGATTAACGGAGCTTATATCGGAACAATTGCAGTTGCATATATTCCGGTTGCTTTCGTAGTATTTGCTGAGCATATCGCAGATCACAAGAATCTTTCTTCTATTATTGAACATGATCTTCTTAAGGATCCCGGTCTTGACAAAACACTTCTCGGTGATGGTATTGGTTCTATGTGCGGTGCATTCTTCGGTGGATGTCCTAACACAACATACGGCGAGTCAGTTGGATGTGTTGCTATTTCAGGAAACGCTTCGGTAGTAACAATTCTTGCTACAGCTTTTATTGCAATTGCGGCTTCATTCTGTGCTCCTTTCGTTACACTTCTTGCTACTATTCCAAGCTGTGTAATGGGTGGTGTATGTGTAGCTCTTTACGGATTTATCGCAGTATCAGGTCTTAAGATGATTCAGGATGTTGATCTTAACGATAACGTTAACCTCTTCACAGTATCCGTAATTCTTATTGCAGGTATCGGTGGTCTTTCAGTAAGCTTTGGTGCAGTAACTCTTACAGAGGTTGCAAGTGCACTTATTCTTGGTATTATTACTCACGAAGTTCTTTCTATCAAGAAGAAATAAGTTAATAAAAGAGTTAACGATTAAGTATTTATGGCGCCGGGATGTCCCGGCGCTTTTTTATTCTATAGGAAAGATGTTCCCATAGAGCAATAAATGATCCGTGGGGATGCGTACCCGCGCGCGAGAAAAACATTGCAAATGCAATCATGTCCGGTGCGAGCATATGCCTTCTTGTGAAAAGAAAAGAGCCGTAACAATACGGCTCTCAACGAGTATAAGATGCATTATAGAAGGTTTATAATACTAAAGCTTCAGCTTGTTCAATTTCGTTTTCGCTTGCATTAAGTAGCCTAACGGCATCTTCTTTTGTACCATTTTTTAATATTAGTGCAATTGATTTGATGCGACCTTCAACTCTACCTTCAACTCTACCTTCAGCTCTACCTTCTGCTATGCCTTCGGTAATACCCTCGGCTCTACCTTCAGCCCTACCTTCAGCCAAGCCTTCCTCTCTGGCTAATGCTCTTTCTTCTTCGATTTTTTCATAAAGAAACATATATTCAGTCCTCCATGCATCCGTATCAAGTGTTTCAGCGACAGCAATATCCAAACGGCTGGTAAAATCGCTTTTTGGAATTTGACTTACTATATACTCAAGAAAATCTCTTAGTTCATCAGAAATATCATTGGCATTTCCCTTTGGAGTTAAAAAAACTCTGTATGCATCATCATTTAAGCACAAGTCTTTGTTACTATCGCAGTAATATCTAAAAACATATTTATGTAATTCATGTTCGGGGAAAGGGTTTCCCATACAAATAAAAATCACATAAGATTTTTTTAAATCCGTGTAAGGAACACCACGCTTTAATAATCTGGAATCCATCATTCCCTGATAATAACGACTTCGCCTGGGCAATTCTTTATATGAAGATGTTTGCATTTCAATGTCATATACTGAATCTTCATCATCTTCAATATAAACATCAAGTCTGATGCCACGCTTGTCAAAGCCGGCATCAAAAGGTTCCTGCTTTTTCAGATACACAATATCTCTGATTTTTTTATCCAGAATTATCTCAAGTAATCTTTTACATAATTCCTTATTGTTTTCCAGGACTTTACAGAAAACAAAGTCATCTGTAAAATTCAGTTCTTCATATCTTTTCAAATAACTGTTACCTCCTAAATTTTAATAGTTTTTGCTGCTTTTGTCCATAAAACCTAATTTTTACTTTGTTTTTGTAAATGGGAAAATAAGAAGATTGATTTGTGAAACGATACTGTATGATGTGAACAGATAGTAAATTATCGACACGAAAGAATTGTGTCGGATGTCAATAATATTATTAAGAGCAGCAACTAAAGTCAATTTGGCAATATGACGAAAATTTTTGACAGATTATCGGAATAAATAATGCAATAAAAAAACCCCGCATGTACATGCGGGGTCAAATTTATTTAAACTTACTTAATTACCTTAATCCATCCTTCAGGAGCTTCAATACGACCCATCTGAATACCGGTAAGTGTATCATAAAGCTTCTTGGTGATAGGTCCCATTTCTTCCATGCCTGCAGGTAAGCAGATTTCCTTACCGTGGTCAACAATCTTACCAACGGGAGAAATAACAGCTGCAGTACCACAAAGACCACATTCAGCCATATCCTTTACTTCGTCGAAGTATACTTCTCTTTCTTCGGCTTCGAGTCCTAAGTATTCTTTAGCAACATACATCAGGGATCTTCTTGTGATTGAAGGCAAGATACTGTTTGACTTAGGGGTTACAACCTTTCCGTCCTTTGTAACGAAGATGAAGTTAGCACCGCCGGTTTCTTCAACCTTTGTACGGGTAGCTGCATCAAGGTACATATTTTCATCGAAGCCCTGGTTGTGAGCATCAACGATAGCATAAAGGCTCATTGCATAGTTAAGTCCGGCTTTGATATGACCTGTACCATTGGGAGCTGCGCGGTCAAAATCGGATACTCTGATGGTGATGGGCTTTGCGCCACCCTTAAAGTAAGGGCCAACAGGTGTACAGAACATTCTGAACTGATACTCCTGAGCGGGCTTAACACCGATAACAGGTGAACTACCGAACATATAGGGTCTGATATATAAGGTTGCTCCTGAACCATAAGGAGGAACAAATTCAGCATTTGCAGCTACAACCTGTTCAACAGCCTCTAAAAATCTTTCCTTGGGGAAAGCAGGCATCTGAAGACGAATTGCGCTGTCAATCATACGATCGGCATTTAAGTCGGGGCGGAAAGTAACGATGTGACCGTCTTCTGTGGTGTAAGCCTTTAATCCTTCAAAACAGGTCTGTGCATACTGTAAAACACCTGCACATTCACTGATCACGACTTTATCATCCTCGGTGAGACAACCATTGTCCCATGCTCCGTCTTTAAAATTTGATACGTATCTTTTGTTGGTGGGGATATAGCCAAAACCGAGGTTTGACCAATCGATATTTGCTTTTTCCATATCCGTTTCTCCTTTTCATTTTCTAAAAATCTTTGAAAAATATTATCTGCTTATTTATTTAAAAAGTCAACAAATAAACTAAATTGTTACACTTTATCCAAGATAGTCTGATAACAAAGCAAACTGAGCCAAAGATAAAGTTTCTCCTCTGACGGTGGGAGAGAGTTCCATTTTTTCCAGAGCACGGACTACCTGTTCTTTTCCGATACCGTTTATACCGGCATTTGTTATACCGTTAACCAGGGTCTTGCGACGTTGATTGAAGGACGCCCTTATAAGAGTAAACATCAAAGCTTCATTGTTTACCGAAACAGGATTTTCTTTATGAAGTGTAAGTTTAATGACGGCACTGTCTACGTTGGGCTTTGGAATAAAACAGTTTGCGGATACGTTGAGAATAACCCTTGGTTCCGCATAATATTGTACAGCCAGTGAAAGAGCACCGTAGTCTTTGCTTCCGGGACCTTCCTGCATTCGATCGGCCACTTCTTTTTGAACCATTACGGTAATGCTGTCCAAAGGAACGTGACTTTCAAAAAGTCCCATAATAATGGGAGTAGTAATATAGTAGGGTAGGTTGGCTACTACTTTTATTGGTTTCCCCCCATTATATTCTTCACAAAGTGCATTAATATCAACTTTTAGCACGTCCTGGTTGATAATAATTTTGTTATCGTATGGGGAAAGAGTATCATTTAAAACCGGGATAAGATTCTTATCGATTTCAACACAGATGACAAAGCGGGCTCTTTCGCATAAATATTGTGTCATAGTTCCGATGCCGGGACCGATTTCCAAAACACAGTCATCGGGTCCGATTTCGGCACCGTCAATGATTCCCTCAAGAATGTGAGTGTCTATTAAAAAGTTTTGTCCAAATTTTTTTTGAAAGTTGAAATTATATTTTTCCAATACTTTTAACGTATTGGATAGTATTCCTAAATCTGCCATTTAGACCTCTGATTAAATATATTTGAATGAAACCGCTTTATGAATAAGTTGCCCGTATATCTATATTAAACAGCCTGGAGGCGTTTTTTTCAGTTACGTCCATTACCTGTTTGGGGTGAATTCCCTTTAATGAAGCAATTTCTTCTACTACATACGGAAGAAGCAGAGAGGAGTTTCTTTTGCCTCTAAACGGAACGGGAGCGAGATAGGGACAATCGGTTTCAAGCAGGATGCTTTCTAAAGGAATAGCTTTAACAGTATCCTTTAACTTTGTACCGTTTTTGAATGTTACAACACCACCGACCCCGATATAGTAACCCATTTTCACATATTCCACAGCCATCTGAGCAGAACCGGAATAGCAATGGATGACTCCTTTTTTGGGTAGATCAAAGGATTTTAAAATATCATATGTTTCCTGAGAAGCCTCTCTTGAATGGATAATAACCGGAAGATCATATTTTTTTGCCAGTTCAAGCTGATAAATAAATGCTTCCCGCTGAACATCTTTTGATGGCTCCTCATAATAGTAATCGAGGCCTATTTCTCCGATGGCTACAGGCTTTACGGTCTCAATATATTTTTCAAGTTTTTTACGACCATCGTTATCCAGCTCCAAGGCTTCATTTGGGTGAATGCCGATTGTGGGATAAAGATAGTCATATTTTTCACAAAGCTCGACAATAAACGGGATAGAATCCATTTCCGCTGAAGCACAGATAGTTCCTGAAATGCCGTTTTCCCTAAAAGAACTTAACAGTTCATCCCTGTCTTCATCAAAAGCTTTATCATTGTAATGTGAATGTGTATCGAAAATCATTGTTTACTCCACGTGATATTTTGCTTTTTCATAATCGCTAAGTGCATCATCAGGGAATTGTTTGTGTGCTTCCTCAATAAGTTCCTCTAATGTAGCATAGTGGAAAGTCTTTAATGAAAAAGAACTTGCCGCAAATATTTTTCTTTGTTCAATTGATAATGCCTGACCATTTGAAATATAGGCCTTGCAAGTGAAATCGGAGCTATTGAGAATATAAAGGTCGCCATATGTTTTATAAACAATGATATCTTCATATTCTGTTATTTTATCGGGTGAAGCAATAATTTCAGTACCGGCGTAAATGAATTTGTTATCATTTATATCATATACTCTGAAGAGATAATCGCCTCCCTGAAGAAACAGCTTGGAATTATCATCTGTGAAATACATGAACATGCATAATCCAAGATCAAAAGGAATTTCAGTGACAATCTCTCTTGTTTCGGTATTCAGAATTCGAATGTAGTTATCTATGCATAAGGCAGAAATATATTTGTCATCTTTGCTTAATGCAAAAGTATTATTCTGCATAGGAACAATTAACGAATCAGGGAAGTCAAAATCAAATTCGCCGGTTGAGGTATTGAGTTCAAAGAAACCGTCGTCTGTCAATCCCCAGGCTTTATCGGAATGACTGGCCGTTTCCAATGCGGAGATATAACCGGTCGGGTTATCATATTCGGAATATTCGCCGGAAACAAGATCTATAACATGTATTTTACCGAAATCTCCGTTTGTATAGAAAACGGCCCTTTCCAAATTTTTGGAAATGGCGGTATTTGCAGCGACAAACTTGTCTTCGTAATCAAAGGTATTACAGGTGCCGTCGGAAATGCTGAATGTAGTAAAAATACCAAACTGGTCGATAGCCACAAATACATTGTTGTCCCTGAAGTCATAGTAGTAATAATTCTTATCGGGGAAATCAAATTCTGAGATCAGTTCTTCGGTTTCTGCAGAATAGAAATCAACGGTAAAACCATTGGATTTGTTTATATATGCAAGCGTATTGCCGTCGGGAGATACATATATCTTTTCATAACGCTTTTCGTTATCCTTTTCGCTAAGCTGAAATGCTGCAGTGGGATAACTCATAATTGTTAAGTTGGAGTCATATCTTGATCGAAGGGCAACATGTCCGTTGCAGATAATAGCATCACGAATGGATATGTTGGAATCAATGGTATTATTATCATAGTTCTCACCTGTTGAGCTGTTGATGATATTAATATCTCCGCCAATTGTTGCGGCAATTATAGCGGTACCGTTGCCGGTAATCCAGTAAGAGCTTATTTTATTACCTACACTTGTTTTATAAATAGGCATTCCCGTCTCATTATTGAAGGAATAAAGAGAGTTTCCTGCGGACAAAACAAGAAAAGTAGTATTGTCCTTTTGGGCTACTTTTAAGATAGTTGAAGTGTCCTGTCTTTCCATAAATGAGAGAACAACAGGATAACTCCAGTTTTTGTCAGCATCTTTGTCGCAATTGTAATCAAGGATATATTCAAAGTCGTCTAATGAAACATTAAAGGTATCTGCTGAAGAGTAGGTTAATGCCACGGAGTCTTTGTTATCATAGACTGCAACTTCAGCTATTGAATCCTTAGAAGTAACAATGTATTCAATAGTATTCTTTTTTAGGTCACAAAGGCAGTAAGAGCCGCTGTCTTTAGATTCGGAAGCAATCGTTCCTGTTACAAAATAATTACCGTTTGAAGAAAAATAGCATCCGCCCGTAAAGGAATTGTCTTCTTTGTCAAAGGAACTGATAACGTTCAATTTTGAGACATCGAAAAAGGATAATCGATCTATCGCTACGATGGCAAGAACAGAATCCGGAAGATATGCTTCGGCATAATTTGCATAGTCCAAATCCATTAAATAGAGCAACTCGTTTTCCAATGAGTAAACATATAAATGTTCTTTTGTAACAATAACCAGTTTGTTGTCTATAACATTGGCATAAATTATATAATCATAGTAGCCGTTTCTGTTTAGTATGTTGTCTATTTTCAGTATTTGCTTATTGGTGTCGGTATCCCATACATAAGTAGTATATTTTGAGTCATATGAAGTGAGGAGAGTTCCGTCGACATTTGCCCTCATATCAAGAACGGGTAAATCATGAGGATATACAACATCGTGATTTAAATAGGTATCATCTTCATAAGCATAAACTGAATGAACCAAAGCAGCTTCGGCTTCGGTAACATACGGTCTGTCACTTCCGGATTCGGGGAGAGCCGAAAGGGCAACAAGGGTTGCTGCACGACGATCACCGATTGAAAGAAGTCCATCGGACACTTCGGAAAGATACTTTGCCTGACTAATCTGCTTTTCAGTAAAGTTCTCCTGAATCTGTCTTGCCATATTGGCATTGTATAAACCGAAAGAAATACCAAGGGCTGCAATTATCGCACCTACGACAGACACAAAAGCAATAGCCTTTTTCATTCTGCGTTCCTTATGGCGCTGCTTAAGATCATCATAGGAGCAGTTTAATAACGGAGCAGCAAGTCTGACTATTTCCGTTTTTAATTTTTTATTTACTTCTTTCTTGTCTTTTCCACGTACATCGGCTGCAAGAGGTTCAACAGGATTTCCGTTTTCATCGGTCAAAAGAAGGGTGGGAAAGGACTCGTCAGGTTCGCCCTCAATGAGAATAGCCAGAATGTTGTTTCTTCCGTGCATTTCTATAAAGGAGCTGATTTCCTTTTCAACCCAGTAAGAATCTTTGGTGCGGGGTGAGCAGATAACTAAAAGATACTCGCTGTTTTCAAGGGCGGATGAAATATTGTTGTTAAGGTCGCTACCGATAGGGAGTTCTTCCTGATCGCGAAAAACTCTTTTTATGGTTTTCTTTCCGCTTTTTTTCTGAACGGCACGGGGAACCTTAAAGGTTTCCAATCCCTTATGTACTTTTTTCGCCACGAACATATCCAGTTCGGAATGTCTGTAGCTAATAAATGCATCATATCTCATTGAATATCTCCTAATTGTTACATCAATAAAGACTCATAAATTATCTATATTATTTATTCGACACTTTCGTAGGTTGCTTGGAAAACGTAATCGGCAATTACGTACACATCAAGAGGATCATCTGTTCTTGCGGCCAGATAATCACCCGGTTTTCCAAGATAATATTTTTCTTCATCCCATGAAGTAAATACTTTTACACGATTATCAAGCTTTTTAGCGTAAATGGTACCTTTTCCGGTAGAAATGCAGGAACGGGCGTAAGGAATTACCGAAATTCCGATTCCGGTTTTTGCATCTTTTACCGTAGGTTCATATTCTCCGGGGAACACATAAGGCTCGTCGGAAACAACATTGTTTTTTAAGAAAAACTCTTTCTTTTGGGGGTATACCTCACCATCAAAGCCTATCATTATATAGATATTATCATTCATTAAGACGTCTACGTCGCCTTCAAGGGTTCTGATAGATACAGTCTTACCTACAAGGCCAAGCTCAGCGGGATCAACATAACCAAGGTGGAGAGCTTTTTTTGCATATTTGGGATAACCAGACAAATCCACGATACCTTCTTTTGCATATATTATTTTTGAATCTCTGAAATAGGAATCCATGCGGGCGGCAAGAAAACCTCTAATACTGTCAGAATTATAGACAACACCCTGCTTTTCTATAAGGTCACGCTCCAAGAAACCGCCGGCTTTATCAATGTGACCTCCACCGGAACCGATGTCTGTTGCTAAATAATCAGCGAGCTCGTTGCCTTTTATTTCCTTTACACAGCTTCGAACCGATATCTTAACACCGAAATTTAAAATGCTGTAAACAAGACATCCGTCTACACCTTCAACTTCAAGGAACATATCGCTGATAACACCCAAAATATTAGGGTCACAAGGCTGAGCCTCAACAAGACCATATCTGTAGACTTCGCTGTAGGATGCATTTCCTAATGCATCGCCGGCGATTTTTAACTCGTTTAGAGATAGATTACTGTTTCTGAATAATGCGATATCACTTCTTCTTATACGAAGATAATCTCTGATATCGCGATCAAGAGGATGAGATAACTCGGCAAAATTGTTGGTATCTGTCAACAATCCGTAATAAAGGGCAGTGGCTAAAGTAGGATTGTCGTTTACATCGATGTTTTCTCTTCTCAACAAGTCCCATACTAAAGTGGAGCAGGAACCAAGATTGCTTCTTACTTCATTCATTTCAGGAAGAACTCTTGATACTCTGTGGTGGTCTATAACCGCTACGTTCTTCGCGGGGAAAGGAAATACATTACCTTCACCGTACTGGCAGTCTACAGTAATCAATAATTCAGGTTCTTCTATTTCTTTAACATACTCAATCGGAATATCATATGTTTCCTTCATTAATACTAGGTTAGCTTTTTGAAGAGGAAACTTTCCTCCGTAAATAAATCGTGCCGGGACATTATTTTCTTTAAGATACAAATAAACCGCATAACCGCTGGCCAATGCATCAGCATCAGGGTTGTCATGGGTCTGGATAACAACATTTGAATAGTTAAGTAATTCTTTGAGTCTCATAGTATTGCCCCTTTCTTTAAACCTCTTTTTTTATATCATAAGCACAGTGCTTATTCAAGTTTTCTTGATAAAATCAAGGGTTTGAGCTATATTTATATCCATGAAAAAGAAAACATTATTTTCAAAAAATAATCTTTTGATTTATATATTGTTATCCGTTGTGATACTGTTGCTGGAATTTATGTATCATCGAATCACTCCGTTTATGATGGATGATATATGGTATTCCACGAATCTTGCGACAAATGAACCGTTAAAGACTGTCATGGATGTTTTTGAAGGACAGGTGTGGCACTATAATAATTGGGGCGGAAGAAGTGTAACCCATACATTGCTTCAGCTTATTCTTATGGGCGGTGAATTGTTTGCGGATATACTAAATGTGTGTGCGGCAGCAGTATTGGCACTTGTGGTCACTTTGTTTGTATCAAAGGATTATAAGGCGTTTTGCTTTGTCGGGGCATTGGTTATGATGATAGGATTCAATCCGAATATTCAATATAGCATGTTCTGGCAGGCAGGATCTGTTAATTATTTATATTCGACATCCTGGATTTTAGTTTTTATGTATGCGTTTCTTAGGGAGACAGCCAAGGCAGAGACAAAGAAACTAAAGGGAATAGACATTTGGATGGTTCCGCTGGCTCTTATTACGGGCTGGAGTAATGAAAATATGGGACCGGCATCGTTTTGCTTGGCAATAATGGTGGTATTGTACATCAAATATAAGAAGAAAAAGAAAATTGCTTTTTGGATGTGGGAAGGTTTATTTTTTTCCTTATTAGGAAGCGTTATTTGTATTCTTGCGCCGGGCAATTTTGTAAGAAGTGAATTTTCGGAGGGACTTAGTGCTTCGGAGGTTATTAGAGAGCGTTTTCTTTCCATGCTTACAGCGGGATGCTCTTTTTTGCTTCCTTCGGTATTGGTACTTATTTTTGTGGCTGTGACTGCATACAAATATTGCTTGGTTGTACCTGAAGCGATGGAAATAATTCTATTGATAACCGGGGGTCTGGCATATATGGCTATGATTTTATCCCCACATTTTCCGGATAGAGCAGCTTTTGGAATAATGATGGTAAATATTGCGGTTATTATGAGGCTTATGTCGCGAATCAGCGAAAATACAGAAGGTATTAAGAAGTATTTTGACTTATTTATTTATACAGATGCCATATATGCGGCAGCATTATTGATTTCAAGAATATAAGAGGATTTCGGTGAAAATAGTAAAGTTATTTGGTAATTACATATTGATTGCTTTGCTGCTTGCAGGGTGTTTCTATGCAATCCATGATACTCAAACCGCATATGGAGTAGGTTATTTTTTCAGTCTGAAATCATCTTCCGATGCCAGAGTAGCTTTTGATATTATGGTGGATTTGATTTATTTTTGCTTGCTTCTTTTTCTGTGTGCGATTCCTGTCTTATTAGATATAAAAGCAGTGAGAAAGAGCGGAGCAAAGGTCTTTTTATCTAAGCTGTCCAAAAGTATTATATTGTATTGTGGGTTAATGCCCATACAAAGAGCAGACTACATCATTGCGCTGTTTAGAAAAGAAACCTATGAGGTGACTATGCCTTTTACAAAGACACTAAATGAAGTGGCAGCGGGATATAGAATAATAGTGCCGTTTTTTGTTTTGGCAGTTGGGTTTTGTGTGTGTTTAAAAAGAGCAGATTTAAAAAAATACCTTTATCGGACTTTCGCAATTGCAGGATGCGTTCTTTTGCCGGGACTTTTTGTGCCTGCACTGCTTGGGCTTTCAATCTTTGTCTCTAGCTTTATTGTTTTAGTTTCTATTTTTGCTGTCTTGGATAAATCCGAATTTGAATCCGAATTGATTTACGGATTTTTATATATGGTATCAATATATAATCTTGTGTGTGTTACAGCTATATAACCCTATATATTGTGTGTTAAAAAAATATTTAAAAATTATCAAAAAAAATTTAGAAAAATGGTTGCAAAAAGAAAAATCGTATGATATATTCATTTTTGCGTTGTGAAACAACAACTTAATAAATGCGCTTCTAGCTCAGTTGGTAGAGCACCTGACTCTTAATCAGGGTGTCCAGGGTTCGAGTCCCTGGAGGCGCACGCGGAAGTCGTAAGCTTAGCTTGAATGCAGGTTTACGGCTTTTTTGTTTTACTTCGCATGATTTTGGAAGCAGTTTCTTCCTATATAAAAAGCACTAGATTTAGTGCTTCTTTTTTTTGACATCGCATATATGTTGTGATAAAATTTTTTAGGATAGGGGCATTATGGATATCATCCGCGGTCCCTATTTGACGCAAATTTGTGTGGCGGATGTGAATGAGAGGCAAACGTGGATAAGTACGAATATAAGCAGCGTGCTGAAGAAATTAAAAAATTAATATCCTTAAAGCAGTTTAGAGAAGCTCAGGAGATAGCGGATACCGTTGACTGGAGAAATGTATCAGACAACCGTATGCTCTGCACCATAAGTGATTTATATAAAAAATGTCGCAGATATGAGGATGCAGTAGATGTTCTTTTGCTTGCGTATAAGCGCAATCCGAAAGTCCGTATGACTGTATATTCACTTTGCGAATTATCTATTAAATTGGGCAACTATTTGGATGCGAAGGAGTATTATAATCAGTTTTGCGTTCTTGCTCCGAAAGAACCGAGAAAGTATATTTTGCTTTATAAGCTTAATGATGCTTTGGAAGCAAATATTGATGACAGAATTAAAATTCTGGAAGATTATGAAAATCTTGAATGCAAAGAGAAGTGGATGTATGAACTCGCTTATCTTTATCATAAGGCAGGTCGTGAAGCGGAGTGTATAAAGGAATGCAGTGATATTATTATTTACTTCGGTGAGGGAAAGTATGTTATTAAGGCTTTGGAATTAAAATCCCAGCATGCAACTCTTTCCGATAATGAGGATGCTTTATATAAAAAATTGGTAACACCGGTTACTGCGCCGGTTGAAGAACCGATTGTATCTGTTACTCCAGATGACATTGAAGTTCAGCCCATGAATGTGGGACAGTTTAATACCATCGATCTTCAGAAGGAATTGGCTAACAGTATCAATGAAGTAATATTTGATGATTCTCGAAGCAAAGAAGAAGATAGAATACCTACAACAGTAATCGGCGAGATTTCTGCTCCTGCGGGAGAAGTAACTCAGGATACAATTGTTGTAGTTCCGAAAAAGGCAGAAGAGGATACTGTTGTAATACCTACCGTTGCAGGACCTGTTGTTCAGGTTGTTACGAAACCGGAATCGATTTCAGAACCGACAGCAGTTTCAGAGCCTACTGAAGAATCAGCTACAGAAGAAATAACAGAAGAAGCAAATGTTATAGAAGAAAATATTGGGCAGAAGACAGACGAAAATGTTGATTTTAAAGAAGCAGAAATCGAAGGTGCTGTCTTAGAAGCCGGAGCTTCTGAAAACGCTTTAAATGAAGAAATTTTAAAGAACGCAGACGGAGCGGCTTCAAATAATGAAGTCAGCGAAGTAAAGATTTCCGATCCTGATATAACCGAAATAACCATCGACGAGAGTGATAAGATTACTTTCAGCGATGAAACGGTTGTATATTCACGCGAAGAAATAGAAAAGGCTCTCGGTGGTTCTAAGATAATTGACGATCCAAATGAAAACGGTTCCTTTGCCGATAATCAGGCAGTTGCGGTTTCGCCACTTGAATTTAAGTTCGATAGCGTTCTTTCCCTTGAAGGTGACGGACAGATCAGCATGGTAATCCCTGAACAGGAATTGATTGATAAGCAGATTACCGGTCAGATTTGTATCGACGAAGTAATGGAAATGTATGAGCAGCAACGTATAGCGCGCGAGAAGAGATGGACTGAAGAGATTGAGAAAAAGGTTTCTTCGGATACGCAGGAACTTCTCAAGGATTTTCAGGAAGTTGTAGATAAACTTGATAATGAAATATACAGTGCTGTTAATAATCCCCAAACTAAAATTCCTGCAGATACGGTGGCAGAAGAAGAAATTATTATTATCGAAGAGGAAGATGTACCCGGTCCTACAGATCAGCCTACAGCAGAAACTTCTGTTTTAGAGACTGTTGATAATAATACAGAAGAACCTGTATATGAAAGAGACAATGATCCTACACCTCAGGAACTGTTCTTTGACAGAACACCTTATGTTTCGGAAAAAGAAGAGGTTTCAGAGGAGGGGTCTTTAGATGATGGCAGTAATTTAGGAAACCTTGATTATCTGGACAGATTCGCTTATGCAGGAATGCAGAAAGACCTTGAAGTCAGAGACCTTGAAGCAGACAAGGTTGTAGAGGACTTTGAACAGGCCTTGGTGGATATGGACTCTAAAGACGTGGCAAAGACGCAAAAAGCCGTTTCAGAGTTGGAAGAGATTATCGTTGATACTGATGAGCCTGCAGAAGAAATCGTTACTGAAGATATTGAAACTGTAGAAGAAGAAATCATTGTTGAAGAAACCGAAGATGCTGAGAGCGATACTATTGCTGAAGAAAACGAGGCATTAGAGGAAAAAACAGGAGATATTGATGAACTAACGGAAACCGTAAATGAGGTTTTGGAAGAAGATACTGTAAGTAATGACTCGAATGGTCCCGATTACGGAATAGTTGGTGATAACACAGACTTTATAACTGCGCCTGAAGAGGAAAGCGATGCGCATGAATCGGTATATATAAATGGTGATTTTACTGACGAACAGTGGGCTAAGTTTGAATCATTTGTACAGCATGACATAGAGCGTGAACAGATAATAAATGCTCTTAAAAATATGGTAGCCGATAGTAATTCCGGCAACATTATTATCAGCAGTGCAGACAGCGACAGCGCATTTGAACTCGGAAGTCAGCTCGTCAGCGAAGCTATGGCGAGAGGATTTGTTACGGCAAAATCCGGCTCTATGAGAGCAAGCAGCCTTAATGCAAAAGAAGATCCGGAAGCAACCATTGCCAAAGTATATAATGGAGCAATGATTGTCAAAGAAGCTGAAGAGTTGAGGCCTGAAACTCTTAGAGCAATGAATACCGTATTAAGTGCTCCGGAAAAGAATATGCTTGTAATTTTGATTGTTTCAAAGAGGCAGAAGCATAAATTTGTAGAAGATAATAAAGCGTTGCTTGATTCGTTTACAATATATATTGATAACGAACCTTTGGATAACACGGAATTGGTAGAACTGGCCAAAGAGTATGCTTTCAATCAGGAGTATGTCTTTGACGCAATGGGAATTCTTGAACTTCACAGAATTATAGATGAACGACAGACGAATTCGCACAGCGTTCTTCTCAAAGAAGTTAAAGAAATTGTGGATAAGGCCATTGAACATGCTTCAAAGAAAAATGTGGGCCATTTCTTCGATTTATTGTTAGGCAAGCGTTACGACAAGAATGATATGATAATACTTGGGGAGAAGGATTTTATCGAATAAAGAGTAAAGGCAGGAAAATATCTAATGAAACCCATCGAGATTTCAAACGATGATCAGTACTTGTTTGCGCAGGGCACACACTACGAGATTTACAAAAAGCTTGGTGCACACCTTTGCAATATGGATGGCAAAGACGGAGTGTATTTTGCCACATATGCGCCAAATGCTGAAGAAGTGTATGTGATTGGTGAATTTAATGAATGGCGCGAATGGGATAAACCGCTGACAAAATTAGGCCCGGGGGGAATATGGGCCGGATTTGTAGAGGGAGCCAAAGAAAACGATCTTTACAAGTTTTTTATTAAAACAGCAAAGGGCGATGTAGTTTATAAAGCCGATCCTTTTGCAAACTATGCCGAAAAGCGTCCGGGTACGGCTTCAAAGATTACCAATCTTGAAGGATATGCCTGGAACGATTCAAAATGGCTTAATGAAAGAGACAGCAAAAATGTATTCAGAGAGCCTCTGGCAATTTATGAGTGTCAAATAGGTTCTTTTATGAAACATCCCGGACGTGAAGACGGAGCTTATTATTCTTACAGAGAATTTGCAGATAAAATTGTGGAATATTGTAAGGATATGAGATATACCCACGTAGAACTTATGGGAATATCGGAGCATCCCTTTGACGGTTCATGGGGATACCAGGTAACAGGTTACTATGCACCTACATCCAGATACGGAAACCCTAAGGACTTTATGTATCTTGTTGATACCCTTCATCAAAACGGAATCGGTGTAATTCTTGACTGGGTTCCCGCCCACTTTGCCAAGGACGCCCACGGTTTGGCAGATTTTGACGGAGGAGCTGTATTTGAGCATCCGGATCCTCGTCTTGGGGAACATCCCGAATGGGGAACAAAGATATTCAATTACTCCAATAATGAAGTAAAGAATTTCCTTATTGCCAATGTATTTTATTGGATTGAAGAGTTTCATATCGACGGTATCCGTGTAGATGCGGTTGCATCAATGCTTTATCTGGACTACGGCAAAAAAGACGGACAGTGGGTTCCCAATAAATATGGTGGAAATAAGAACCTTGATGCGATTGAATTCTTTAAACACTTAAATTCCATTATCCATAAAAATTATCCTCAGTTTATGACTATTGCTGAGGAATCGACGGCATGGCCCAAGGTAACCGGTGCGGTTGAGGATGACGGTCTTGGATTTACATTTAAGTGGAATATGGGATGGATGCACGACTTCTGCGAATACATGAAGTTAGATCCATTCTTTAGAAAAGATAACCATTATGCTCTTACTTTTGCCATGAGCTACAATGAATATGAGAATTATATTCTTCCTTTATCACATGATGAAGTTGTTCATTTAAAGTGCTCAATGGTAGAAAAAATGCCTGGCTTTAAGATTGATAAGTATGCCAACCTTCGTCTGGGTTATACATTTATGTTTGGTCATTGCGGAAAGAAGCTTTTGTTCATGGGCCAGGAATTCGGTCAGGAACGTGAATGGAGTGAAGAACGTGAACTTGACTGGTTTATGTTGGAGAATCCGTTAAATGCCGGCATGAAAAAGTATGTCGGAAAACTTCTTGATATGTATCGTGATTATCCGTGCCTTTACAGAGAAGATAATTCCTGGAAAGGATTTGAATGGATTAATGCTGATGATAAGGACAGAAGCACATACTCATTTATAAGAAGGACTGAAGACGATAAAAGATGCCTTCTATTTATTCACAATATGACTCCCATGGCCTGGGAAAATTACAAGTTGGGTGTTCCTATGCAGGGAGAGTATAAGCTGGTTCTTAACAGTAATGACGTGGAATTTGGCGGAACCGGAGTTGAAATTGAAACGGTTTATAAAGCAGAAAAGGACTTCTGCGATTACAAGGACTATTCAATTACCCTGGATGTAATTCCTCCTTATACCGCACTTGTTTTGGAATTTTAAAAAGTAAACAGTCTCACTTATGTGAGGCTGTTTTTATTTTTATGTAGTGTTAAGAAAATTACAAATCTCTCCGAAATAATAAGTGAGTACACGGAGGTACTTATTTTCTTTTAGGAAAATTTCACAGGGATGTCGAGGAAAGGACCGTTTTGAAAATATCTTTTGACAACTACTCAAGGGCCGAATTCGAACATGCCAAAGAAAGCTATAATACTTATAGACAATCTGAAATCTCCGGCGCATCTGCCGGCTTTTTAATCAGCCCTTCTTTACAAAATAATATGGAATATGAGACCGGTTCAAAGACCATTGCCGATATTCAAAACGATACAAAGGCAAAGTCCGCGCTGAACACAACCAACGAACAGATTGTGCTGGCTCATACTTTATCAAAAGAGGAATACAAAGAATATTCCAAGGATGGAAATCTTAAGGATGTAAACCTTTCCGATTCGGAAACTATTCTTGATCATATAAAAATGGAACTTGTTAAAGCCGGAGTCGAAATCAAAGGTTATACAGATGACCTTGATCCCGAGCTTAAAAAAGAAATAAGTCATGCCATAGATAAAGCAAAAGAGCTGACAGAGATGACCGAGGGAATGAAAAATTACTTTGTTTCCACAGGAAAATCTCTTACTATCGATAATTTATATCTTGCAAAATTCTCTGCCGGAAATGCTGTCGAAAAATCAGGAGCAGGATATTTTACAACAGAGGCCCACGGATATTTTGCCATGAAAGCTTCTTTTGCCGATAATGCCGATTTAAAGCAGCAGGTAACAGAACTTCTTACCAAAGAAGGTGGCATTTTTGAAGGTGGATTTTCCGGTAACAATGAAATTGAAGAAAACATTGTTGAAGATGCAATGTGGCTTGTTAAAAACTCCTTTGTTGTGGATGAGGCACATTTAAGCAAACTTAAGGAAGTGGAAAGTTTAGCCCTTCCGCTCACACAGGAAAAAATGGATAAAGCGATTGAAATCGCACTTGTTGAGGGCAAAAATCTTAAAGATGTGGATTTGCTTAGAAACGAGAACAAGTATGAGCAAGCCCTTAGAATCACCGAGGATATTTTGAATCTTTCGGAAGGTGAACTTCGCGCCACAAGAGTTATGGAAGAGGTTCGTCTTAAGATGACCACGGAAGCCAACTTAAAACTTATAGAAAGCGGATTTTCCATAGATACCAAAAATCTTGAGACATATGTGGAGGCACTTACGGCTCTTGAGAAAACTCCCGAATATCAGGAAGTAAAAGCAATCAATGAGGTTAAGGAAACCGTTAATGAAATAGCAGATGCTCCTGTCGCACTTATCGGCCGTATGATGACTGTAATTCCCGATGCGGATCTTCTCACATTACGGGCAGAGGGAAATAATCTTAAGAAGACCTATGAAACAGCCGGTATTGAATACGAAAAGATGTATACGGAAGTAAGAAAAGATCTTGGGGATTCAATCAAAAAGGCTTTCAGAAATGTTGACGAGCTTCTTAAGGATACAGGACTTGAGATAAATGAGACAAACCGTCGCGCAGTGAGAGTTCTTGGTTATAATTCCATGGAAATCACCAGGGAAAATGTTGAAAAAGTTAGTGGTCTTGATACAAAGCTTACGCATATTATTAAGTCGATTGCGCCGGAAGATACACTTAATCTTATTCGCAAGGGAACTTCCCCCGTGAATATGACCATATCTGAGCTTGAAGAATATGTCGAGGCCAAAGAAACTGCCGATGAAGCCAGAATGGAACGCTATTCCAAATTCCTCTATAAGCTTGAGAGAAGCGAGAACATAGAGAAGGATGAAAGACAGCAGTTTATCGAAGTATACAGGGTTCTTCATCAGCTTGAAAAAACAGATTATGCTGCTATCGGCGGATTGCTTAAGACCGGAAGGGAGCTTTCTTTCGCCAATCTTAAAAATGAGATGAAATCCGCTAAAAACATTGGAATGAATGTAAAGGTAGATAGCTCCTTCGGATTCCTGGTAAGGGAACTTGAAAGCAGCCTGGAGCCCATGGTTATGAAAGCTTCGGGAATGGGTGAAAATACCACATTAAATCAGGCTTTTGATTTGATGAATCGTGAAGACAATGAATTTGCCGAAGCTGAAGAAAATATAGAAAAGCAGTATCAGAACTCTCAATACAAAGAGTTCAAGGCGGGCCTTGAGGCTTCATCAAACACAGTTGAAGAACTGATTGCTCATTCTGAACCTGTTACCGTTTCAAATCTTCTTGCGGCTAACCAGCTTATTAATCGTAAGAACGCAGCCTTCAAAAAGGTTGATGATATAAGAGGTAAGGAATTCAGAGAAGAAATTAATGAAGTCAAAGAAAACTTCGCTGAAAAAGAAGAAGCCTATGAGAAATATGAGAGCCTGATGGAAAATTCCAAGGAAGCCGTATTTGAAGAGGCAATGAACTCAGAAAAATATATTGATGTCAGAGAACTGATGCTTACTCATAAGCAGTTAACAGTGGCTGCATCTCTGGCAAAGAATGAAACCTATAATGTTCCGCTCGAAGTTGCCGGTGAAATGACGGATGTGGCATTAAAGATTGTTCACAATGAAAACGAAGAACCTAATGTATCCGTTATGTTCCAAAATGATTATTTTGGAAAGGTTTCAGCAAAGTTCACTGTAAATGATGGAAAGATTTCAGGTTATATCGCTTGTAATTACAAAGATACGGTTACTGAATTAAAGAAAACTGCCGATATATTAGGTGAAGGCGTGACAGTAGTTTACTCAAGAGAAGCAGACCTTTCAGCCTTCAACAGAATACCTATGAAGGATAACAGTGAAGAGGTTTCAACCGTTCAGTTATATAAAGTAGCCAAGACCTTTTTAGAAAGTTTAGGAGAATAATTTATGAAGATTAATTACAATGTTTCCGCAATGGTTGCACATTCAGCATTAACAAAAAGTGACAGTATGCTTTCGAATTCTCTTGAGAAGCTCTCAACGGGATACAAAATCAACCATGCAAAGGACAATGCTTCGGGTCTTGCAATGGCAAAAAGAATGAACGCTCAGATCAGAAGTCTTGAAATTGCAAACCAGAATTCAAAGGACGGTATGTCTGCAACAGAAATTGCAGAGGGCGCATTATCAGAAATAACCGAAATGGTTCAGAGAATGAGTGAACTTGCTACAAAGGCAGCAACCGGAACACTTACAGATGAGGACAGAGTAGCAATTGATAGCGAGATTAAGCAGCTCAAAGAAGAAATCGAACGTGTAGCAGATACAACCATGTATAACGGAGAAGTTCTTCTTAACGGAAACTTTGATCTAAAGGGATATACTTCAGACGAGAATGTAAAGGTTGTAACATACAGCGATGAAGTAAGAAGCGGTTTATACGAGATTACCGGATTGACTGCTGCTTTGGATGCTGATGGCAACATTGATCCATCATCGGTTTCCATGACTTTAGATCCCGATAAGTTTGGAACCGGTGCAAAATATACCGTTGAACGAGACAGCATTTATATTGAAGGCTCCAACGGATTAAAGATGGAGCTTCAGATTAAGGGTAATGTAAGTAAAGATGTAACCCTTGATATTACCGGTATCGGTGCAATGGGTGTACAGATAGGTACTAATGAAGGACAGACACTGGACATTCGTATTCCCACTGTCAGCCTTAGAGCCATGGGAATTGACAGAGTTGATTGTTCTACCGAAGAAAACGCTCGTGAATTTATGGACAAGATTAAGGGCGCGCTTAAGTATATAAGTGATGCAAGAAGCTCTCTTGGTGCATATGTAAACAGACTTGAGCATACTGTAGGAACTCTTGATATTTCCGAAGAAAATATGACAGCTGCCTACTCAAGAATTATGGATACCGATATGGCAGAAGAAATGAGTGAATATTCAAAGAACCAGGTACTTGTTCAGGCAGGAACATCCATGCTTGCGCAGGCTAATGAAAGACCTTCTCAGGTACTTCAGCTTCTTCAGTAATAAATTCGGAGTTTATTTATGACAAAAGAAAAGATACAGGATTTTACTCTACGAATCAGTAAAGCCAATAAAACGGAGATGATTGCCATTCTTTATGATATGGGAATTCAATATTTGTCCGACGCATTGGATGCTCTTAATGCAGGTGAAAAAGAAGCTTTCAGGGTTAATGTAAACAGGGCAAAAAGCGTTAATAAAGAGCTTATGGCGTCGGTTAATGTATCAAAAGATCTTGGCCTTGAATTTATAAGTCTCTATGTATTTTGCAATAAAGAGCTTACAAAAGCTTTTTTAGATTATGATTCGGAAATAATAGAAAGAATAATAAAGGTCTATACTAACCTGTCTGAAGCATACAATACGGTATCTAAGAATGATACTTCAGGATCTGTAATGGGAAACTCAGAGAAAGTTTATTCAGGGCTAACCTACAATAAATCTTTGCTGAATAATCTTGTGACGGATGTATCAAGCAGCAGAGGATTTTTGGCATAAATTGATTTTTTAACAATCACTTTAACGTGATAAAGCGATAAATATAATAAATAAGAAAAAACTGAATCGAAAAAAATAACATTTGACATCAAAAAAGTCAGCAAACAAGCGTGTTTGCGGGCTTTTTTTGCTTTGAAAGCAAAAGCTTTTTGGGCAAAAATAACAAAAATAAAGAAAATCAAAAAACAGTATTTACAAAATAAAATCATATTTCTATAATCGGTTTTACCACTGGCGAACAGTAATAGGACAGGTGGTGAAACATATGAATAGTTTTTGACGATACTGGAATTATTAGTATTGTGTCTTACAGTTATTATTGATTTTTGGAAGCATAAAATTCCAAATTATCTTGTGATTATATTATTAATCATCAATCTTTTATCCGTGAATATTGATTCGCGAATAACTTCTGAGGGGATGTTATTACGAATAGGCAAGCTTATGCTCATACTGATTTTTCTTTTTCCTTTCTTTTCAGTCGGAGCGTTGGGAGCAGGCGACATTAAATTGATTATTGTTGCTGCAATTTCAATAGGTGAGCCGCTTATTTATTTTTTAACAATTTGGATTGTAGCGCTGCTTATAGGAGTAACTAAGTTATTGCTACGAAAAAAAGTTAAAAATCGTATTAAACATCTTTTCTTGTACTTTAGAAATCTTTTTTTATCAGGAATCATAACCCCATATTTAGAGGAACAGGATTTACAAAATATAGAGAAGAGAGTGAAATATTCGGTACATTTATCATTACCGATTTTAGCATCAGTTTCTATTAATCTTTTTTTATTCAACTAATGTTTGGAGGCGTGTATGGGAAGAATAGTATTGGCTATTTGTGACGATGAGAAGAGTTACTCAGAAAGATTATATGAGTATATTCATTCGAAGGAAACAGATTCACTGAAAGTTATCTGGTTTACAGACTATGAACAATGTGCGGCATATGCTAATGAAGAAGAAATAAATATACTTCTTTTGTCAGCAGATTTATATTCCGAAGCAGAACTGAAAATATCAGCGTCTAATATTATTTTATTATCAAAAAATAAAACAGAATCAGATAGTGAAGAAGCATACATTTATAAATATCAGTCCGCAGAAGCCATATTTAAAAAAATAATGAGGTATTGCTCGAAAAAGGAATCTCAACTAATAAGGCGTAATTGCAGCAAGCCTTTATCTATTATAGGCATCTATTCGCCAATCAAGAGAACGTTTCAAACAACATTTGCTATAACGCTTGGACAGATTCTTGGAAAAAAAGGAAAAGCTTTATATTTAAATTTTGAAAGCTTTTCAGGGTTTGATTCTATTATGGCTTCAAAGAATAAAGCGGATTTAATGGATTTACTTTATTTTTGGACCTGTGGATCAAGTAATTTTTCATTTAGGCTGGAAAGCGTAATAGATAAAATAGGAACGCTTGATTATGTTCCGCCGGTGCATTCGTTTAGGAACTTTGAAGGAATCAGCGCAACGCAGTGGGTTGGTTTTATAAAAGCATTTGAAGAGTATACGGATTATGAATATTTGATTTTAGATTTATCGGAGAATGTAAATGGTTTGTTTGAGATATTACGAATGTGCAGCAGGGTATATACATTAACAGATAACAAAAGAATATCTACGGCTAAATTAAGTCAGTATGAAGCTCTTCTATATGAAAGCAGCTTTGGCGATGTGATGGATAAGACTCAGAAAATGAGTATACCGTTGTTTAGAGAAATCCCGGGAAGCTATGAGATGTTGCCATATTCAGACTTGGCAAAACATATCAGCAAAGAACTTGATTTCGAAGAGAGGCTTTTAAGTGAGCCCAAGGTGACCGGATGACTAAGGCTGAATTAAAAAAGCTCATTGTTGCAGGGACCGTGGAAAGGATTGACTTTTCAGGAAACATTGAAGATGCGGAAATCTATTCGTGCATCGATGATGTGTTAATGAACTATCCGGAGCGGAAAGAGTACAGTCCGGGAGAAATAAAAAACATACGTGAAGAGATATTTTGCTCACTAAAGAAACTGGACGTTTTGCAGGAGTATCTGGATGATGACGAAATAACGGAAATAATGATAAACGGCAGTGATCGAATATTTATCGAAAAAGCCGGAAGACTTATAAAAACTAATAAATCTTTTGAATCGGATAATAAACTGATGGATGTAATCCAGCAAATTGTGGCCGGATGTAACAGAAGCGTAAATGAGGCAAATCCAATAGTTGATGCGAGATTATTATCCGGAGAGCGCGTAAATATTGTTTTATCGCCTGTGGCATTAAATGGTCCGATTGTAACAATCAGAAGATTTCCGAAAGAACCTATGACAATGGAAAAACTACTGACATTGGGATCGATAACAACTGAAGCTGCGGAATTTTTGAAAAGACTGGTAATAAGTAAATACAACATTTTTATTTCAGGAGGAACTGGTTCGGGAAAGACAACTTTTTTAAATGTATTATCGCAGTTTATCCCCTCAGATGAACGAATAATAACCATAGAAGACAGTGCGGAATTAAATATTATTAATGCAGAAAATATTGTCAAACTCGAAACCAGAAATGCCAATATAGATGATTGTGTAAAGATTACAATACGTGATTTGATAAAAACTTCTTTGAGAATGAGGCCCGAAAGGATAATCGTAGGAGAAGTAAGAGGCGCTGAAGCTTTAGACATGCTGCAAGCTATGAATACAGGACATGATGGTTCCCTTTCGACAGGACATGCTAATGGAACCAAAGATATGATAACAAGACTGGAAACTATGGTATTAATGGGAATGGAACTTCCCTTATCAGCCATTAGAGGCCAAATCGCCAGTGGAATAGATATTATTGTTCATCTTGGCCGACTAAGAGATAAATCCAGGAAGGTTATGGAAATATCAGAAATAAAAGGGATGAAGGAGGGAGAAATTGAATTTAACAAATTATTTGTTTTTAAAGATGGATGTTTGGTAAAACAGAATAATCTTATTCATCAGGAAAAATATTTGAAAGTATATAACAGTGAAACTTAATAATATATATAGTTTCTATAATAGGATTTACACATGAGAAGGTATGATGAGTACAGGTATTCTTTTTATGAAGTAACGGGGGTTCTTTCTATTTATCTGTTGATTCTTGCCGGTGTAGCAATCTTTTTCTACAATTCGCTTATTTTTTTCTTTATATCACTAGCAACTGTTCCATTTTATTTAAAGTATTACAAAAGGAGACTAATTTTAAAACAAAAAGAGAAACTTACTGATGAATTTGCTGAGGTTTTATACAGTGTAAACGCGAATGTAAAAGCCGGATTTGCCCTGGAAAATGCTTTTTTGGAAGCCAGGAAAGATATTCTTTTATTTTATGGAGAAACAAGTGTTATGGCACAGGAACTTATTCACTTAAAAAAATGTCTTTCTATCAATAAAACATTGGAAAGCTTCCTTGTTGATTTAGGCAAAAGAAGCGGCGTTGATGATATTCGTATTTTTGCTAAAGTGTTTGAAACAGCAAAAAGAAACGGTGGAAATATACGCCAGGTGTTGGAAACAACAGCAGATACGGTAAAAGCTAAAGCAGAAGTTGAAAGGGAGATACAAGTACTTATAGCACAGAAGAAATTAGAACTGAGAATAATGGAAGTAGTACCATTTTTTATTATTGCTTATATTGGACTGACATCTAAAGGGTACTTCGACGTACTTTATCATAATCTAAAGGGCATCATATTTATGACAGCCTGTCTGATATTATATGGGTTTTCCATATATCTGGGATCAAAATTGGTAAAAATCAATGTCTGATAAGAAAAGAAAAAATGGGATGCTTACTAAAGAGTGGAAGCTATTTTTTTTGATTATATTGTTATCCCTAATTGCATATTTAAAATCCGGAGAGGACTCACTTGTAGGAATGGATGGCTCAATTGTAAGACCGAATTATTCCAATGGAGATGAATCCGTATATGTTACAGCCAAAGTAGAGGGTGTGGGTGAAGAAGACATATTTGTTTCGCTAAAGGAAAAAGAATTAACTGTGGAAGAATATGAAGAAATATACACTCGCTTCTATCCGGATTTGATAGTGCTTTTTTTAAACGGAAATGAGTCGCTTAAAAATATACATGATGATTTGCATTTTCCTAAAGAAGTGGAAGGATATCCGTTTGAAATTGAATGGACATGTAGCGACGGAGCTATTTTTGATGAAAACGGAAGATTGAAGGCTGAAACAAACGGAAAAACCGAAATATTATGCAGTATTTGTCATGAGGATTTCATTCGAGAAATTGTATTTGAGGTGACATATGTTCCAAAGACGAAGCTAAGCAGTGAGGATATCTTTAATGACCTTTCAGATAATATA
>JAKSRT010000031.1 GCA_024403485.1 Lachnospiraceae bacterium
GAAGATTCATCCGAGACCGATGAGACCGAAGAAAAGAGTGAATAACGGAGTAGATTATGAAAAGATATAAAAGAGAAGATCCCGTAAGCTATGCTTTGGGTATTACTCTTACTTTTGAACTTTTAAATTATGCGTCCGAATATGCAAGAAAAGTATATGTTCATTCTTCCATGGATCGGGGCGAAGTTTTTCTGAAGCTGGAAAAACTTTGCAGGGAATGTCATGTGCCGATGGAATTTTCAGACAAGCCGTTTAACATTCTTTCTCAAAAAGAAAACTGTTACGTTATAGGCGAGTTTGACAAGTTTTCAAGAAAACTTGATTATTCTTCATCCCATGTTGTATTAAATAATCCTTCAAATGCGGGAAATATGGGAACTATTATGCGCAGCGCAACCGGATTTGGCATCACAAATCTCGCAATTATGAAACCCTGTGTGGACCCGTTTGATCCCAAAACCGTCAGGGCCTCCATGGGTGCAATCTTCAGAATGAATGTTGAAGAATTTGATTCTTTTGCCGACTATAAGAAAAAAATCGGAGACAGAGATACGTATCCGTTTATGCTAAAAGCAAAGAAAAAACTTCCGGAAACGGAATTTACCGCACCGTTCTCACTGATATTCGGCAATGAAGCCACGGGTCTTCCGGACAGTTTTCTTGATGAGGGAACCAGCGTGATTATTCCTCATTCAAACAGAATAGACAGCCTTAATCTTCCGATTGCGGCCAGTATAGCTTTGTACGAAGCAACCAAGAAAGATTTTTAGCAGAAGTGCTCGCAACGAATGCAAGGATGCGCTTAAAATAATATAAAATATATTGGGGATGTCAGAATGTATATTTTGACATCCCTTCTGTTATGACAATGAGCCGGTCTGTATAAAGGCATCATCGTAAGAAAATGAAATAGAAAAATAAATATCAGTAAATAATCCGCATTTGATATGTGATATAAATATAGTAATGATGCAAAATTCGCAAAATATGGCGAGAGCAAACAATATTTGACATTTAATATGTAAGTACGAATTAAAATAATTCAGGAGGAAGCAGGATGTCTTATTCAAATGAAGAAATCAAAAAACTAATCGAAGGGGGAAAGGCTGTTCTTGGTATTGAATTTGGATCAACCAGAATTAAAGCCGTTCTTGTTGATGACAGGAATACACCCATTGCCCAGGGAAGTCATGAATGGGAAAACCATTTAGACAACGGTATCTGGACATATCCCATGGATGAAATTCATGCCGGATTTAAGAGCTGTTACGCAGACCTTAAAAAGGATGTACAGAGCAAATACGGTACAGGAATTAAAAAGCTGGCTGCCATCGGTATCAGCGCAATGATGCATGGTTATCTCGCATTTGATAAAGACGGAAAACTTCTTGTTCCTTTCAGAACATGGAGAAATACAATTACCGAAGAATCTGCTGCGAAGCTTACCGAATGCTTCAATTACAATATTCCTCAGCGTTGGAGTATTGCACATCTTTATCAGGCAATTCTTAACAAGGAAAGCCACGTAAAGGACATTGCATTCCAGACAACTCTTGCAGGCTACATTCACTGGATGCTTACCGGTGAAAAGCTTATGGGTGTCGGTGAAGCATCAGGTATGTTCCCTATCGACCCTGCAACAAAAGATTACGATGCTGCAATGGTTGCCAAATTCGACGATATTCTTGCAAAAGAAGGTATGCCTTATACATTAAAGCAGATCTTCCCTAAGGTTTTGGTCGCAGGCGACAATGCAGGCACACTTACTGCAGAAGGTGCAAAGTTTATCGACGACAGCGGCGAACTTGAAGCGGGTATTCCCGTAGCTCCCTGTGAAGGTGACGCCGGAACAGGTATGGCTGCCACAAATGCGGTAAAGGTAAGAACCGGTAACGTATCTGCAGGTACCAGCGTGTTTGCCATGGTAGTTTTAGAGAAGAATCTTTCAAAGGTATACAAGGAGGTTGACCTTGTTACAACACCTGCAGGTGATCTTGTAGGTATGATTCACTGTAACAACTGTACTTCAGACCTTAATGCATGGGTTAACTTATTTAAGGAAGCTCTTGAAAGCTACGGTATAGAAGTTGATATGACAAAGCTTTTCGGAACCCTTTACAACAAGGCTCTTGAAGGTGACAAAAACTGTGGTGGACTTATTTCTTACAACTATTTCTCAGGCGAGGGCGTAACAGCTTTCGATGAAGGTCGTCCTTTATTTATCAGAGAGCAGAATGCAAAGATGAATCTTGCAAACTTTATGAGAACACATCTTTATGCTTCTCTTGCAACATTAAAGATGGGTTGTGACATAATGCTCAAGGAAGAAGGCGTTAAGGTTGATTCTATTACAGGCCACGGCGGACTTTTCAAAACAAAGGGTGTAGGACAGTCGGTTCTTGCAGCTGCATTAAATGCACCGGTTTCAGTAATGGAAACCGCAGGTGAAGGCGGTGCATGGGGAATGGCAGTTCTTGCTTCATATATGGTTCAGAAGGAAGAAGGCGAAAGTCTTGCAGATTACCTTTCAAATAAAGTATTTGTAGGAATGAATGCTTCCACTATCGAACCCGATGCTGAGGATGCAAAGGGATTTGACGAATATATCGTAAGCTACAGAAAAGCTCTTGAAGTTGAAGCTTCAGCAATTAAGAATACAAAATAAAGAGGAAAATAAAATGTTAGAACAGCTTAAAAAAGAAGTATATGAAGCAAATATGCTTCTTCCTAAATACGGACTTGTTACCTTTACATGGGGTAATGTAAGCGGCATCGACAGAGAAAGCGGTCTTTTCGTTATTAAACCTTCAGGAGTTGAATACGATAAGCTTACTCCCGATGATATGGTAGTAATGAATCTTGATGGTGAAAAGGTGGAGGGTAAATATAAGCCTTCATCGGATACAGCAACTCACCTTGAACTGTATAAAGCCTGCCCCGATATCGGTGGTGTGGTTCACACACATTCATCATATGCCACAAGCTGGGCGCAGTCAGGAAGAAGCATTCCCTGTTACGGAACCACACATGCCGATTATATTTACGGTGAGGTTCCCTGCTTAAGATGCCTCACAAAAGAAGAAATTGATGAAGCCTACGAAAAGAACACAGGACTTCTTATAACCGATTACTATAAAGATAAGGATTATATGGCCGTTCCCGCAGTTCTTTGTAAAAATCATGGTCCTTTCACCTGGGGTAAGGATGCGCATGAAGCGGTTCACAATGCGGTTGTGCTTGAAGAAGTTGCAAAAATGGCTTTCAGAACCGAACTTATTAATAAAGAAGTAAAACCTGCACCGCAGGAACTTCAGGATAAGCATTACCTTCGTAAACACGGTAAAAATGCTTATTACGGACAGAATTAAGCAAAATATGAAAACTAAATAGCACAGTTTATACTTTAACAGAGTAATAAACTGTGCTAAATTCATTTTAGATGAAACAGAAAAATTATTATAAAAGGAGATAATTATGGAAAACCTTGAACTTCAGAAAATGGCAAATGAAGTTCGTAAGGGTATCGTAACCGCAGTACACGGTGCAAAAGCCGGACATCCCGGTGGATCCTTATCTGCAGCAGATATCTTTACTTATCTTTATTTTGATGAAATGAACATTGATCCTAAGAATCCCAAGATGGAAAATCGCGACAGATTCGTTCTTTCCAAGGGTCATACAGCTCCCGGTTTATACAGCGCACTTGCTAACCGCGGCTACTTCCCTGTAGAAGATCTTCCTACTCTTCGTCACTTAGGTTCTTACCTTCAGGGACATCCCTGTATGCAGGAAACTCCCGGTGTGGATATGTCTTCAGGTTCTCTTGGCCAGGGTATTTCTGCAGCAGTTGGTATGGCTCTTGCAGCTAAGTTAGACAATAAAGATTTCCGCGTATATACACTTCTTGGTGATGGTGAAATCCAGGAAGGACAGGTTTGGGAAGCTGCTATGTTCGCTGGACACAGAGCTCTTGATAACCTTGTAGTAATCGTTGATAACAACGGCCTTCAGATTGACGGTAAGATTGAAGATGTTTGCTCACCTTATCCTATTGATAAGAAGTTTGAAGCATTCAACTTCCATGTAATTAATATCAACGGTAACGATTTCGACGAAATTCGTGCAGCTTTCAAGGAAGCAAAAGAAACTAAGGGACAGCCTACAGCAATTATTGCCAAGACCGTTAAGGGTAAGGGCGTATCCTTTATGGAAGGCAGCGCAGGCTGGCACGGAAAGGCTCCTAACGATGAAGAATATGCTATCGCTATGGCAGACCTTGACAAAATCGCTGAAGAATTAGGGGGTGCAAACTAATGGCAGATGTAGTAAAGATTGCAACTCGTGAAAGTTATGGTAATGCTCTTGCTGAATGCGGAGCAGAATTTCCTAACCTTGTAGTTTTGGATGCAGACCTTGCAGGTGCAACCAAGACAGGTGTATTTAAGAAAGCATTCCCCGACAGACATATTGACTGTGGTATTGCTGAATGTAACATGACCGGTATCGCAGCAGGTCTTTCAACCTGCGGAAAGATTCCTTTCATCAGCTCATTCGCCATGTTCGCAGCAGGTCGTAACTACGAACAGGTTCGTAACTCTATCGGATATCCTCATCTTAATGTTAAGATTGGTGCTACTCACGCAGGTATTACCGTAGGTGAAGATGGTGCTACTCACCAGTGTAATGAAGATATTGCTTTAATGAGAACCATTCCCGGAATGACAGTTATCGTTCCTTCCGATGATGTGGAAGCTAAGGCAGCTGTTCGCGCAGCTATTGAATATGTTGGACCTGTATACATTCGTTTCGGGCGTGCAGCAGTTCCGGTAATCAATGATCAGCCTGATTACAAGTTTGAAATCGGAAAGGGTGTTCTTCTTAAGGAAGGTACCGATGTAACAATCGTTGCAACAGGTATCTGCGTTGATTCAGCTCTTAAGGCAGCAGAAATGCTTGCAGCAGACGGAATCAGTGCTGAAGTTATTAACATCCATACCATTAAGCCTCTCGATGAAGAAATCGTTCTTAACAGTGCAAAGAAGACCGGTAAGGTTGTTACAGTTGAAGAACATTCCGTTATCGGCGGACTTGGTTCAGCAGTTTGTGATGTTCTTGCTGCTAAGAATCCTGTTCCTGTTAAGAAGCTTGGTATGCAGGATATTTATGGTGAATCCGGTCCTGCAGCAGCACTTGTTGAAAAGTATAAGCTTGATGGCAAGGGCGTATATGCTGACATTAAGGATTTCCTTAAATAATTAGATATGTAAGCTTTGAAAGCTGCTTCCAAAAAGGAAGCAGCTTTTTTTACGCAAAATTGTATACAATGGTATTGACTTTTTTTAATGATGGTAATAAAGTGTTCCTAAACAGAAACACTAATGCACTTATGGAGTAAGAAATGCCTGCTGCTGGTTTTACGGACAACTTAAAAGTTTTTGGACTGACAGGGCAGGAAGCCGCTATTTATGAGTCTCTTTTAAAGAACGGAGCTATGTCGGGTTATGAAGTAGCCAAAGAAACCGGCATTTCAAGATCTAATGTATACAGCTCGCTTGCGGGACTGGTTGAGAAAGGGGCTGCATATATAAGTGAAGGGGAAACTTCAAAGTATGTTCCTGTTTCCGTAAAGAATTTTACGGAAAATTCATTAAGAATGTTATCAAGAAAGGCCGAGGAGCTGCTTAAGACCGCTCCCAAAGAAAAGGCACCTACCGGCGGATATTTAACAATAAACGGCACTAGGCACATTAAGGATAAAATATACGAAATGCTAAAGACCTGCGAAAAGCGTCTTTATATTATGGCTGACGAAAAGCTGATTATTGAGTACGACCGGGAGCTTAAGGAGCTGATAGGCGGAGGCCTAAAGGTGGTCATTCTCACCAATGGGTATAAAACAGACGGCGCAACCATATATGAAACACAGCCTGATAAAGGTCAGATTCGTTTTATTACGGATTCATCATATGTGTTAACGGGAACCCTCACAGGAGACGAATCAGATACCTGCCTTTATTCAAATGAACCGAACCTGGTGGAAGTAATGAAGGAAGCTCTTAAAAATAAAATTACTATTTTGGAAAAGAATCTGGATTAACCGGATTTAGATAAATAAAAAACTACTTATATAATAAATGGAGGAAAAATCATGAAAATCGGTATTTTAGGATACGGCAATTTGGGAAGAGGCGTAGAATGCGCTATTATGCAGAATGCAGACTGCGAACTGAAGGCAGTATTTACTCGTAGAGATCCTGCTTCTGTAAAGCTTATTACAGCAGGAGTACCTGTAGTAAACGTTTCGGAAATTGAAAAGTATAAAGATGACATTGATGTTTTGGTTATCTGTGGAGGAAGCGCTACAGATCTTCCTGAAATGACTCCCGAATATACAAAGTACTTTAACGTAATTGACAGCTTTGATACGCACGCACGTATTCCCGAACATTTTGCAAACGTAGACAAGATTGCAAAAGAAACAGGACATATTGCATTGATTTCAGCAGGCTGGGATCCCGGTATGTTCTCTCTTCTTAGATTATACGGAAACTGCATTTTACCTGAAGGTCAGGATTATACATTCTGGGGCAAGGGCGTTTCTCAGGGACACTCCGATGCAATCCGCCGCGTAGAAGGCGTAAAGAACGGCAAGCAGTACACTATTCCCGTAGCAGAAGCTCTTGAAGCAGTAAGAGCAGGAAAGAACCCTGAACTTACAACAAGACAGAAGCACATAAGAGAATGCTTTGTAGTTCCCAAGGAAGGTGCCGATCTTGCAAAGATTGAAGAAGATATCAAGACCATGCCCAACTATTTCTCTGACTATGACACAACAGTTCACTTTATTTCAGAAGAAGAATTCGAGCGTGACCACAAGGAAATTCCTCACGGTGGATTTGTATTCAGAAGCGGTGTGACCGGTGCCAACAAAGAACACAGCCACGTAATCGAATACAGCTTAAAGCTTGATTCAAACCCTGAATTTACCGCTTCTGTTATTATTGCATATGCAAGAGCAATTAACAGACTTCACAGTGAAGGCGTAAACGGTTGTAAGACAGTATTTGATATTGCTCCCGCTTACTTAAGCCCTCTTTCAGGCGAAGAGCTTAGAGCACATATGTTATAAGAAGCAGAGGACAAACAATGAATTCATATATCGAAAAAGTAGATTTCTTTAAGGGAAACTCTCCCGAAGAAATCGCAAAAGAATACGGAACACCACTCTATGTTGCCAGTGAAGAAGTTATCAGAAAGCATATGCATGACGTGTCACAGGTTATTACCAAATATCCTTACACCGCTAATTATTCCGTAAAAGCAAACACAAATATTCACATATTAAAGCTTGCGCTTGATGAAGGCGTAAATTGTGATGCAATGAGCGTCGGCGAAATCAAAATGCTCGAGGCGGCAGGTTTTCCTTATGATCGTATTTTCTTTGTACCAAATAATGTTGGTCCCGAAGAAATGCAGTACGCAATAGACCATAATATTATGACAAGTCTTGACAGCCTTTCACAGCTTGAAATGTACGGAGAACTTAATCCCGGCGGGAAATGTGCCGTAAGACTTAATCCCGGAGTGGGAGCAGGTCACTGCGAAAAGGTTGTTACCGGCGGAAAGAAGACAAAATTCGGTATTGCCGAAGAAGATATTCCGGAGATTTTTGAAATCTGCAAAAAGTATAATCTTACCATTGCGGGAATAAACCAGCATATCGGTTCAGGCTTTATGCAGCCCGATCCCTATCTTCAGGCTGTAGACAATCTTTTAAGAATTGCTCTGCAGTTTAAAGATCTTGAATTTATTGACTTTGGCGGCGGATATGGAATTCCCTATCATAAGCTTGAACAGGATGAAGCAGAGTATCCTATGGAAGACTTCAAAAAACGTTTGGAAGTAATACTTGATTACTTTGTTGAAAGCTATGGAAAGACTGTTATGTTTAAGTCAGAGCCCGGAAGATACTGTGTAGCCGAAGGTGTCGTTCTTCTCGGAAGAGTTCACGCAACAAAGCAGAATGCAGGTAAAAAGTATGCAGGATGTGACATCGGAATGAATGTACTTGTTCGTCCTTCAATGTACGATTCCTGGCACGATATAGAAGTAATTCGCGACGGAAAAATAGTATCCAGAGATGCACTTGAAGAAGTGACTGTATGCGGTAATATTTGTGAGTCCGGAGACCTTTTGGCCAAGGACCGTATGCTTCCTGAAATCAAGAAGGGTGACCTGGTTGCAATGCTTGATGCAGGTGCCTACGGATGGAGCATGTGCTCCACATATAATTCACGTCCCCGTCCTGCTGAGGTTATGATTTGTAAAGACGGAACCGTAAAGCAGATCAGACGTCGTGAAACATACGAAGACTTGATGAGATTATTCTAAAACACTTAAGTCGTAGGCCAAAAACCTACGACTTTTTGTTAAAACAAAAGCGAGAGCCTTTGTTTATTAATGCAATTATGAAAAATTACCAAGAAGATTAGTTTTTTTTATGTAGGATTTTATCTGTCTGTTATTGTATTTTTTTCGGATATGCATTAACCTAATAAAAATGAGTTCCAATGGGGTAGCTCATTCGGAAAGAAAGGAAAGCAAATGATTTTATCACCTTCAATCCTTGCCGCAGATTTCTGCGTGCTTGGTTCACAAATTGAAGAGGCTGCCAATGCCGGTGCTGATTACATTCATGTAGATGTCATGGATGGATTATTTGTTCCTTCTATCTCTTTCGGAATGCCTGTTATTGAGTCTATTCGTAAGGCTACCACTATTCCCTTTGATGTACATTTGATGATAAATGAGCCTGTTAGATATATCGGTGAGTTTGCAAAGCTCGGTGCAGATATTATTACTGTTCATTTGGAAGCTTGCAGTGATGTGAAAGCAACACTTTCAGCAATTCGTAATGCAGGCTGTAAGGTCGGACTTTCTATTAAGCCCGGTACATCCACAGAGGAACTGTTTTCTTATCTGGAAATGATCGATATGGCTCTCGTAATGACTGTTGAACCCGGCTTCGGTGGACAGAAACTTATTCCCGAGACACTTAAGAAGGTTAAAGAGCTCAGAAAAGAAATTTTGGCTCGTAATCTTAATGTTGATGTTGAGGTTGACGGTGGAATTACCAAGGAAAATATCGGAATAATTCTTGAAGCGGGAGCAAATGTTGTTGTCGCAGGCTCTTCAGTTTTCAAGGGCAGCATTTCCGAAAATGTTAAATATTTTAAATCTATTGATTAAGGACCTTCGATTTTTCGAAAGTCCTTATTTTTAGGATATAGAATATGTGATATTATTATACTTAGCACAAACTTTCAGGAGGAGAAAGAATTATGCCAAAGAGAAATGACATTAAAAAAGTACTTATTATCGGTTCCGGTCCTATTATCATAGGACAGGCATGTGAGTTCGACTACTCAGGAACTCAGGCATGTAAAGCACTTAGAAATTTGGGTTATGAAATAGTTTTGGTTAACTCAAATCCGGCTACAATTATGACAGATCCCGGTATTGCGGATGTTACATATATCGAGCCTTTAAATGTAACCAGACTCGAAGCAATAATCGCTAAAGAGAGACCGGACGCTATTCTTCCTAACCTCGGAGGACAGTCAGGACTTAACCTTTGTTCAGAACTTGCAACAAAAGGCATTCTTGATAAATATGGCGTAAAGGTTATCGGTGTTCAGGTTGATGCCATTGAACGTGGTGAAGACCGTATCGAATTTAAGAAGACCATGGACAAGCTTGGCATTGAAATGGCACGAAGCGAAGTATCCTATTCAGTAGAGGAAGCTCTTGCAATTGCCGACAAGTTAGGCTATCCCGTAGTTCTTCGCCCGGCATACACAATGGGTGGCGCCGGCGGCGGACTTGTATATAATCAGGAAGAATTAAAGACAGTATGTGAAAGAGGTCTTAAAGCTTCATTGGTTGGACAGGTTCTTGTTGAAGAATCGGTTCTTGGCTGGGAAGAACTTGAACTTGAAGTTGTTCGTGACGCAAAAGGCCAGATGATTACCGTATGCTTCATCGAGAATATCGACCCCCTGGGTGTTCATACAGGTGACTCCTTCTGTTCCGCTCCCATGCTTACAATTTCCGAAGATGTTCAGAAAGAATTACAGCGTCAGGCTTATTCAATCGTAAATGAAGTTGAAGTTATCGGCGGTACAAACGTACAGTTTGCACGAAACCCTGAGGACGGACGTATCATTGTAATCGAGATTAACCCTCGTACATCACGTTCTTCAGCACTTGCCTCAAAGGCAACAGGTTTCCCTATCGCTCTTGTATCCGCAATGCTTGCTTCAGGACTTACACTTGATGAAATTCCCTGTGGAAAGTACGGCACACTTGATAAGTACGTTCCCGACGGCGACTATGTTGTTATCAAATTTGCTAAATGGGCATTCGAAAAATTCAAGGGTGTTCAGGATAAGTTAGGTACTCAGATGAGAGCCGTTGGTGAAGTTATGAGTATCGGTAAGACATATAAAGAAGCATTCCAGAAGGCAATCCGTTCTCTTGAAAACGGTCGTATGGGTCTTGGATTCGCTAAGGACTTCAACGACAAGAGCAAAGAAGAACTTCTTAAGATGCTTGCTTTCCCTACATCAGAAAGACAGTTCATTATGTATGAAGCCCTTCGTAAAGGTGCAACTGTAGAAGAACTCTGGAACCTTACAAAGATTAAGCACTACTTTATTGAACAGATGAAAGAACTTGTTGAAGAGGAAGAAGAACTTCTTAAAAACAAAGGCACCGTTCCTGCTGACGAAGCTCTTATTAAAGCTAAGAAGGACGGTTTCTCAGATAAATATCTCGGAAAGATTCTTGGTGTTTCCGAAGCAGATATCAGAAACAAGAGAATTGCCCTTGGTGTTGAAGAAGCATGGGAAGGCGTTCACGTAAGCGGAACACAGGACAGTGCTTACTACTTCTCAACCTACAACGCAGAAGACAAATCAACAACTTCTGACAAACAGAAGATTATGATTCTCGGTGGTGGTCCCAACAGAATCGGTCAGGGTATCGAATTTGACTACTGTTCGGTTCACGCAGCACTTGCGCTTAAGAAACTTGGCTTTGAAACAATTATCGTTAACTGTAACCCTGAAACAGTTTCAACAGACTATGATACTTCAGACAAGCTTTACTTTGAGCCTCTTACAACAGAAGATGTATTAAGCATCTACAATAAGGAGAAGCCTCTCGGTGTTATTGCACAGTTTGGTGGTCAGACTCCTCTTAATCTTGCTGCAGAACTTAAGAAAAACGGTGTAAATATTCTCGGTACTTCACCTGAAGTTATCGACCTTGCAGAAGACCGTGATCAGTTCCGTGCAATGATGGATAAACTCGGAATTCCCATGCCTGAAGCAGGAATGGCTGTAACCGAAGATGAAGCAGTTGAGGTTGCAGAAAGAATCGGATATCCCGTAATGGTACGTCCTTCCTACGTTCTTGGCGGACGCGGAATGGAAGTTGTTCATGATGAAGAATCAGTTCGTGAATATATGAGAGCAGCTATCGGCGTAACACCCGACAGACCTATTCTTATTGACAGATTCCTCCGTCATGCTATGGAATGTGAATCGGATGCTATCTGCGATGGTGAGCATGCATTTGTTCCTGCAGTTATGGAGCATATCGAACTTGCAGGTATCCACTCAGGTGACTCCGCATGTATCATTCCTTCAATGCACATTTCTGAAGAAAACTTAAAGACAATTGAAGAATACACAAGAAAGATTGCAGAAGAAATGCACGTTCAGGGTCTTATGAATATGCAGTACGCAATCGAAAACGGTAAGGTATATGTTATCGAAGCTAACCCTCGTGCAAGCCGTACAGTTCCGCTTGTATCAAAGGTTTGTAACATTCAGATGGTTCCCCTTGCTACAGAAATCGCTACAAAGGAAATCACCGGAAGACCTTCACCCGTTGCATCCCTTAAGAAGGGAGAAATTCCTTATCACGGCGTAAAAGAAGCTGTATTCCCCTTCAATATGTTCCCTGAAGTTGACCCTGTTCTTGGACCTGAAATGAGATCCACCGGTGAAGTACTCGGTATTTCAGAAAGCTTCGGAGAAGCATTCTACAAGGCACAGGAAGCAACACAGACAACACTTCCTACTGAAGGAACTGCACTTATCAGTGTAAATGATAACGATAAGCCCGAACTTCTTGATACAGTAAAGATTCTTGCTGAAGCAGGCTTTAACTTTGTAGCTACAGGACGTACTTATGATCTTATTAAGGAAGCCGGCTATGAAGTTAAGAAGGTTTCCAAGATGAATGAGGGCCGTCCTGATGTATCAGACTTCATCATCAACAAGGATGTACAGCTCGTAATCAACACACCCATCGGAAAGAAGGGTAACGCAGATGACTCATACATCCGTAAGGCAGCTATCAGAGCAAAGATTCCTTACATCACCACTATGGCTGCAGCTAAGGCAGCTGCCATCGGTATTAAGGCAGTTAAGAGCGGAGAAATTACAGAAGTTAAGTCACTTCAGGAATTACACGCTTCAATAAAATAAAAAAGATTTTTACAATTTTTCGTTAATAATAAAGATATTAAGGCTATGCTGCATTGCAACATAGCCTTATATTATTATATGATAACAATGCATATTTCTTTTGCGGAAGTCAAAATAGAAAATGGCAATTTGCAAGAGGCATTGCTGCATAAACAAATACCCGGAGGGCGTAGATGGAACAGAATAAGATTTACAAGCTTCATATGGGACCTGCCAAGTGTGCACTTGATCTGTGCGACGGCAGCGAACGAGGCGAATATGTTAATCAGGATTATATCTTAAACAAGCTCGGAAGACCTCACAGAGCCATTTGTCTGATGTACTGCTATTATCCGCAGGATCCCAAGTGGCCTTTACGTGCCAGTGTAGCATATCCCAACGACGGTTCAGGTGCCTGGGGATATCCTTACGATGATTATTTCCCTTATAAGGGCGGATTAAACGGTAATCTTAACGATGAACCCTTTAATCAGATGAGAGATATCAGAAAACATGGTCAGGATGTAATTCTTACACTTACCATTGATCCTCGTATTCCCGAGGAATATATAGCGGCAATTGCCAGAGACTTAAGATCTTTCGGCCGTGTAATGCTCAGAATCAATCACGAAGCAACCGGCTCATGGTTTAACTTTAATAAGATGGCAAGCTATGAAGATGTGGCTGCTTTCTTTGTAATGTGCTGTGATGTAATTCACAGAGAGGCTCCCAACGTAAAAGTTATTCTTTGCCTTGATGGATTTAAAGATGTTAACGAAGAAACAATGGACAAGGAAGACATCTTTACGGAAGCAATTAAGGCTGCAGATATTGAATCGGTAGACAGATATCTTGCCCTTCACTGGGGATGGCCCTTCGATGTTGCCGAAGAAGGCGGAAATACATTTGCCCGTTACAGCGGAAAGAATATTTATCAGTGCACAAAAAAGAGTTATAAACGTTATTGTGAGATTAACGGTGAAAAGCGTCCCATGGTATTATCTGAACTTAATGCCGATGGAGATGTTACCGGTGCTTACGATCAGGCTCAAATGATGCAGGATTTCTGTGACAGCTTAAAGGCTGACGACGAAAACTGGTTATCCGGCTTTACCATGTATCAGATGCGTGACAGAGGACGTCTTGGTCTTGAAATTGAAGATCCAAATAACTCAAGCGTAGGTATTGATCAGCCTGTGCTCGATACATACAAGGAAATTCTCTACGATGAGTATTTCTACCCCACTCTTGAAACTTCAGACGAAGCAGTTCTTCCCGCCAAACTTCGCTGGGGCGGAGCCGAGGACTCTGACGGACTTGCTCTTTCCATGCACTTTGATGCCAATCCTGTATTTTGCGAGGCATATTTTGAGGGTGAACTTGAAGAAGCAAACCTTATGATGGAAATAAACGGAAGATGGTTTTACAAGGCTCCCGGTGTTAAATGTATTGATTTTATGAGTGCTTTTTATAAAAAGCAGCTTACAGGTCCTGCAGATATGACCCTCAAGATTTTTGCACCTCCCGCAACAGGTGAAAACGATTCTTCACAGGGCGAAGACTGGCAGACAAACTACTATACAACGATTACAGCTCTTCCCAAGGTAAGAGTTGCATATAAACCCGTAGTTGAATCTTTAGACTAAAAACTATATAAAACGGAGGATAAGAAATGAATTACGGTTACTTTAACGAGAAGGCAAAAGAATATGTCATTACCCGTCCCGACACTCCTTCTGCCTGGGCTAACTATTTAGGATCTCCTGAATACGGTGCTATTATTTCAAACAATGCAGGTGGTTACAGCTTTGTTAAGTCCGGTGCCAACGGTCGTGTTATCAGATACCGCTTTAACAGCGTTGCTACCGATCAGCCGGGTCGTTACATTTACTTAAAAGATTTAGAAGACAATGATTACTGGTCAGCATCCTGGGCTCCTATTTGTAAGCCGCTTGATTCATACAAGTCCGAATGCCGTCACGGTACCGCTTATACAATCATTTCTTCAGAATACAAGGGAATTAAGACCGAAACTCTTTACTACGTTCCCAAGGATGCTACTTATGAAGTATGGAACTGTAAGGTTACAAATACAGATTCAAAGCCCCGTAAGCTTGCTGTTACCGGTTACTGTGAATTTGTTAATGATAACAACTATGAACAGGACCAGGTAAATCTTCAGTACACATTATTTATCACTCACACTTATTTTAAGGATACATTCCTTTTACAGAAGCAGAATGAAAACTATCACGATCCCAACAAGGAAAGATTCTTAGGCCTTGCAGGTGCTAAGATTGATAAGTATTGCGGTGACCGTGACAAGTTTGTGGGAAGCTACAGAAGCTATGCTAATCCCGTAGGTATCGAAGCAGGACTTAACAATGACCTTAACTATTGTGATAACTCCTGTGGTGCACTTGAATCAGACGTTACAATTGCTCCCGGCGAGACAAAGGTATTTACCTATATTCTCGGCCAGAAGCCCTCTGATGAAGCAAAAACAATCATTGCCAAGTATGAGGATGCTTCCGTAGTAGAAAAAGAATTTGAAGAATTAAAGGAATACTGGCATTCAAAGATTAACAACCTTGAAGTTCATACTCCTGATGAAAACTTCAACAACATGGTTAACGTATGGAATGCATATAACTGCTTTATTACATTCACATGGTCAAGAGCAGCTTCATTCCAGTATTGCGGCTTAAGAAACGGCTTTGGCTACAGAGACACTGTTCAGGATATTCAGGGTATTATTCATCTTGATCCTGAAATGGCAGCTGATCAGATTCGTTTTATGCTTTCCGCTCAGGTTACAAACGGCGCAGGTCTTCCTTTAGTTAAGTATACTCATACTCCCGGTAAGGAAAATCACCCCGACGAGAACGATGAGAACTCAGTATATGCAAAAGAAACAGGACATCCTTCATATCGCGCCGACGATGCACTTTGGTTGTTCCCTACAGTATATAAGTACATTTCCGAAAGCGGTAATATCGCATTCCTTGATGAAGAGATTTCTTATGCTAATGATGATGAATCAGGCACAGTATATGATCACCTTAAGAGAGCAATTGACTTCTCAATGACTCACGTAGGTAATCATGGAATGCCCGCAGGTCTTCATGCAGACTGGAACGACTGTGTAAGACTTGGTAAGAAGGGTGAATCTACTTTCGTAGCATTCCAGTTAGTATATGCATTAAAGATTTTAAGAAAATATGCAGTTATTAAGAATGATACCGAATATATTAAATATCTTGATGAAATAACCGCAAAGATGGATGAAATTCTTGGTGTATGCTGGAATGAAGACAGATGGATCAGAGGCTACAAGGAAGACGGTCAGATTATCGGACAGCGTACCGATCCCGAAGCATCTATGTGGCTTAATCCCCAGTCATGGTCAGTTATCGCTGACTTTGGTACCAAGGAGCAGCAGGAACTTGCCATGGACAGCGTAGAAAGAGAACTTAATACTCCTTACGGTGCTATGGTTATGTATCCCGCTTACGAAAATCATGCATTTGACGGTGCATTAATGGTTTGCTTCAATAAGGGCGTTAAGGAAAATGCAGGTATTTTCTCACAGCCTCAGGGTTGGTTAATTTTAGCAGAATCAAAGCTTGGACATGGTAACAGAGCATATAAGTATTGGACAGAAGCTTCACCTGCCACATACAATGACAATGCAGAACATCGTACTCTTGAGCCTTATGTATATGGTCAGTTCGTAGAAGGTAAGGATTCACCTTTTGCAGGTCGTGCACATGTACACTGGTTAACAGGTACTGCATCTACTGTTATGGTTGGTACAACAGAAGGTATTTTAGGTCTTAATCCTGAAGCTGAAGGTATTGTAATCGATCCTTCAATTCCTTCGGAATGGAAGTCATACACAATGAAGAAGAACTTCCGTGGTAAGACATTAAATGTTACAGTTAACAATCCTAACGGTTCTGAACACGGTGTTAAATCTGTAACCGTTAACGGTGAAAAGATTGAAGGTATTCTCATTAAGGAAGCTATCCTTAAGGATACCAATGAAATCGTAATTGAAATGTAATTGCAACCGTAATATGTAATTAATAAGGGCTCCCGACTTATAAGTCGGGAGCCCTTTTATATAACAGGTGAAAATGTTGATGATATCAAATCAGTTTTAGTAACATATTCTGACTGCTACGGCATATTCTTATGATGTTCGTGTTTGTTTTTGTACATTGCATTGTCTGCCTCAACAATGGCATGTTCTATTTCTGAAACGGATGAGGGACAGATAACGGTATAACCAAAACTTGCAGATATGGTGAACTCAAGATTATTATCTGTGGTTTCTCTGTTTATTTCTTTATTAACCGCACTGATAAATGCTTCGATATCAGCGTCCTTATCCTCAACAGGACCGGCTACAAAGAACTCGTCACCGCCGAATCTTGAAACTAGAAAGTCTTGAGGCAGTGCCTTTTTTAACGATGAAGCAAGAATGATAACTGCTTTATCTCCGCTGGCATGTCCGAATTTGTCGTTAATCAGTTTCATTCGATCCATATCAATCAGCATAACAACACAATATTTGTTGTTTTTACCGCTCTCAATAAGAAGGGGATAGGAAATGCTTTCGCATCCGGCACGATTATATACTCCCGTAAGAGGATCTGTTACCGATAACTTTTCCATTTGGCTGTATAATCTGTCGATTGTTATATTATTTATTATCTGTTCAAGAGTCTGAACCATATGAACAGACCAAATATAATACTGATTGTCACTGGCAATGTTGATAGGACCCGATAACATTGCAAAGCCATACGAAGCGTCGCTTCCGTAAAGCGGAATGAATACATAAAATCCGGGTTTTTCGTTCTTTGAACCGGACTCAAAAACGCCGGTTTTGAAGTCGATTGTCTTTACCGGCTGAACTTTACCGTCATGCAATGAACAAATTGCATCATAGTGATAGTTCTGCTTTGAATCGAGCATATGTCCGATAGAATCTTCAGTAAAGAAATCGTCTCTTAAATAGAGTGCAAAGTCATTACCCTCAATAGTATGGTCTTGCTCGAAAAGATATGAAAAACTGTTATGGATACCTTCCTTTTCAGAAAGCTTTCTTGTGGAAGAAATAAAATGGCGGAAATGGGAGTCCACAACAATCGGATCGATTTGGTTTGGTCTATAGTGCGGGGACATATGCTGCTTTGCTTTTACGGTTCTTGAATCACCGGAGCAGCCGCAGGTGCCACAGGGAACAAAGGTGGTATTTAAAATTGTTCTTTCGGGCACATTTTTGCCATCCATTAAATCAAACAGGGATGTAACTGCCACCTGTCCCATTTGATGCCACTCATGATTAACCGATGAGATCGGCGGTTCATAATTTCTCGCAAGTCGTATAAAATCGTATCCGGTAACTATAACTTCCTCGGGAACTTCATAACCGAGAAGCCTCATTCTGTCACATACGGCAATGGCCATAATGTCATTGGCGCAGATAAAAGCGTCAGGAAGAGGGTGATTTGCAAGCCAGCCGTCAATTAATCCGGGAATGGTATCATTGCCCCAGTTTCCGTAAAGGATATTTTCTTCGGGAACAGTAATATTATATTTTGAAGCGGCGTCGGATAATGCTTCAAGTCTGGTCTGACTTTCACTGTGAGCTTTGGGCCCGCTGACGTATACAATGTTTGCAACCCTGTGTTCGACAATAAGATGTTCACACAGGCTGAACATTCCCGAATAGTTGTCGGTGACAACCGTGGGTATTCCGGGAATATCAATTTCTATGCTGATTGCAGGAATGCTGTATCGCTTGATTTCGGAAACGAGATAATCCAGCTCCTCCTTCTGATTGATTGAATTTGAGAGAAGAATAATTCCGTCAAACTCGGAGATGTCCGGCAACATAAAGAAACTCTTTTGAGCCACATTGTAATCAGTTGTGTTTCCTGCAATTGAGAAATTGACGAAGGAAAAAACATCGCTGTTATTTATCAAAGTATAATCAAGTATTCCGGATGTTAACTCGGCTAAATATTCACCGCTCCAACCGCTTCCGAAAACTGCTATCTTCTTTTTCGAATATGTACTTGTTGTCGATTTGTTTGTATCCATTTTTAGTATTTTTCCTATTGTTAAAGCAAATAACCGATTCCAACCTGTATGCACATTATACTTGCATAGTCACATTAATGTAGTATTAATCGATTTAATAATATCATATTACTTGACATTATTAAAAGTACTATGGTAATTTACATATTAATCAAATTGATAAACGCGATGACAAAGAGAGTACGTATAAGGTAGATTTACAGAGAAAGGGATTGGCTGAGAACCCTGATTGAGAATATACGGAACATGGCTTTTGAGCAGCGCACCGAGCCTTTGGGTTAGGCTGCGACGGGATTCGCCCGTTAAAGCGACAGGGTATGTCGGTACCCGGTAAGGCTTATATCGTGAGATATAAGTGAAGAGAAGTGGTAACACGTTAATGACGTCTTCTTATGTACGGTAGTGCATAGGGAGATTTTTTTATGTTTTAGGAGGATATGAAGATGGACAAACAAAAGTATTACATTACAACAGCGATCGCCTACACATCAGGTAAGCCGCATATAGGAAACAGCTATGAAATCGTAATGGCTGATGCAATAGCCCGTTTTAAAAGAAGAGACGGTTATGACGTTTTCTTTCAGACAGGAACCGATGAACATGGTCAGAAAATTGAAGAAAAGGCTGCAGCAGCCGGCATTACACCTAAGGAATTTGTAGACGGAGTAGCAGGCACTATTCAGGGCATTTGTGACCGACTCAATGTTTCTTATGACAAGTTTATACGTACAACCGATGCGGACCATGAAAAGCAGGTTCAGAAAATATTCAAGAAAATGTACGACAAGGGTGACATCTACAAGGGTGCTTATGAAGGAATGTACTGTACTCCCTGCGAATCCTTCTGGACGGAATCACAGCTTGTAAACGGAAAGTGCCCCGACTGTGGAAGAGATGTACAGCCCGCCAAGGAAGAAGCTTATTTCTTTAAAATGAGCAAATATGCAGACCGTCTTCTTCAGTACTATGAAGATCATCCTGAATTTATTCAGCCGGTTTCCCGTAAAAATGAAATGGTAAATAACTTCTTAAAGCCCGGCCTTCAGGATCTTTGTGTTTCAAGAACTTCATTTACCTGGGGAATTCCTGTTGAGTTTGATCCTAAGCATGTTGTATATGTATGGCTTGATGCTTTGACCAACTATATTACCGGCATCGGATATGATGCAGAAGGAAACTATACGGAACAATACAAGAAGTTGTGGCCTGCAGATCTTCACCTGATTGGTAAGGATATTGTCAGATTCCATACAATATATTGGCCTATTTTCCTTATGTCTTTGGAAGAGGAGCTTCCCAAAAAGATATTCGGTCACCCCTGGTTGCTTCAGGGCGGGGAGAAGATGAGTAAGTCCCGCGGAAACGTTATTTATGCGGATGATCTTATTAGCCTTTACGGGGTTGATGCGGTTCGCTATTACGTACTTCACGAAATGCCTTATGAAAATGACGGTACCATTACCTGGGAACTCTTTACCGAAAGATTCAACTCGGATTTAGCCAATATTCTTGGTAACCTTGTCAACAGAACCATCTCCATGACCAACAAGTACTTTGGCGGAATCGTAAAGAAGACAGGTGCGGAAGAAGCCGTTGATGCTGATTTGAAGGCTGTTGTAACTGCCGCAAAGGCAAAAGCACAGGAAAAGATGGATGCAATGAGAGTAGCTGATGCCATTGATGAAGTATTTGCTATTTTCAAGCGTTGCAACAAGTACATAGATGAAACAGAACCCTGGGTTCTTGCCAAGGATGAAGCTAAGGCTGACAGATTATCCGAAGTAATGTACAACCTTGTTGAATCCATCGTAATCGGTGCAAATCTTTTGGCACCTTTTATGCCTGAAACTTCAAAATCTATTCTCGAGCAGCTTAATGCAAAAGAACGTGATTTTGCAGAACTGAATCAGTTTGGCTTATATGAATCCGGAAACAAAGTAACAGATGCTCCGAGAATCCTGTTTGCAAGACAGGACCTTAAGGTAATTCTTGAAAAGGTCGAAGAAATTCAGGCAGCACAGCGTGCGGAATATGAAAAAGAAAACGGCATTGTTGCCGAGGAAACAAGCAACGAGCCCGAAATAGAATTGGAAGTCAGAGAAGAAATCACTTATGACGATTTTGCCAAGCTTCAGTTTGCCGTAGGTCAGATTATTAAGTGTGAAGAAGTACCTAAATCAAAGAAGCTTCTTTGCTCACAGGTTAAGATAGGAAACCAGGTTAAGCAGATTGTTTCCGGAATTAAGCAGCATTACAGTGCTGAGGAAATGGTTGGCAAAAAGGTCATGGTACTGGTAAACCTTAAACCCGCTACACTGGCAGGAGTTCTTTCCGAAGGAATGCTGCTCTGTGCTGAAGATCAGGATGGAAATCTTGCTCTTATGACTCCTGAAAAAGAAATGCCTGCAGGAGCAGAAATTTGTTAGTTATTCCATGGAATATGCTGACAGTAAATATAAAAAATCGGGACATGCCATTACGGCATGTCCCTTTTGTTATGGGAAAATGCTCCGCGTGGATGCGCACTCGTGCGTATTGCAACAAAAACGGTTTTCGTCTATAATAAAATGGACTATAGCAGTGGCGTTTGTTAGCACAAAATAATGATAATAGGCAGCCTGCGGCAGGGGGAGACAATAATATGAAGAGAGAAGACTTTTTCTTTGATTCAAGAGACGGTAAAAACAAAATACATGCAGTCAGATGGACTCCTGATGAAACCGTAAAACCGGTTGCCATTGTTCAGATTATTCATGGAATGGCGGAGCACGTCGATCGCTATGAAGACTTTGCAGCATATCTTGTTGAAAAAGGTATGATTGTTACTGCCGATGATCATTTGGGACACGGAAAAAGCTTATCCGAGGGAAGAAAAGGATACTTCTGCAAACAGGATCCTGCCACTGTAGTGGTACGTGATGTGCACAGACTTAAAAAAATAACCCAGGAAAAATACACCGGCGTTCCGTATGTGATTCTTGGTCATTCAATGGGTTCATTTATTCTCAGAAATTATCTTTTCAGATACGGAAAAGGTATAGATGCGGCTATAGTAATGGGAACCGGCATGCCGGCCAAACCTGTTGCGATGGCGCTTAAGTTAATGGCTTCCATAGGGTGCGCTTTTGGAAAAGCAGCCACTCCGTCTGAATTTATTAATAAAATAGCTTTTGGAGCATATCTGAAAAAGATTGATAATCCAAGAACTTCCAACGACTGGCTTACCAAGGAAGAGGCGATTGTTGATAAGTACAATGAAGATTCTTTGTGCGGATTTACATTTACCTGCAACGGATTTAAAACTCTTGGGGAACTGATTTTAAGACTCCATAAAAAGTCGAATATAGAAAAAATGCCTGTAACACTTCCTGTTCTTTTTGTCAGCGGATCGGATGATCCTGTGGGCAATTACGGTGAAGATGTAAAGAAAGTATACAAGTCTTTCCTTGATGAAGGAATGCAAAAGGTTTCAATTAATCTGTATGAAGGTGACCGTCATGAAATATTGAATGAAACCGATCATCTGACCGTATATGAAGACTTGTACAATTGGATTGAGAAGGCTATCTGATTATGTTTGAAGGCGGTTTTAGAATTGTAAAAGCCGAATTGAATGATTGGGAGCCTGCCATGGAAATGGTATGGAAGACATTCCTGAAGTTTGAAGCACCCGAATATGGTGAAGAGGGTGTCAAAAATTTTCTGGATTTTATTTCGGGACAGCAGTTATATCAGATGTTCATGCTTGGTGAATATCCTATGTGGATTGCGTTGGAAGAGGCCGACGATATTTCGGAAAAAAGAAAAATAGTCGGAGTGGGTTCACTTCGGGCCGGTAATCATATTTCTCTTCTTTTTGTTGATGAGGATTATCAGAGAAGAGGCATAGGAAAAATGCTTGTTAAAACCATGCAGGCACATTCGGCGACACAGGGAAAGATAAAGCTTACTGTGAATTCATCGCCGTACGGAGAAGATTTTTATCATAAACTGGGGTTTATGGATACGGAAAAAAAGTTAAGGACAGATGGCATTATCTATACACCGATGGTGCTTTTGTACGAAATATAAGAGTGCAGGTTTTGCCTGTGCGGGATGATAATAGTTTGAAAGGTTGAAGATATAATGGGTAAGTTTTTTGCAATAGACAGCCCCTTGATGAGAGGGCTGAGTAAGATGGCGGATTTGTTTTGGATTAATATTCTTACGATAATACTCTGTATTCCTATTGTTACGGCAGGGGCAGCATTTACGGCACTTCACTATACCTGTCTTAAGCTTGTCCGCGATGAAGAAAGCTATGTTACAAAAAACTACTTTAAATCTTTTAAAGACAATCTGTTTCAGTCTACGATAATCTGGATAATAGCGCTTGTGCTTGGATTCGTGCTCGGATTTGATTTTTACCTGATTCGAAACGGGCTCATAGACAAACCCGGCGCGGTAATGACGGCAGGTTTGGGAATTGCAACAGTTTTGTTTCTTTGTACCCTTGTTTTTGTTTTCCCACTTCAGTCACATTTCGTAAACACTGTGGGAAAAACAATAAAAAATGCTTTTCTTATGAGTATGACGGTACTTCCCAAAACCGTCCTGATGGTATTGGCCTGGCTTATTCCGATTGCAGGCTTAGTGCTTTCTGTATTGGCGGAAATGCATTGGCTTGAGCCTCTTTGCATTCTGTTCTGCTTTTCTTTACCTGCATATTTATCGGCTCTTTTATACAACAAGACATTTAAAAAGTATGAGCCCAATAACGGTGAAGATACCAACGACGACTTCAGCTGGAGCGTAGACAGCGACCTTGCTGAAGAAGCAGGCACTGAAGAAGACTCATCGGATGCGGAAACAGAAACTGTATCAGACAAAGAAGAAAGCAGCGAAAGTGATTCAATTTAAGAAACTGATAGGAATTGAAATTATTTTTTAGGGAGACGAGATATTCATGGGTGACTCTAAAACTAAAAAGAGTGCAAAACTGACCTGGGTAATAATAGCGATAGCCTTTACAGCCGTTATTTTTATTCTGTTAAATTCTGTGCTGTCGAACGCAAGAGACTGCGCAGAGAAATATGTTCAGGAAAGATATATAGGGACAGCAAGAATTACTGCGGCCGAACTGAGAAATGCTTTTAATGCGTACATTCAGGAAGGCGAAAGAATCAGAGAAGCAATGGTAGGGAATGATATAAACCCTGACGATGAAAAAATTGTTAAATATCTGGACCGAATTGTTTCTCACAGTAGTTTTTACAAAGTGCTTATCTGTCAGGAAAACGGGAAAGCAATTGACAATGAGGGAATGAAAAGAGATGCGCTTCCCTATGTTCAGTATTATGGAAGCCGTGACTTATCGGTTCCCGGCTGCTTCTTCTTTGAAAATGATTTAATGGGATCCGGAAATACTATTGTGGGAAGGTATCCCATTGAAGAAAAAAACTGCTATGTTTTATTCTTTTTTGATATTAACGAAGCTTCCGAAAACTTATCCGTTGCCGGGGCTGAGGAGCATTCTTTCGGTGTGATATTTAAAAAGGACGGAACAATCTTAAACAAGCTTAACAACTATAAAGATAACGGAAGTAAGTTTTTAAGCGGAAGCTCTTTGCTGCATCCGGTTCAGCAGGGAACTTCCCGTGAAGAATATAACTATTTCAAAGCTAAACTTTACGGTGAAACCGGATGTGCAATCGAAAGCGAGGTTGACGGCGATAAAAGAACAGTATGCTGTACTTACCTCGGCATAGAAGACTGGTATGTGGGAATAGGCGTGCGCCAGTACATTATTGATGACTATATTCAGGCAGATTTCAAAGATGTAAAGAGCTCTGTTGTAAAGCTTGGCGTGGTACTCGCGGTATTTTTTGCATTGGGAGTAGCATTCATTATAGTCAATTTCACAAAGTCGCGCGAACGCGGCAGAGTCCTTGAAGACAAGGCAGATATGGATTTACTTACCGAGCTTACAAATAAAGCGGCTACAGAAAGACATATTGCCGAATATATGGATGATAATACCGACGGACACGGTGTATTGTTTATTGTAGATATTGATAACTTTAAGAAAGTAAATGATACCATGGGCCATGCTTTTGGTGATACCCTTCTTAAGACCCTTGGAAAACAGATCAGAACCGAATTCAGAGTAACCGATATCGTAGGAAGAACCGGTGGTGACGAATTTATGATTTTCCTTAAGGGAATTAACGATGACCTTATTGTTGAAAGAGAGGCCAACAGGCTTACAAGATTCTTCCACGATTTTAAAGCCGGCGGAGACTATGTAAAATATTCCGCAACCGCCAGTATCGGAGCGGCAGTGTTCCCTGAAGACGGAAAAAGCTTTAAGGATCTTTATGTATCTGCCGATCAGGCACTTTACAGAGCAAAAAAGCGCGGAAAGAATCAGCTCGTATTCTTTAATGAAGAAAAATACGGAAAACAGTCATAATAATTTGTTGTGTGCATAATGCCCAATTTCGATATAAGAAATTGGGCATTTTTTATAAAGCCAAGTTGACGCATAGGCAGGTTTTACAAGAATATAAAAAAATTTTGTTAAATACGATTATGGCTATAAAAAGAGCAATTCTGTATACTGAAGTAAGTTAAGGGCAAAAGCCCAAAAAATTAGGAGGAATTGATAAATGGCAAGTTTATCCTTGAAAAACATTTGCAAGGTATATCCTAACGGCTTTGAAGCAGTTAAGAATTTCAACCTTGAAATCGAAGACAAAGAATTCATCATTTTCGTAGGACCTTCAGGTTGTGGTAAGTCTACTACACTTCGTATGATTGCAGGTCTTGAAGATATTTCTTCAGGTGAATTAAAGATTGGCGACAGAATCGTTAATGACGTTGAACCTAAGGACAGAGATATTGCGATGGTATTCCAGAACTACGCTCTGTATCCTCATA
>JAKSRT010000032.1 GCA_024403485.1 Lachnospiraceae bacterium
CCTTTTCAAATACTCTTAATTTTGCACTTTTTGAACGGGAGTTTTCATTAAGACCCTGTTCGCTCGGAAGAATTGGAATCTTTGTCACCACTCTGCCGATTGATTTATTTCCGCACACACAAACTGGAAAGTTTTTGGGGCATGTGCACGGGTCTTCATTCTTCTTAAAAGAAGTTTTTACAATTCTGTCTTCCAGTGAGTGGAATGTAATAATTGCGATCCGACCACCGGGATTTAAAAATTCAATCATTTCATCAAGGGAATCCCTCAAGACATCCAACTCATGATTGCATTCAATTCTTATAGCCTGAAAAGTTCTTTTTGACGGATGTCCGCTTGTTGCCCTTATCTTTGCCGGTATCGAAGCACTTATGATTTCATTAAGTTCATATGTTGTTTCAATTGTTTTCTTTTCTCTTGCCAAAACTATATGCTTTGCAATATTTGCGGCGAAATTATCTTCCCCATAGTCTCTGATTATTCTTACCAGTTCTTTTTGTGAATATGTATTGACTATTTCTTTCGCCGTAAGCCTTTGGCGCCTATCCATTCTCATATCAAGATCGGAATCAAATCTGTAAGAAAATCCGCGTTCTTCGGTATCCAGTTGATAAGAACTCACGCCTAAATCCAAAAGGATTCCATCAACTCCGCTTATGCCCATTTCCTTCAGAACGCCAACCGCGTCTCTATAATTATATCGGAGAATTGTCACATTTTCTTTATAGTTATGTAACCTTTCTTTTGCAATTTCTATTGCAGCTTCATCTTGATCTATTCCGTAAAGATGTCCGATTTTATCAAGCTTTTTTGCTATTTGCGAAGAGTGTCCTGCACCTCCAAGGGTTCCATCTACATAAATGCCATTCGGTTTTATGTTAAGCTGTTCTATTGTTTCGTTAAGCATTACCGAATAGTGATTGAATTCCATTTATATTCCAAGATCCTCCATTTTTTCTGCAAGAAGTTCTCCGTCTTCAGCACACAGATTCGCTTTATTCCAGCTATCTTTATTCCAAAGTTCAAATCGGTTTCCTACACCGATAAGAACTACTTCTTTCTTGATTTGTACAAATTCTCTTAATGCCTGAGGCACCAGCGCTCTGCCCTGCTTGTCAATTTCAACCTGCGCAGCTCCCGCCAGCATATATCGGGTAAACGCTCTGGCGTCTTTGTTGGAAACCGGCAGCGCTCTCAGTTTAGAAACCAGTTCTGCCCAGTCTTCTTTTCCATACGCAAACAGGCAGCCATCTAATCCCTTCGTCACAACAAACTCTCCATCAAGTTCATCGCGAAACTTCGAAGGAATGATAAATCTGCCTTTCTCGTCCATTGTGTGATTGTATTCACCGATAAACATCTACAATCAACTCCTCCGAGTCTGCTCGACTTCATGTGGTTTTTGTTCTGTATCACCGCTGAGATACTACTTTGATACCACTTTCTCTCCATTACATTTCTAATTATAACCACAGTTCACTATCTTTACAAGAGGTTTTTTGAATTTTTTTAATGGATTTTTCGTTGATTTTACGGGCTTTTTCAAGATTTTTGAACATTAGAAAAGCACCCCACAATTTCTTGTGGAGTGCTTCAATATTTACACCAATATTTTGTTATTTACATACACTGCATAATTGTCAAAAGCCCCATTTTTCAGGATTTTCTGACAATTTTGATACGTGGTGGAGGGATTTTCCCGTTTTTTGATGCCAAGTGGTAGTTTTTTCCCATTTATATAAATCTTAAGAGTGGTTTTTCCCCCTTCTTTTGAATTAATCGAAGAAAATCTCATCCTTCTCTTGAGCTAAACCGGAAAATTTCAGCTTTTACCAAATTAAGCTGAGACTCCTTTATACATTGAACAGGAATTCTATAATATCACCATCGTTAACAACATATTCTTTTCCTTCAGTACGCTGTAAGCCTTTGCTTCTTACAGAAAGATAATCAAAATCAGCTGCTTCAAGATCCGAATAAGCAATAACCTGTGCACGGATAAATCCTCTTTCAAAATCAGAATGAATTTTTCCCGCTGCCTGAGGTGCCTTTGTTCCGTTCTTAATTGTCCAGGCACGACATTCCTTTTTGCCGTCTGTTAAATAAGAAATGAGGCCGAGAAGTTTGTAACTTGCCTTAATAAGGCGGTCAAGTCCCGACTCAGATATACCAAGATCCGCCATAAACATATCCCGTTCTTCCTTATCAAGCTCACAAAGTTCCTCTTCTGTCTTAGCGCAGATAGCAAGGACTTCCGCCCCTTCCGCTTCCGCTTTACTTTTTACTATGTTGTAGTATTCAACAGCTTCAGGATCAGCAACGCCCGAGTCATCCATATTACATGCGTAAATAATGGGCTTGCCCGACAACAGTCCCAGTTCCTTCCAAGCAAGTACCTGCATTTCATTCTTTTCATCATACTCAAAGGTTCTGGCATTTTTTCCGGCTTCAAGATGAGCCTTTAAAGTAAGGAGCCATTCAAGTTCTTCTTTTGCTGCCTTATTACCGCCCTTACCCAGTTTTTCGACCTTTGCCACACGGTTTGTTACCATGTCCAAATCCGCAAAAATGAGTTCAAGGTCGATACATTCCATGTCTCCGGCAGGGTCAACCGCAACAGCTTTTGTAGCATCCTCTACTACATGCATAATATTATCATTGTCAAAACAACGAACCACATGAATAATCGCATCACACTCACGAATATGACCAAGGAACTTATTTCCAAGTCCTGCACCCTTAGAAGCCCCCTTAACAAGGCCCGCGATGTCGGTAAATTCAACAACCGCCGGTGTTTTTTTATCTGTCTGCCAATATTCCGCAAGCTTATCAAGTCTTTCATCAGGAACGGCCACAATACCGGTATTGGGTTCAATTGTACAAAACGGATAATTGGCTGCCTGCGCATTGGCAGTACCTGTAATTGCATTAAATAAAGTAGACTTGCCGACATTGGGAAGTCCGACGATTCCTAGTTTCATATATTCCTCCATATTGGGGACGGTCCTAATTACACGGTCATGTGTACTTTGGCTCAATTTGCGAACCGATCGTCCTGTAATTTCACGTACTAACAACAACTCTAGCTTAACAATGCTACCACAGAGATTAAAAAAACTCAATAAACAGCAATTAAAAAACTCAATAATTGGATATTTACTTTTTCAAAAAATAATAGTATTATCGACGCATCTAAATAAAGCGGTAAGCGCTTCAATTATCTTTTTAAATTATCTTAAGTTACTTAAACTAATTACATTTCATTTCGTTCCGTTTGTTGAATATTATCTCTATCTCATCGGTCACCCTACACTTTTCATTACTATCAGCCAATATTTTTTAATCAAATAACGAAAAGGAGTTGATCAAATGCCAAGAAAACCTCGTCAACACTCTCAAATAAATATTTATCATGTTGTTGTCAAAGGAATAAACAGCCAACTTTTGTTTGAAGAACACAAAGACTATCTTAAATATCTGGAAATACTGGAATTTCATAAAGAAAACTGCAATTTTAATTTATTTGCATACTGTCTCATGTCCAATCACATCCATTTGCTGATACAGGTAAACGACACGCCGCTTGAATCAATTTTCAAAAAGATTAACACCGCCTATGCCATTTGGTTTAATATGAAGTACCATCGTTCAGGCCCCTTGCAAGACGGACGGTATTACAGCGAGCCAATAAACTCTTTAGATTATCTTCTTTCCGCCATGCGGTACATTCACAAAAATCCTTTTAAAGCAAATCTCGAAAAAAATGTAGGTTCAAAATATCCCTGGAGCAGTTATCACTCGTATATAAAAGAAAAAGATGGTCTTGTTGACATTAATCTTGTTCTTTCTGAACTAGGCTCTCTCGATAACTTCATAAAATTTCATATTTACGATTCCTGCTGCTCTTTTATAGATATAAACAATATAAAGCGCCGTATTCCGGATGATGTCGCTATGGAAATAATAAAGCAAAAGTGTAAAGTAGTTCATCCAACCGATGTATGCAAATTATCCTTATCAGAACGAAGAAATGCTATTTTTTTGCTTTATGAAAACGGGATTTCCGCAAGACAAATAAATCGTCTAACAGGAATCCCGCGTGGTATCGTGGACAGAATTTTATCTAATAAACTTTAGTTTTATCATATATGCAAAAAGAACATAAACAAGCCAAAGTACACATGACCGTGTAATTAGGACCGTCCCCTATGTGGATATACGCAGTCTATCAGCAGCCCCGCTGCAAACAACAACACAGCGTCGATTAGTATAAATTTGCAAAAGCCACCAAGCGACCAGTCTTTCCACCAAAATGTATTGGCAATAACATATACAGTATTTATCAGATTAAAATGGAATAGATAAATACCCGGTGTGGCTTTAGCGATTCTGTTTATTACTTTAGATTTAAAGTTCATTTTTTCAAAAATCATGAACAGTAGTACAGCATAAATCAAGCAACAAATAAATGGCTGCATCACACTAACATACGAATATTGGTGAGGCTCATACATTTTACGCATGCTGCTTCTCCATGCAAATTCATAAACAAAATACAACGCCATATATCCAAAGAACATTGCAAACAGTTTCCATAAGCTGATATCGTTTGGATACTTGGCGATATATCCGCCGATATAATAGCAAAGAGTAAACTCAAGTAAATAAATAGAAATCCAAATATTAGGCAAGAATGAAGCATAGTCAAAAAAGCATAACGCAACAAGCATCACAATTATTGCCCAATGCTTCTTTTTGTCAATTTTGCTTTCAAAATACTTAAGTATCGGAAGTATCAACAAAATGAAGACGCCGTAAGCCTGCAAATACCACGTATTTGTGTCGCAAAGCCAACTAAAGAGATTAAACGACGGCTTATAAGAAGGAAGGCCTTCCATCGGATAAAAGAAACCGGCCAATATTCCGTAAACAATTGCCAAAACCACACCCCAAAACAGTGTTATGCAAAGAACTTTTTTTGCTGCCTTAACTCTTTTTTCTATGCCAAACTCCCTACCGAACAAAAAATAGCCCGTGATAAGCATAAATATCAGATTCCCGCCATTTCCCAAATGCCCAAAAAGGAAATCAAAAATCAATGTTTTTATGTCCAGACCTGCCGTGGAATTATTTACAAAATCATAAAAATAGCTATCCTTGCCAAATCCTTCCGAAAGTGCGACCATTCCGTTTGGCATCTTTGTTCCGAAATGATGAAAAATCACAATCCCAAACATCGCAACAATTCTTAACAACTCGATATTTGATTTTCTCATTTCCAAAGAGTTTTCTGCTTTATTTTCATTTTCCATCTCTTTCATTCTCTCCTCTCGGTAAAGTAGCCGACAATATTATTACTATAATAATACAACTAGCGTAAAAAAACACCTGCAGCGTATTCCGTTTTTCATTTTTTATATTTGTTTTTTTGGATGAAAACCTATATCGCACAAAGTAGCATTTAAGTGTATCAAACTACCTATGCACAAGCCAAAGTACACATGACCGTGTAATTAGGACCGTCCCCACCATAGACAAAACTCTCAGCCCCCATTAAAATAGAACCATATAATATAGGAGGTCTCTTTATGAGCAAATGTGATAACTGCACGCTGGATGTCGAGAAAATATGTAAAGATTCCAATGTGCCTTTCAACAACAATGTGGACTACTGTGTCGGCACCGGCCGTTTCGGACTTGGACTGGCAAAAGAATATCTTGAAGAGCTTAAATTCGTGCAGGAAGAAATAGGGTTTAAGCATATGCGCGGCCATGGTATTTTTACCGACGATACTGCCATCTATCATGAGTACGAAGAAGACGGCGTCACAAAGATTGAGTACAATTATACCTATCTTGACCGAATTATTGATGAATATCTTGCCGTCAACATACGTCCTTTTCTTGAACTTGGATTTATGCCCGAGAAACTCGCCAGCGGAACTCAAACCATTTTCTATTGGAAGGGAAACACCACCCCTCCGGCATCTTATGAAAAATGGTGCGATATGGTTATTGCGCTACTTAGCCATTTAATAGACCGCTATGGAAAAAACGAAGTACTCTCCTGGCCTATCGAAGTTTGGAATGAGCCCAACCTTCCGGGATTTTGGGAGCATGCAGATATGCAGGAATATTTCAAGTTGTTCAAAGAAACCTTCTTGGCTATAAAGAATTATAATGAAGCTTTCAAAGTGGGTGGACCTGCTGTCTGCGGTGTCCGCGACGAAGAATGGATCAGAAGTTTCTTAGACTTTTGCAAAGAAAACAAACTTCATCCCGATTTTATTACAAGGCATCATTATACAATTGAATTGCCTGAAAGAATAGGACATTACGATTACTCAAAGCTCATGGACGCAGAAGAAGGTTTCAAAAACCTTCAATCATCACGAGACATCATTGATTCCTTTGAGGAATATAAAGGACTTCCAATTCATATTACAGAATTCAGTTCTTCTTACACGCCTAAAGGTGTTATTCATGACACAAACTTAAATGCTGCATTAATGGCAAGACAGTTATCCCGTTTGGGCGACATGAACGAGTCCTACTCGTATTGGACTTTCGGCGATGTATTTGAGGAACAGGGAGTTCCATTTACTCTTTTCCACGGCGGTTTTGGATTGGTAGCAGCTTACAGTATTCCAAAACCTACTTTTTGGACCTTTAAATTCTACAAGGATTTAAAAGAAAAAGGCCTTAATTGTGTATGCAAAGATGATAATAAAGTTATTGTCAGAACAAAAAACGGTTACGCAGGAATCGTTTGGAACGATAGTCCCGATTCCGTATACAACAAACGTTTATGCTTCGAATGCGACGAGCCTGAATATACCCTTATTGCGAAAACCGTTGACCCTTATACAACTAATCCTTTAAAAACATGGCACGATTTAGGCGAGCCCTCTTCTCTTGCAAAAGAACAAATTAATTTAATTAAAGGTTCTTCCAACCCTTTGATTACAAGTTCAAGACCGAAATCATGCGACGGTCGGGTTGAATTCAATATAAACCTTCGCCGCGACGGAATTTTGTATTTTGAGTTGATTGCTTCAAAGCTTACACCCGACAGGGGCTTCGATTACAAGAAAGCAATTTCAACCCGCTAATTATATACCCGTCGCAATTTTCGCTGACTGCTCAAGCCGGGATCAATAAACCGAGCAGGTATCAAAATCGGCAACCCAAATAAGCACCACAAAAACATAACGTTTAAGAAGGAAAACAGTGATATGAGTAAACTACTTTTATATACCCGTGAACCGATTGACAATGTATACTACGACCCCAGGCTAGCTTACAGCATTCACATCGCAGTTTCCAAAGATGCCAAAGATTATATCGCGCTTAATCATAACAGCGGTATTCTTTTTGCAAAAGCAACTGAAAACTCCGATGGTTCCTTAAATCCAAAATGTTTAAAAAATCCCAGGGTTACGTTAGTAAACAGCAAATATGTTATCCGTGCCGTAAGAACCGACGGTGAGGGTGGTCCCGATGCAGAAAGCCTTAATAAAGTCATCGTCTATTCAACTGATGATTTTATTACCTATGATGAAATCGGGTTTGAAGACATATCCGCCGATTTTGATATCCCTTTTGACAGCGAATTGTTAAAGGGTACAAACATCACCGATATTCAGGGAATCATTCCGCAATGTATCATAGATATTTCCGATGATATTTATACTCGACTTATCTTAAAATTTACTACTGCCCACAGTATCAGATCTTACGCACAAGAAACCATTACAGCTTCTTGTGCGGCTGATTTGATAAAAGAGCAGGCTACCGTCGAGTACAGTGACAAAACAACCTCATCAAAACCCGTTGACTGGGATTTGTCTCCCATCAACTGGGAGGTTCCCGGCGAATATTCTATTAAAGGAACTATCAAAAAACCTCATTTTGGTTTTCCTCAGCTTTTTGACCGAGCTGATCCATGTATCGGGAAATGGAATAACAAATATTATTTCATTGCCACAAACGATGCGGATCAAAATCATACTTTATATATTCGAGAGGCAGATACCATCGAAGGTCTCATGAGCGCTGAGGAACATCTTATTCTTGACAGCTCAACCTACGACGATATCGGTGGATTATTGTGGGCACCGGAATTTCATATCATCAACGATACCCTCTATATATTCCATGCCTGCACTCCCGACCCCTTCTTTGAAGAAGAAAGTCACATAATGATGTTAAAAGAAGGTGGAAACCCTATTAAGAAAGGCGATTGGACAAAGCCTAAGCGTGTAGTCAGAAAAGATGGCACAGATATCTGCGAAGCAGGAAAAGAAATCACTCTGGATATGACAGAATTTGAATTCAACGGAAAGCACTACGTAATCTGGTCACAACGTCAGTTCCTTCCCAAAGATTTGGGAGCGTGGCTATATATTGCAGAATTAAATCCCGAAAAACCGTGGATGTTGGCTTCCGATCCCATTGTTCTTTCCAAGCCCGATTACGGTTGGGGCAACAACCACACATTTGTCGAAGAGGGTCCTTTTGCTCTCAAGCACGGTGGAAAGCTTTTCATAACCTTCTCTGCCGCAGCCGTTGATACATCCTATGTTGTCGGCTTGCTTAGCATCAACGACAACGAAGATCCGCTGGTAGTTTCAAACTGGACAAAAAAAGGCTATCCTATCCTTACTTCAAGAAGTGTTGAAGGTGAATTCGGAACAGGTCATAATGCATATATCATTGATGAAGACGGACTTATCTGGAACACCTATCATGCCCGTCCCGGAACGGAAGGCCCCAGAAGTTCAGGTATACGCCGGGTTCACTTCGACATAGACGGCGAACCCGTTCTCGATATGACCGAAGAACTGGATCTTTCGGAAAATCTGCGTGAAGTAAAAACCGTTGTTATAGTAAAATAGCAAAAATAGAGCCTGTACATTATGTACAGGCTCCTGTTTTTAATTATTTGTATCTTCTACCCCATCTATATCGTCGTCAAAATCATTATCATGAAAATCAGGACCGCCACAGGTATCCGAATCATGGCCCCCAAGCATTTCACGATTATAAACACGTTTAGCATCTCTCTGCTTTTCAATCGTAGAACTTAAAAGTTCTTTTACCTGACGAGGCTTCTTTATATTCAAAATTTCGAACTCGCCCTGTGCTCTGTCAGATGAATAGACTTTGATACTTCCCACTCCGAACATTTTCTGACCAAGTGTCTGAGTAAGCTTTAAATCCAATATTCTGTATAATCGAACTTCGTCAAAAGTAGTCGTAAAAAAACCCTTTTCAACAAAAAAGCGATCCTCAGACAGGCCATACTTTGTAAAGCTTAAAGGCAGACCCAAAAATGTACGTTTTCTGTCATACCAAAGATAATTATTCTTTTCAGATTTTGTCACTCCAATGTACCTCCCATATAGAATATAAATAAATAATAGAACAAATTAATATTATTATATACTAACAAATATTTAAAAAATTATTAAATTGCAGTTTTATCATATATATGATCTGCAATCATCGTTCATACGAAGGCAGCACTCAGTGCCACTTACTTTCTTCTGTCCTTTCCGGTTCTCTCGTAATATGCTTTCTTAGCTTCATACATACGATGGTCTGCAATTTTTCTCATTTTATCAAGGCGTTCTTTTATTGTCTCATTGCCTAATGCCACAACATCTCTTGTCTCCGAAAAACCAGTGGAAATCGATAACGAAGTAGCATATTTACCCTTCCAATTTGCAGCATTATTGTCAATTCTTTCAACAATTTCACGTATGGTATCCGGTGATGAATAAACAATTGCCATAAACTCATCGCCGCCAACGCGATAAACTTTTCCGCGATTTCCGATTGCATTGCTTATACAGTCACCTGCACCTTTGATAAACTCATCACCGGCATCACGCCCTAGGTAATCATTAACGCCTTTAAGCCCATTTAAATCCATCATAAGAATATAAAGGTCATCAGGGAGCCACAATTTAACTGATAATTCATTTATATCATTATCATATGAATATCTGTTTCCAAGACCTGTAAGCGAATCGGATCCGGCCGAAATTTTATACTTTGCTGCCAACTCTTCATTAAGAATTTCGTTAGTTATTTCATGTTTTCTTGTTTCCGAAATCATTCGATAGTGACTTTCAAGCGCCTCATAATATTTCGCATACAGCTTTGGTTCCGAAACCTTTGTCATGCCGAATTCTTCAAACATAAACTTATATAGATTTATCTTATCCGGCAGCGAATATGTTGTATCAATAAGTTTCTTACAAACTTCAACCAACGTGTTGTCATTTATAAATCCTCGAACATAATTGAATATCGGAAGAAAAAGTTTAAAATAATCCTCCTCTATTCCATTGCCGGGAACAATATATGCAAAAGCCTTTTTTAAATTCGCAAGATATTCGTCTGAAGGTATCTTTCCAAAATTAAATCGTGCCTCATCGCTTAAGCGAAAAATATCAAGGAAGCAAAAGAAATTATCCCCAACCTCATCGGGCGTATAATCTTTAACAACATTATAATAATATTCTGATTTCTCACGATTTCCCAGAATAGCAAAAGCGTTCATCAGATTACAGCCCAAAGTAAATCTGAATACCGGAGGAATACTCTCATCTACCATAAGATCTTCCATCTTTTTCATGTATTTTTCAGATTCTGCGTATAAATCACAGTTCCATAAAGCGTCTACTGCAATATTAAGTGCAGCAGCCCTATAAGACGGAAGCATATCCTCATCTACTTCCATTGCCCGCATTACATTACGAAGGCTTTCAGCATAAGCATTAAAACTTTGGAAATACTCTGCTTCTTTGATATACAAAAAAGAAATAAAGCGTGTATTTTTAATCTCACGTGCTTCAAGATTTGCGAGATATCTTTTATTTATAACATGAAGCTCATGATAATATTTGTGGCTGAACGTATTGACTACAACTCCTTGAAAAACGCTGTAGCCTTCTGCATAAGCAGCCTCGTTATCCGCATCATCACTGAAAAGTTCAATGCCCAAATAGACATCTTCATCGTTTATACTGGCTTCATATGGATTTAATGTTAACAGTTCTTCCTTGGTCATTTATTTATCCTCACATTGTTATTCTACATCCTACAACCGCTAAATTAAAGGTTAATAAACAATTTAATTCCATGTTTCCTGTTCAAATGGTAAAATAAGCATAGACATCCTTTTCAAAAATCTGTTAATAATAGAAAACAGAAATATAAGGTAAGCATACCGCAGAAACTGCGGATATATAATGCAACTAATAATTCATAATCATTACCGTTAGGAGGGAAAAATGCAGGAATTAGAAAAACAATTTCATATAAAATGTGTTGAAGGTGATGTTGGAAAATATGTTATTCTGGCAGGCGATCCCGGAAGAATCCCTAAAATTGCAGAACTGTTTGATGATGCAAAACAAATAGCATACAACCGCGAATATAACATCTATACCGGATATTTGTGCGGTGAGAAGGTCACCGCTGCTTCTACCGGAATCGGTGGACCCTCCACAGCTATTTGTGTCGAAGAACTTCATAATCTGGGAGCTGACACTTTTATCAGAACCGGAACTTGTGGCGGTATCGATTTGAATGTTCAATCCGGCGATATAGTAATTGCAACCGGAGCCATTCGATATGAACATACTTCCATGGAATATGCTCCCATCGAATTCCCTGCCGTTGCCGATTTTGATGTTGTAATGGCATTAAAAGAAGCCGCCATCTCTACCGGAAAAACAACACATCTTGGAGTAGTTCAGTGTAAGGACTCTTTCTACGGACAGCATTCTCCCGCGAAAAGCCCCGTTTCCTATGAATTACTTGCCAAATGGGAATCCTGGAAGCGTCTTGGTGTAAAAGCTTCAGAAATGGAATCTGCAGCATTATATGTCATTGCCAGCGCACTAAAATGCCGCGCAGGTTCTTGCTTTCATGTAATATGGAACCAAGAACGGGAAGCTGCAGGTCTTGATCAAAAAATGGATGAGGATACTTCCAATTCAGTTAAAGTAGCTGTGGAAGCCATGAAAAAAATCATTCTGAATATAAAATTAAAGGATTTTCATAAATTTTTATCAAAAATAATCAAATACAAGTAACATCAAAAACCCTCTTTACCGACTATGGCAAAGAGGGTTTTGTTCTTAATAATCTCAGTTAATAATTGTAATATTATACAATCAATCTTCCTTAGGCATAACAATTGCAATATGAACATCATCAAGCTGTTTCTGGCTTACCTCTGAAGGAGCGCTCATAAGAATATCCTGGGCATTCTTATTCATAGGGAACGGGATAATCTCTCTGATAGTTTCATCACCTGTAAGAAGCATAATCATACGATCTACACCGGGTGCAATTCCTGCATGAGGGGGTGCACCGTAGCAGAATGCATTATACATAGCAGGGAATTTTGCCTTAACATCTTCCTCACCGAGTCCCACTATTTCAAATGCTTTAATCATAATTTCAGGATTATGATTTCTTACCGCACCGGATGACAATTCAATACCATTACATACAAGGTCATACTGATATGCATTGATAGTAAGAGGATCTTCATTTACCAGTGCATCCATTCCGCCCTGGGGCATTGAGAAGGGGTTGTGGCAGAATTCGATTTCTCCGCTCTCTTCGCCGATTTCGTACATGGGGAAATCAACAATCCAGCAGAATTCATATCTCTCTCTGTCAATGCAGCTGTCTGTAGCAGTACCGAAGGTCTTTATGATAGCACCTGCAGTCTTTTGAGCAACAAGCTTCTTTCCGGCACATACTGCCACAAAATCTCCTGCTTTTAAGCCAAGGCCTTCAACAACTGCATCTTTCTTTTCCTGTAAGAATTTAGCGATTCCACCTACAATTTCACCGTTTTCATCAATCTTAAACCAGAAAGTCTTATTTGCGGTCGAAACAAATACCTTGTCACACAGCGCATCTATTTCCTTACGGGTTTTTGTAAAGTTTTCAATCTTAACTGCTTTTACAACATTTCCTGCAAAAGGTTCAAATCCGCAGTCGCCAAGAAGTTCTGTAACATCATCAACATGAAGCTTAATTCTTAAGTCAGGCTTATCCGAACCGTATTTTTCCATTGCTTCATTGTAAGGAATACGCGTAAAAGGAGCCTTGGATGCAACACTGTATGTTCCGTACTTTTCAAAAATGGGAGGAAGCACATCTTCAATAACAGCGAATACATCTTCCTGAGACGCAAAGGCCATCTCCATATCCATCTGATAAAACTCGCCGGGTGAACGGTCTGCTCTCGCATCTTCATCTCTGAAGCAGGGAGCAATCTGGAAATATCTGTCAAATCCCGAAGTCATAAGAATCTGCTTAAACTGCTGAGGCGCCTGAGGCAATGCATAAAATTTGCCGGGGTGATTTCTTGAAGGAACCAGATAATCTCTTGCTCCTTCAGGACTTGATGCAGTTAAGATAGGTGTTGTAATTTCAAGGAAATCATGGTCCATCATGCTTGCACGAAGATCTGCCACGATTTTGGAACGCATAACAATCTTTTTCTTTACTTCAGGATTACGAAGATCCAGATATCTGTATTTTAATCTTGTATTTTCGTCAGCTTCCTTGGAACGATTAATTTCAAAAGGAAGTTCGTTGTAAATACATTTGCCAAGAATTTCAACTCTTTCGGGCACTACTTCAATATCGCCGGTAGCAATCTTGGCATTTTTGTTGGAACGCTCTCTTACCACGCCTTCAACAAGAAGGGTTGATTCACAGTTAACACTCAGGAATATATCCATCATTTCTTCGGTTTCGGGTACAATCTGAGTAGTTCCGTAGAAGTCACGTAATACTACAAATCCGAGGTTCTTACTTACACGACGAATGTTCTCATACCAGCCTACAAGAGTAACCTTTTTGCCGGCATCACTGATTCTTAACTCATTACAGTTATGGGTTCTGGACTGTGTCATATATATCTCCACACTCTTTTCTGTTTGGATTTAGTCCGCAAAGAACTTACGGGGCTACAAAAAAGAATTTACTTTTTCAATTAGAATATATTACCAAATATAAGTATCAAAAACAAGATTAACCAAAAAAATTGGGCATCTGAGTAATCAGACGCCCGCAATAATCGATGTATGACAATAATTCAGCCAAACAACATATTATACATATATATACTTCTTTTCAAAGTCATCACGCGAAATCGGAGTCGAGAAATAGAATCCCTGAACCATGTCACAGCCTACAGACTTTAAGAAATCAAGCTGTGCGGCAGTCTCAACGCCTTCCGCAAGAACCTTCATATTAAGTTTTCTCGCTAAGGATATAACTGTCGTGATAAGAATCTCATCTCTTGACACCTCATCGCTCTCACCGATTTTAGCAATAAATGCTCTGTCAAGTTTAAGAACATCCAGTTCAAAGTCCTTAAGCATCGTAAGTGAAGAATAGCCTGTTCCGAAATCGTCAACCGAAGTGGTAAAACCGTAATCCCGAAGTCTGGTGATTAATTTTGTTAATGCCGCATACTCCTTATAATCAATGGTTTCCGTAATTTCAAATTCAAGGTATTTAGGGTCAAACTTATATTTCCTGACCATATCAATAATCTTATCAGCAGTAAACGGGTCTTCAAGGTGCCAGCGCGACAGATTTACTGATACTGTCATTGGCTCACGACCATTTTTCACCCAGCTTTCAATTATTTCGCAGGTCTGCCTGAGTATTTCAAAATCCAATTTACATATACTTCCGTCACCCTCAAGAGGCGGAATAAACTGAGCGGGAGGAATAAGTTCACCCTCATGTTTCCATCTGGCCAGCGCTTCCGCTCCGCAAACCTTTCCTGTTTCCAAAGATATTTTAGGCTGAAAGTATGCCACAAATTCACCATTTTCAAGCGACGGAGCAAAGTTAACCAATACACGTTGCCCATCAATAATTGTCCTTGCCAGAGAATCATTATAGAATACAACATCCCTGTGAAGAACCTGCTTTGCCATCTGGTTGGCAATTGATATTGGATTCATGATTTCTCCGGGATTGTGTATATCGTCGGGTATTTCATATCCGCCGGCAATTGCGCTTAAAGAAATTGTACGATTTCCGCTTTTGGTTCTTACATCAACCTCAATACCTTTAATACCTTCCAGAAACGCGACTGTTTCAGACCTTTTTATAATTGCTACGAAGTTGTCGCCACCCAGTCTTCCGACAATTTCATCATCATCGGCAATAGCGGCAAGCTTCTGAGCATACTGAACCATTGTGTCATCACCGGACATATGATCCGATATTTTATTTATATACTTAAAATTTCTGACATTGATAAAATATGCATTATAAAGGCCGATTCTGCCCAGTTGAATATTCCTTCCCACAAAGCGCATTACCGAGTCTTTATTTGGAAGTCCGGTCATAATATCACAGGTAATGGCTTTTCCAAGCATCAACATTGTACGAACTCTTCCGCCATAGCTGTATATCATCTTACCCAGAAAATCAATCTGTTCACTGATGAAATCATCCGATGCAGCCCCTTTCAGCATATGAATATGTAAAGAAAAACTGCCTCTGTCCGGAACAGAAAAATCATAGCACATCGGTGTTTCTTCGTATTCGCTGCCGCTTTCATAAAGAGTACTTATCATATCCAAGCCTTCATGAACAATGGCATTACCAACAGTCTTCAAATGAATATCTACCTTACCGACATTAAGCATAGGGCCAAGAATGTTGAAACTTTTTCTGACAAGAATATCAAACCCCTGCTGCGGACCCTCATACTGTCCCCAGATTTCAAGCGTCTTTTGAATTTCAACCAGTATTACATTTTTCTCTTCATTACTTAGTACTTTCAAAAAACGGCCTCACATTCATAACGTTTACAAAAACATTATAAATATGAAACCGTATCAGTTTATTAACAATTTCAGCTTGATTAGCAATTTTGTTGAAATATTTCTCATTATATTTCTATTTTCCGCTTCTATACCCGGTAGCAATATCAAGAAGCCATGGTGCAACAAGTTTCGTTACATAATATAAGGCATAGCTGAACACAATAGCACATAAATAAACCGCCGTGTGATAAGGTCTTCCATCTGATATGTGTCCCAGCCAAATGTCCTGCCATATCCACATAGCCATAAGTTGAAACTCATAAATAAAGAAGGAAGGATCACATAAAAAACCTATCAACTTGGAATTACCAAACATATTCTCCGGAAAAGCCTGCCAAAAAACAAGCGGAAAAAGAAAAAGCAGCGCCCATCCAAAGAATAAAACGTAGTCAAACTTGTATTTGAGCACTACGATCAATACTGAAAGAATAAAAAAAATCCATGAATATTTGAAGTTTTCGACTTTTAATTTATCTAAATGGAGTGCCAAAAATCCGCCAAAAAAATACATGGGAGCATAAGGAAATACTTTTACAAACCACCAACCTACGGGTTGGATAGCCACAACCTCCTCAGCAAATACAATGCATACCGTCAAAACAACAGCTGTCACTGCCAGTAGAAAAACAATAGCGGATTTTTTCTTTTGCATAACATACATTGCCGGCCATGCAAGCATTGCAAAAACAAACAATGCAAAAAGATACCACAAAACATCATCAAAGGGCTGAAAGAAAAAGCGATACAGCAACTTTGAAATCGGAACATTTCTGTAATATACATCAGATATAACATAATAAAGATAAAAAACCACATTCCAAAAAAGATACGGTACCATAAGCGTTTTTATTCGCTTTAAGCTTCGTCCTCTGATTTTTTCCACAGTGGCCCCTTTAAACATAAAATAGCCCGACGACATAAAGAAAAACGAAAGGCCGCAGGGTCCTAGTATTGAAATAGGAGCATACAAATGATAGTTAAATTTAATATCGCTGTGATATGTAAAAATAACCAGTATAAAAAATAAACTATATACTTTTATCTTATTGCTTATTTCTTTGGACATTTACTGAATTCCCATACTTCTTATTGTATCAAACAGTTGAAGATCTGACTCTGTGACCTTAATATTGGTATCCATTCTGCGACCGTCGGGTGTAGTAAGAGAAATTTCAACTATAGTACCCTCTTTAATACCCTCACGCTGAACCGCCTTTAGAAACATGGGAAACTTGGGATGATTTCCCGTAAAGGTGCTCCACGCCTGTCTTATCTTCATTATATTTTCAAAATTCATCATATAGCACTCCGATTATTAAATCATTTTTCAGCAGCCTCCACGTCTTCCAATCAGGCTAAAAGAAAAAGATTACCATTTTTTTTGCGCTTCCAGCTCTTTATATAAAGTAAGATAGTTTTCATATCTCATTTTATTGATTTTGCCGTTTTCTACCGCATCCTTCACCTTACAATTCGGTTCATTTATATGTATGCATGTTCTAAAGCGGCAGCCTTCGCTGTAGCCTTCAAATTCTTTGTAAAAAAACTTAAGCGTATCAGTCTGTGCTCCAAACACGTCCAACGAAGTAAAACCCGGTGTATCCATAATATAAGTACTGTCACCGACATACAAAAGCTCACTATGGCGTGTTGTGTGTTTTCCGCGCTCGGTCTTAATACTTATTTCACCGGTTTCCATCAATTCTTTATTACAAATAAGGTTAATAAGAGATGATTTTCCCACACCGCTTGGTCCGGCAACCACTGAGGTTTTATTTTTAAGTAATTCCCTCAGTTCATTAATTCCCTGGTTTTTAGCTGCACTTACAAAAAACAGGGTGTATCCGCTACCGGCATACATCGATTTTATCGCTTCGATTTCTCCCTCATCGGCCAAATCATCTTTGTTAAAGCAAATATTACACGGAACATCACAGGAGTCCATATAAATCAGAAATCGATCGAGCAAGTTAAAATTGGGATCGGGTGTTTTAATGCTGAAAATAATGATAGCCTGATCAACATTTGCACAAGCCGGTCTTATCATTTCACTGGTTCTTTCATGAATACCGGTAATATTTCCAAGCATTTTTTCTTCATCAATAATATCAACATCCACAAAATCTCCCACAAGAGGAGTTATTTTATTATTGCGAAAGGCACCTTTGGCTTTACACTCAAAGATGCCCTTTCCTTCAATATTTACATAATAAAAACCTGCTATTCCTTTAATAATTTTCCCTTGCATAAATTCGGATTATTCTTCCTTGGTAAATTCGATTTCACGAACAATTTTGCCTTCTTTGGTTTCGCTGGTAACAATTGTATCACCATTCTCATCGACTGCACCATCTTCGCTTCCGATAACAACTTTATACGTATAGGTCATTGTAATGGTTCCCTTGGTTGCACCCGTTATGCCTGTCATATTTACGGATACGGGGAAAGAAGTAGTCTTTGTTTCAAATAATACGGTACCGTCACTCTTTGTAATGGTAATTGTTACTTCCGTACCGGATGTATAAGTGGTATTGCCATCTTCGTCCATAATTTCAGCGGTGGTAGGTGCTAAAATATCACCCTTAAAACAGTACTTTTCCTCCACCTCAGGCTCTGCACCTTTACTTACCTGAATGTCAACCCTGGTACCCTTAGACACATCCGTTCCATAAGGAATGCTCTGGTAGCATACATAGCCGGCTCCATAAACATTATTATAAACTTCTATTACATCACCGACCTCAAGTCCAAGTTCTGTTAATTCTATAATCGCATCATCAGTAAGATATCCAAGAACACTGGGCATCTGGAACACTTCGGACTTGCTGCCCTGGCTCACCGTAATAACGATTGTCGAACCAGAAGGAGCCTTCTCTCCGCCTGACGGAACCTGTGAAATAATCTGACCGGCAGGAACTGTATCGCTGTAATCATATTCAATTTCAACCTTAAAGTTCAGGTCCATTATATCTTTGGTAGCTGCACTTAAGGTCTTACCCTCAACGTCGGGTACGATGTCTGTTTTGGTTCCTGCACTTACAGTTAATTCAACGGTAGCACCAACCTCAACCTTTAAGCCTTCATGTATAGAAGACCCCATTACGATACCTTCTTTTACCGTATCGGACTCTTCATATTTTGCCTTTGGAACCAGCCCCGCCTTTTTAAGAATTTCTGCGGCTTTAAGATATTCCATGTCCATAACTTCCGGCATAACGACCTGCTCTATTGATATTTCGGAAGTAATCGAGTCACTTGCGGATATATTGTTATCCTTGCCCATCTTAAAGATGCCTATTGTCTTACCGATAAGTAAAATAGCAACAACACAAATGATAACACCTACAACAATAGCCAAAACCGTCATGATTTTGTTCATTGTGGGATCGTATTCATCTCCGTCTGCCTCATCTTTAGGTGCTTTAGGAAGTACACCGGTTATTTCTTCTTTTTGCGGCTTTGAAATCTTTTTGATTGAAGCAATTTCTTCGGTTGTAATAGGCCTTGTTGCAGCAAATTCATCAATAGCGGCAATCTTAACAAAATCTTCATCAGGATTTGCATATGACTTTCTCAAATCATCAATAAGCTCAGCCATATTCTGATATCTTCTGTCAGGAGATTTCTGAGTACACTTGAGAATAATCTGCTCTAAGCTTATGGGAATCTCCGGCACAAATTCTCTCGGTGAAGGCATTTCTTCCTGAATTTGCTTAATAGCAATAGCCACAGTTGTATCACCATTAAAGGGAACGCGACCCGTAACCATCTCAAAAAGAGTAATACCAAGAGAATAAATATCACTCTTCTCATCGGAAAAACCACCTCTGGCCTGTTCCGGAGAAGTATAATGAACCGATCCCATAACATTACTGGTAATGGTATTTGATGTAGCAGCCTTAGCTATACCAAAGTCAGTTACTTTAACCTTACCTTCTTTGGATATAATGACATTCTGAGGCTTAATATCTCTATGAATAATATGATTATTATGAGCAGTTTCAATACCAAGGCAAATCTGTGTTGCAATGGTAATAGCTTCCTTTACGGATAATCTTGCTTTTTTCTCAATGTACTTTTTGAGAGTAATGCCCTCTACAAGTTCCATTACAATATAATAAATGCCATTTTCGTCTCCTACATCGTATACGTTTACGATATTAGGGTGCATAAGGCCTGCAGCAGCCTGCGCTTCGGTACGGAATTTTGAAACAAAATTTGCATTTTCCGAAAATTCCTGTTTAAGTACCTTAACAGCTACCATTCTGTTCAGTTTATGGCATTTTGCTTTATATACATCTGACATTCCGCCGGTCCCGATTTTTTCCAGGATCTCGTATCTGTCACCTATTTTCATTCCGATTTTTATCATCTATATCTCCAATCAGTCCAATTCGCTGGCAAAGGGTTCAATAAGAACAACCGCAATGTTGTCTTTTCCGCCGTTATTGTTAGCTGCCTTAATAAGTTCCTCAGCTTTTTCGACAATATCTCTTTGACCGGAAAGAATCATTCTGATCTCTTCATCATCAAGCATGTTGGTAAGTCCGTCAGAGCACATCAGCACCGAATCGCCGGGCTGTAATCTGACAGTGAAAAAATCCGCTACAACATCGATATCTGCGCCGATGGCACGGGTAATAATATTCTTTTTAGGATGGGTTCTGGCACTTTCTCTGTCCAATCCCCCTACTCTGACCAATTCTTCCACATAAGAATGATCAGTAGTAATCTGGCGTATTTCTTCGCCGATAACATATAGTCTGGAATCTCCCACATTGGCAACCTGGAGTACTTCATCAATTACTGTAGCTACAACCATTGTTGTACCCATACCCTGAAGTTCAGGCTCCGAACAGGCTTTTTCCCGAACTGCCCTGTTCGCTTCTTTAATAGCCTCTTCGATTATGTGCCTTGGGTGAGTTTCCTTTGAATTCTGAATTGTGGAAACAATAACTTCAACCGCATAATTGGAAGCATATTCGCCTCCGTTATGGCCGCCCATTCCGTCAGCTACAATAAAGAGGTTAGGAAGTGCACCTATCGGTGTCTCGGAGGAATAGACATAATCCTGGTTCATTGTTCTTTTTTTACCTATATCGGTTGCAGAAAATGTCTTTAACACCCTGTCTCCTTTCAAATATTTCCCTCAATTTTTTTCTGGCGAAGCTGCCCGCATGCGCCGTCTATATCACGGCCCATTTCCCTTCTAATAGTAACATTTATTCGGCTTTTTTCAAGTTTATTTTTAAAAGCGAGAACCGCCTCATGCTCAGTTTCCCTGTATTCACGCTCCTTTATAGGATTAACGGGAATAAGATTTACATGAGCTCCGACGCCGCTCGCAAGCTTTATTAATCCGGCCGCATCAGCCTCGGTATCGTTAACGTCTCTTACCAAAGAATATTCAAATGTAACCCGTCTTCCGGTTTTATCAAAGTAATATTTACAGGCCTCCATCAACTCTGAGATTGAGTATTTATTGGCTATGGGCATAAGTCCCCTTCTCTTTTCATCGGTAACACTGTGAAGGGAAAGTGCCAATGTGATAGACAGATTTTCTTCAGCCAGCCGTTTCATATTTTCAACGATTCCGCAGGTGGAAACGGTAATATTTCTCTGACTTATATTTAAACCGTTCCGGTCGGTTAGGAGACGAATAAATCTGATGAGATTATCATAATTATCCATGGGCTCACCGGTTCCCATGACAACCACGTTAGAAACCCTTTCTTCAGTTTCCACACTTATCCTGTATATCTGATCAAGCATCTCCGACGGGGTAAGATTTCTTGTAAGTCCGTCAAGAGTGGATGCACAAAACCGACATCCCATTCTGCAGCCTACCTGCGATGAAATGCAAACACTGTTTCCATGCTTGTAACGCATCAGAACGCTTTCCACGTAGTGTCCGTCATTTAACCTGAACAGATATTTTTTTGTTCCGTCCAGTTTTGATTCCTGAATGGTTTCTGCCTCTAAAGCAGCAATATAATATTTTTCATCCAGCTTTTCCCTGAGGTCTTTTGACAGGTTGCTCATTTCGTCAAAAGAAACAACAAGCTTTTTATGAAGCCAGTCATATACCTGGGTACTTCTGAATTTTTTAAGTCCCAATCCCTCAAGCTCTGTATTAAGTTCCTCAAGTGTAAAGGATTTAATATCTGTTTTCATTGTATTCTTTCTTATTTTCTTATTAATACCGCAAAATAAAATCCGTCCGTATTATCCAAATTCGGAAGAAGCTGCTTCTCGCATATAAGTTCATACCCACCGCCAGAACATATATATTTGGCAGTTTTTTCGTTCTCTGCTTTATGAATCGTACATGTAGAGTAAAGAAGTATTCCGTTTTTCTTTACATACTTTTTGGCGTTATCAGCTATTTGCTTCTGAAGTTCGCAAAGGCTTATCATACTCTCGTTGGTGACTCTGTATTTAAGATCACTCTTTCTTGAAATAACCCCAAGGCCGGAGCAGGGAACATCGCATATTACAATATCAAACTTATTTTCAAATTCAGGATTAAATACAGTGGCATCCCATACGCTGCAGGAGACATTTTTATGACCGAGTCTTTCCATATTTTCACGTAAAAGAGACACCTTATCCTCGCTTACATCAAGACTGATAATTTCACCCATACCGTTAAGGAGCTCAGCAATGTAAACACTTTTTCCACCGGGTGCAGCACAGGTGTCAAGTATCTTCAAGCCTGTCAGATTCGCCTCCCCGATTTTTTTCTCCAAAGCAGATTCCGTAGCCGGGTTTGATTCTTTGTTCTCATCACCGAATCTTTCAAGAAAGACTTCAACAGCCTTTCGAATCGATAACATCGAACTTTCGTCCTGAACATACAGGAGGCCTTCAGCAAATCCCGGAAGTTCACCCATTCCGTGAAAATTACTTACCTCGAACACATTGGGAATATTTTCGCTCTTTTTATGGGCAATACCGGTTTCTTCCCAGTTTTTCAGAAGTTCCTCCGTTTTTTTCGCATCCGTAATTCTTACCACCGTGGGCCTTTGCTCAGCCAGCGCATTTATGAGCGCTTCGCCCTGCTTTTGTTCTTTGTTCAGCATCCTCACTATCCACTCAGGCATGGAGTATTTAACGGAAAGCCCGGATATATCATCATCTATGTCGTCAAAAGAAAGTATTTTCGCTTTCTCCCTTGAGACAGCTCTGAGTACACCGTTTACAAATCCTGAAAGTTCACTTCTGCTTCTCTTTTTTGTAAGCTTTACCGCTTCATCACAAGCCGCACTGTCGGGTACTCTGTCCATAAACAAAACCTGATATGCGCCCATTCTGAGAATTTCTATTATCTCAATCTTGTTTTTCTCAAGCGGCTTTTCCATCATTCGGTTTAGGGCATAATCCAACGTGATTCGCTTCTGAATTGTGCCTTCAAAAACCCTTTTTATAAAATTTTTGTCCGTATTATCAAGATAATCGTATTTGTCTAATACTTCCCGCATTACAAGATGGCTTTTTCTTTCGTGCACATCTGTTTCAAGAAGACAGTCAAATACGATTTCCCTAATGTTTTCACTCATTTTTTATTCCTGAATATTTCCGGCATTCATTCCGGTTTCAATATGCTGCCCTCTGGCAAAATCCATGGCAGGCATTCTTTTTTTGCCTTCCGGCTGAACCTCTAAAAGTTCAAGAAGGTTTTCACCTGTTTTAACATAAATATTCTTTTTGGTTACTATAAAGCAGCCCGGCATTACTTTTGTCGCTAAATTATCTTCAATCTGAGCAGACTTTTCGCTCGAAACGGCTTTGGCACCATATACTTTTAAAAGTTTTCCGCCCACATATGTATATGCCGTGGGCCATTCTTTAAAGCCTCTTATCAGGCAGTCAAGAGACCACGCAGAAAGTTTGAAATCAAGAAGGCCTTCTTCTTTTTTTAACATAGGCGCGTGTGTCGCCAAACTCTCATCCTGCTTTGTGTACACAACTGTACCGTCTTCGATCTTAACCAGAGTTTCGACCAGCAGTTTTCCCCCTGCTATAGCCAGTTTTTCGTACATACTGCT
>JAKSRT010000033.1 GCA_024403485.1 Lachnospiraceae bacterium
GTCAACGAAAAAGGAAGAGTAACCAAAGCTACTCTTCCCGAATATATGAACAGTTTAAAAAATCTTGTTGATGAAATAGAAACTACTCACATTTACAAATATTACGAGGATTAGTTGAATTTGCTCTTATCCACTCGCAAAATTCGTTCATACCTTCTCCTGTTTTGGCACTGACAAAAAGAATATCTGCTTTTGGATTTAGTCTTTTTATATTCTCAATAGCCCTCTTTTCGTTGAAATCAAAGAATTTCATTGTATCCGTTTTTGATATAACCACAAGGTCACATACACTGAACATAAGAGGATACTTAAGCGGTTTGTCATCGCCCTCCGGAACAGATAAAATCATCATACTTCTGTGGGCTCCGGTATCAAACTCAGCAGGGCACACCAGATTCCCTATATTCTCCAGAAAAAGAATATCAAAGTCGGCAATACTGTTTGATTTAGCGTCGTCCTTAAGTACTTTCTCAAACTCTTCAATGGCCTTTTCGGTCATTTCAGCATCTATATGACAAAGACCGCCATTGTGAATCTGAATCGATGGCACTCCCGTTGCATCAGCTACTTTTTGTGCGTCAAGACTTGACTCTATATCCACATCCATTACACCAATCTTATATTCATCTTTAAGCATGTTTATGGCTTTTGAGAGCAATGTAGTCTTTCCCGAACCCGGTGAAGACATAACATTCAGCATAAAAACCTTTTGTTCACTAAGTTTTTCCCTTAGCAAAGCAGCCGTTTTATCATTTGAGCTGAATACACTTTCATGCACTTCTATAACTTTTACAGTACTCATAGTTCCTCACATTTTTTAATTATATAGCTTATTAAGGGTTCAAAGCCTTCTTTGTTCTTTGCCGAAACCGGGAAAACAAGAGCATTTGAATTAAGTGTCAAAATTCTTTCTTTGGCCAGCTCAATGTCAAAATCAAACACTTCCATAGCATCGATTTTATTAAAAAGAACCACATCCGACACCTGATAAACAAGCGGATATTTTGCTGGCTTGTCATCACCCTCCGGTACTGAAAGAATTGTCAAATTTATATGTGCACCTGTATCAAATTCGGCGGGACATACCAGATTACCCACATTCTCAATGAAAATGATATCCACATCATCAATTCCAAGGGCATCCAAACCCTGTTTTGTCATAGCCGCATCCATGTGACACATTCCACCCGTATGCAACTGTATGGCTTTACCGCCATTTTTTGCTATTGTTTCGGCATCAACACTGGCATCAATATCACACTCCAGAACCGCTACTCTGTACTTTCCGCTTAATGCCTCTATTATCCTGCAAAGAGTAGTTGTCTTCCCTGAGCCCGGAGACGACATTACATTTATCATTAACTTCGATTTATCTTTAAGTTCTTTTCTTATACCATCCGCCGTAACTTCATTTTCTTTGAATATATTCTGCTTTAACTCAAGTATTGTCATATACACCAATCTCCTTGATGTTAAACTCATTGCCCCTTAACAGGTAAGTGTTACCACCTCCACAGTATGGGCAGGTCTTTCCGTAATCTATTGTTCCGAATTCTCTCTGACAGCATTCGCAAAAAGAAACTGCTTCCAGATTTTCTATTATCAGTTCTGTATTTTCCGTTACCTTTTCTTTTTTTCTGGCCCAGTTCCAGCAGTCTGTAAGCTGCTCGTTTATAACTCCGGAAACTTCACCGATTTCCAGTGTCACAAAGTCAATCCTGTCGATACCGTTTTCTTCGGCAACTTTTTTAACATCCCTAACAACATAGAAGGTTACACCTAATTCGTGCATAACATTCTCCTATTCTTCATCTCAGTAATTACCGTCCGCAAAATAAATGCATTTTTACTCTATGGGAAGAACATTCCTACAGAGTTAAAAACGCCCACCCAAAGAGGCAGGCGTCCTAAGTGTCAGTGCTCAATCTTCTTATGAGTAATAATTTTGGCCACACGCTTTACCTGATAAGGAATAATAGCTTTAAACTTATCTTCGGCAACAACTAAATCAGAGCATTCCGGATGATCTCTGTGAAGCGTTATAGCTTCGAAAGCACACTTTGTTGTACAAATACCGCAGCCGATGCACTTGTTGGAGTCTACAACGGTTGTTCCGCAGCCAAGGCATCTGGCCGTTTCTGTCTTAACCTGCTCCTCGGTAAGTGTTATCTTATAGTTCTTAAATGACTTTTTAAGGTCTTCATTCACACCTTCATGCTGCTTGGGAGCACGGTCATAACTTTCAACAAAGATGTCATCCTTATCAAGTTCCTTAAATTCCCATCTGTTTCTACCGGTTACCATATGGCCGTCATGTACAAATCTGTGAAGTGATTCTGCCGCAATCTTACCCTGAGCAATTGCATCAATTGCAAATTTAGGGCCTGTATATACATCACCACCTACAAAAATGTCCGGCTGACCGGTCTGGAAAGTAAACCTATCGGCCTTAATGGCAGGACCGTTGAATTCCACAGCTTCACCGTTTACAAGATTGCCCCAGACAGAAGCCTGTCCGATTGCAAATATTACACGGTCACACTCGATTGTAATTGTATCGTTTTCATCGTATGACGGAGCAAATCTGCCTTCAGCATTCTTAACGGAAAGACATTTCTTAAATACTATTCCGGTAACCTTTCCGTCCTGTGTAAGAACTTCATTAGGTCCCCATCCGCAGTTGATTTTAACTCCATCTTCTCCTGCTTCCGATACTTCTTCATCGGATGCCGGCATTTCCTTTTCCGATTCAAGACATAGCATATCAACACTTGCTGCACCGTTTCTTGCGGATACTCTCGCAGCGTCAATAGCAACATTTCCCCCGCCTACAACAACAACTCTTCCGCTAAATTCTTTGCCTCCGCAGTTTGCCTCATGCAAATATTCAAGAGCAGTCATTGTTCCTTCGGCATTATCACCCTCAACACCGGGACGTTTGCCTGCACTGCAGCCGATTGCGATGTAGAAAGCCTTGTAGCCCTGTTTTCTCAATTCATCAATTGAAATATCCTTACCGACTTCAATTCCGGTCTTTATTTCGACACCCATTTCCTTCATAACATCGATTTCAGCTGCAATAATATCTTTTTCGAGCTTATATGAAGGAATACCATATCTGAGCATACCGCCTGCTTCTTCGTATTTTTCAAACACGGTAGGCCTGTAGCCCTTTTCAGCAAGATAAAAAGCAGCGGTTAAGCCGGCAGGACCACCACCGATAATGGCAATCTTTTCTTCAAAATGGTCCATATGAATGCTGGCCGGAATAACAATTTTAGGAATATATCTGGTTTCTGCCTTAAGATCCTGTTCCGCAATGAATCTCTTAACTGCATCGATTGACACCGATTCATCGATTTTGCATCTTGTACAGGCATCCTCGCAGCGTCTGTTACAAATTGCACCACATACTGCAGGAAAAGGATTCTGCCGCTTGATAAGTGCCAGCGCATCCTGATATTTTCCCTGTGAAGCAAGCTTTAAATAGCCCTGAACCGCAATATGGGCGGGACAGGCAGTTTTACAGGGAGATGTTCCGGTTTCATGTACATTGATACGGTTGTTATCTCTGTAATTGAAATCGTACTTGTCTTTTCCCCATTTGGTTGCGTCGGGAAGCTCCTGTTTCGGATATTGCACTTTAGTCTTGTCAGCCTTGGGAAGCTTCTGTCCAAGTCTGGTTGCACCGGCAGGACAGTACTCTACACAGCGTCCGCAGGCAACACATTTATCTTCATCAACATGTGCCACATAAGGTGATCGTGACATATTAGGTGTATTGAATAACTGAGATGTTCTTAATGCATTACATATTTCTACATTACAGTTACAGATACCGAAAATCTTGTTCTCACCATCAATATTGGTAATTTGGTGCACAAAACCGTTATCTTCGGCTCTCTGCAAAATAGCAAGTGCTTCTTCCTTGGTGATATCATGTCCCTTACCGGTTTCACGGCAATAGTCGGCAAAATCACCTACACCGATACACCAGCCGAAATCATCATCGGCACATCCGTCGCCGATAACCTTTCTGGATGCACGACAGGAGCAGCGGCCTACACCGATTTTTCCTTCATATTTGGAAAGCCAGTATGAAAGCTTTTCTATATCAACTGCTTCATTTTCCATGGAAATGGCTTTTTCGACCGGAATTACATGCATACCTATACCAGCTCCACCGGGGGGAACCATCTGAGTAATTCCGTCCAATGGAATATATGTCATTCTTTCAAAGAAAGCTGCCACATCCGGATGGTCTTTAATTCTTGGATTGCTTCTGTCCGGAAGTTCTTCCATATTAAACATTTCGGCAGAACCCGGAACAAACATTGAAAGGCAATATCTTCGTTCGGACTGGGGTGCGGTACGGCCGTTATGATCGTAATGATCGCCGTAATCATATTCCAGTAAGCCTATATAACTCATTTCATCGAGAAGCTTTTGAAGTTTTTCTTTTTCCTCGTCAGAATTGGCTTTGTTTATAGTGCAAAGTTCTCCGAAAGTATAGTGCTTACGCCTTTTCATCTTGAGTGCCACGTCAGCCATTTCCTCTGTAAGAATCTCTGCAAGACCCCAGTATTCGGGATCTTCGACCTTAACGCCTCCAAGAATATGTCCTGCAACGTCGGTTATTTTTCTGCCTAACTTAATGATTTTCTTGTTGGGCGGATTATCTGTTGAATGGTTGGCTTTCCATGCCTCATACTGTTCCATCGCCATAATTTTTTCCCTCATTTCGTATAATAATTCTTATTTATTCTTACCTGACTCTTTCACCTTAAAGTAGAGCTGATAAGGCTGATATCCAATATCACTTAATTTGATAAAGCTGATTCCGGGATCCTGATTTTCCGTATGGTAAAAGGTTCTGAAATCACCCCACTGTCTTTCTGTATCCTGAGTAAGTTCTTTTGTGGGATCTCCTTCAACATAGAGAATGCGCTCCACATCTGTAATTCCGGCCAATACATAAGGTCCGTATCTGAATGCCACATAATCGCTGTCATCCGGCAGAGAAATACTCTTGATTCCGATAGGAAGATTGATGCTTACGCTGTCACCTTCTTTCCACCATCTCTCAATTGATACAAACTTTCCGGTATCGGCAGTGGTTTCAGTGAGTTCACCGTTAACATATACGGTTGCCTCTTTCATAATCCAGTCCGGTATTCTGAGTTTTAATTTAAAATCAACCGCCTCATCCGTGTGTACGGTAACTATATATCTTCTGAAATCAGGCTTGTTGGCAAAAGCGCTTGCGGTATCATTAACGGTCTGTCTGGCGTCGTTTACTGAAGAATTCTGAAGATTTCCGTTCATGTAATCCTGGCGAACACCGATTTTTACCACATTTCCCTCGATATCGAGTTCTGCTTCGGAATTAGCATACTGAGTAACATATACTTCTTTGCCGTTTTGATAATACATAAGTCTGTTCAGAGCTGCATTGGCCTGCACCATTGTACCGTGGCAGCAGAAGAAGCTGTCCATTTCTCCTGCCCAGTCCTTTTTGCTTGCGGCCTTCATGGGAAGGAAATATGTCAAAAGACCGTTTCCGGGCTTTTCATTCCAAATGTCTCCCTGCCAGTGGGTCTGAGCAAAAATGCCATTTTGAATATTGTATTCAATATAATGCATATACTCAGGATCATTGGTTTGTCTGAATAGAAACTCTGCCAAACGAATCATATTGTAAACAGTACAATGTTCCTGGTTCTTATCACCAAGTCTTGCTTTTAATTTAAATTTAGGTGTCCAGATTTCACCCTGGGTCTGTCCTCCTGTTGCAAAGCAGCCTCTGTCGGTAACGGCACATTTCCAATAAGCCTTGACTATATTAAGCCATTTTTCATCGCCTGTTACTTCGTATGCTCTTGCACATCCTAAAATTTCGGGGATGGTGGTGTTGGCATGCATATTTGTAAGAACATCCTTGCCCTCCAAAAGAGGCTCGAAAAGACGTGCTCTGTAATATCTTGAAAGAAGTGTTTTATACTTTTCATCGCCGGTAATATTAAGAAGTTCTGCCCATTCTTCAAGCATTCCTCCTGTTTCAACATCCAGTATGTTATCAAACTCTTCTCTTGAATATTTTCCGCTCCAATCAAGAAACCAGTCTGCAAGATTATCTGCAATTTCAAGAGATTCCTTAATTCCCATATAAATATATACATCCACAAGCCCCATAAAAAGTTTGTGCATATTGTACTGAGGCGCCCAAATATTTCTTCCCTCTCCGATCCAGTAAAGATATTTCTCCGGAATGGGAGCTACCCACTTTCCACCGTTATCCTTCTGGCAGGCTTTAAGTCCATCTATAATAGTATATGCCTTGGCATACAGTTCCCTGTCACCGGTTTCATTGTAATTAAATGCTGCCGCAGAAAGCCAGTGTCCTAAGAAGTGACCGCGAAGCTGACATGAGGGGTCCTCCCATCCTCCCATGGCATTAAGATCCATGCCTCGACCGGAAATACGTCCTGCTTCCAAATCAAAATTTCTAAGTAAGTACCTGTTTTCAAGCTTCATAAGATAAGCTCTGTTTACACGCTCACGGCGCAAAAGTTCACCCTCATAAATCTTTACGCTTTTACCCTTTATTTCCTTCATAAAAAAATACCTCTCCATTCAATCGAAGTCTGCTTTTTTTGCAGCCCGGAAATACATAATTATTTTCTCATATTCCCATTAAAAAGTCATTAATAATTGCTCAAAATAAAAGGGGGTGCCTACTGACACAGTGCCCCGATTGCTACCGCCTGAAGCCGTTCTCCTTTCGTGCGAGCAATAAACCTGCGCGGAGCGTTTTTGACATGTAAGACAGACTTCGTTGGTATATGGTACCTGTCAGAATATATATCGGACCCGTTGCCTAACATAATGATTTGAAATCTATAAACGGTTAGAGAAATTTAGGTAATAGAAACTGAAAAACAGTATCTGTTGCCTAAAAATCATGAGCGGCATGTTTTCAGACAGCGAATTTAGGTAATAAAAGCCGAAAATCTTTATCTGTTACCTAAAAAACATGAATGGCATGTTTTCAGACGGCGAATTTAGGTAATAGGAACCAGAAAACGGTATCTGTTGCCTAAATGAGGCGGCCGGTTCCTACTCGATTGACTTACATCCGCCATACGAGTCCGCTCACGCAAGCGTTTATACTTGTCCGGCTCATTACCATAAGAACGAAGTGTGCACACATGCACACTTTAGCGCCCGAGCGGTATGCATAGCATAAACTACATCGCCGCGAGGTGCGCATCCTTAGCGGAGCGTTTTTTATGTAATAGGAAAGCAATTTCCTATTACATAAAAAAACCGTCCGCAAGTTTCCTTGCGGACGGCCTCAATTTTTCTATAATTCGTAACAATTTGTTTCTTTTATGCCAAACAGAACATGTCAAACAAAACATGCCAAGCAAAACATACCTAATAAATCAAGCCAAATAAACTTACTTAGCTGCCTGCTTTGCTGCCTTAGCTGCAAGAGCCTTTTCGGTAGGCTTAACCATTAATAAGCAGATAATCAAAGAAACAATGTAAAGAGTAATTGTTGCATAAAGAACTGCCTGATATCCGGTAGGATTAATCTTATGGATACCGTCAGCTGCAAGAATTTCTTCACCAAACATCTTTACGATAAATGCTCCAAGCTGAGGACCGGCGATACCTGCGAAGCCCCATGCTGAAAGTGTGATACCGTGAATTGCTGAAATGCTTCCCATTCCGTAGTGGTCGGAAAGAAGAGTGGGAACATTGGAGAAACCTCCACCGTAACCTGCATTTACAACAAATACCAATACAATTACAAGAATTGCAAGGATAGTTGTCTGGCCCTGATCAACAATACCGTTTGTAACAAGAACAATAGCGGTAAATACAATTGATAAGATAAAGATAAGCTTATAGATTGTATTTCTGTCGTTCATTGTATCAGCCCATGCAGAGAAACCAAGACGTCCGCCCGCATTGAATACTGCTGAAATTGATCCTAAAAGACCAACAGAAGCGATAAATCCAACAGTCATGAAAATCTGCTTTTCGTAAGAAATAAATGCAAGACCACATGTAATATTTAAGAAGAACATTAACCAAATACCAATATAGTTGGTCATAGGCTTAGTCTTAAGTACTTCCATAATAGAAGGCTTCTTTTCTGCACCTGAAGGTTCATGCCAGCCTTCGGGTTTCTTAAGAAGTAAATGACCTACAAACATCATTGCAAAATATACTGCAGCAAGAATGTAGAACATATTAACAACACCGATTTTTTCGTTGTTCTGTAATGCAACCATGATAGGAGCACCGATAGCCTTAGCTGCACCGAAACCTGCTACAGCAAGTCCTGTTGCAAGACCTTTACGATCTTCAAACCAAAGCATAAGTGTCTTAACGGGGGAAAGATAACCGGTACCAAGACCGATACCCATGATTACACCGTAGCAAAGGAATATACCAATCAATGCTGCCACGCTGGGTGAACCGTTTGCCGCAAACTGCTTACCGCCAAGCCATACAAAGAATCCGGTTCCTGCCATACCAACCGAAAAACAAATGGTAGCAATTAATGATGCCTTGTGAATATCCTTTTCAACAAAGTTTCCAAGGAAAGCTGCTGACATACCTAAGAACAAAATAGCAATACTGAATGCCCAGTTAACTGTTGCCTTTTCGTAACCGATGTAGTTACCGATACCTTCACTTACATAAGACCAGCAGTAAACGGTACCGATACTGCAGTGAAGTAACAATCCGGGAATAGCTGCGCGTATCCACTTATTAGCGCGCCATCCGCCACTCTTCTTTTCGCTCATTTTAGCGACCTCCATATATATTGTTTTTAATATGACTTTAATATAGCCATTTATATATCCCCATCATTTTATATGAAAGCTTGCAACAATTCAATATTCAACATTCCCTATTTTATAATGTTTCTACTGTTTCTTTTGCCCAATTGTTATATATGTTTTTATATGTTCGGCTTCAAAAAGTTTTCCTTTAATTTATAGTATTTTTATTACTTTTCCTAATGAGTTATGTTATAATTGATTATAGGTTTTTAAAAAATCGCTCATATTCGTAACCGTTCGCCAAACGATTCGTTAAATATAACCGGATACGAGAAAAGAAGAAATATTATGAGTTTTAAAGTTGTAACAGATTCTACCTGTAATCTCCCCGTAAACATTATCGAACGTGAAGATATTACTATTGTTCCTTTTTATTTTTATCCCGCAGATAACAGCGAGGAACAGATGGTTTGCTTGGATATCGAAAATTTTAATGCCAAGGAATATTATGATTCCATCAGAAACGGCAAAATGTATAACACATCTCAGGTTGTTCCTCAAAACTACTACGATGTTATTTCAAAGCTCACCGAAGAGGGCCATGATATAATCATTTTAACCATGTCCTCAGGTATAAGCGGAACCTTCAATTCATCAATGATTGCTAAATCGATGCTCGAAGAAGATTATCCCGAAAGAAAAATCTTCTGCGTAGATACCCTCGGTGCCGGCGGTGGTCAGGGACTTTTAACGATGAAAGCTGCCGAATACAGCAGACAGGGCTTAACTGCAGAAGAAGCTTATGATAAACTGTTAATTGATGTCAAAAAGCTTTATCAGCTCTTTACCGTAGATGATTTGAAGCATCTTCACAGAACCGGCCGTCTCTCAAACGTGGCAGCGCTGGTAGGTTCGGTTTTACAGGTAAAGCCCCTGCTTATTGGCAATGAAAACGGCAAAATAGTCAGCACCGAAAAAATGCGTGGTTTCGGTAAAGCTATCCGCGCCATGGCAGAAAAATATAACTCATTGGCAGTAGATCCCACTGAACAAACTGTTATAATCGCCAACGCAGATAATGTTGACGGAATGGAAAATCTTGTTAAGCTTATAAGCGAGACCAATCCTCCAAAAGAACTTATTAAGGTGTCATTCGATCCCGCCACAGGTTCTCATGTAGGCCCCGGATCATTGGCTATTTTCTTTATGGGCAATGAGGATGTTAGAAAGCAGCAGGGTCCCTTAACAGCTATCGCAAGCAAGGTTCAGAATGCTGCCGAAACAATCCCGGGTAAGCTTGAACAGCTTCCCTTTTACAAAGGTAAAGATAAACAGTAAAGGTATTTGTTTTGAGAAAAAAGAATAATCGTCCTGCAATAAAGCCGGCAAAATATCTGATGTATGGCTTAATGGCTGCGTCTCTTCTTCTTAGCGGCTGTGCGAACTCTGATGCAGAGTCCCCGGGATCCGATGACTATGTGGTGGTAGGTTTCTCTCAGGTCGGAGCCGAATCCGACTGGCGCGCAGCCAATACGGAATCTATGAAAACCGCCCTATGCGAAGAGACCGGATACAAATTAATAATTGAAGATGCCCAACAAAAGCAATCGAATCAAATAACTGCGGTTCGAAGTTTTATCCAGCAGGGTGTTGATTATATCGTTATTGCTCCCGTTACTGAGGTCGGTTGGGAAACGGTTCTTGCCGAGGCCAAAGATGCCGGCATTCCCGTTATCATAGTTGACCGAATGGTGAGCGTTAATGATTACTCTCTCTTTAAATGCTGGGTAGGTTCCGATTTCAAACTCGAAGCCCTTAAAGTGTGTGAATGGTTAAACAGTTTTGCAAAGACCAATCATATTGACTCAAGGGACATTCATATAGTTAACATCCAGGGTACACTTGGTGCTTCGGCCCAAATCGGAAGAACCGAAGGCCTAAGAGAATCCGCTACCAAAAACGGTTGGGATTTACTTGGCGAAGTTCAGGGTGAGTTTACTAAAGCCAAGGGATATGAAGTTACCTTCGAAATCCTTGATAAATATCCAAATGTAAATGTTATCTATTGTGAAAACGACAACGAAGCTTTTGGTGTTTTGGAGGCTTTGGAAGCTTCCGGAAAAACCGTTGGTTCCGATATAACCGGCGGTGAAATCATGGTTCTTTCTTTTGACGGTGTAAAATCCGATGCCATGAACCTTTTAATGGACGGAAAAATAGCCTGCATAGGCGAATGCAATCCGCTTCACGGTCCCCGTGTCAGAGCCATAATCGATTCGTTGGAAAACAATCAGCCTGTAGATAAACTCACATATGTTGATGAGGAAGTATTCAGTACATTTGAAGGCATAAGCAATATTGATCTTAACGGAAAAAAATACAGTATCAGTTCAATGGATGATGAGAAACTTTTGGAACGTCAGAAGTTGTTCAGTATCGGTGCTTACACCAATGAAACCTCTGATGCCTACTAAATAATCAATTGTCTCAAGACACTTACCAAGTGTTACAAAATTGTACAGTAAATTAATACCGAAACAATAAAAAACAAGATCCCGACCAATAATGGCCGGGATCCTGTTTTATTTTGAGGAGAATTAATAAAATTACTTGTTTTTACTTTGAATTCTTTTTCTTTCTGCTCATAACCACACTCTGTACCACAAGGAAGATACAAAGCATAGCTGCTACCGTAATACCGGTCCACCAAGCCTTATCAAGACCTGCACTGGATACGATATTCTGAATAGTACTAAGTGAAAGGACACCGAAGAATGTACCGATTATATTACCTACACCGCCGGTTAGCATTGTTCCACCGATAATCGATGAAGCAATAGCATTCATTTCCGCTCCGCTGGCGTGGGTTACCGCACCGGAACCTACATGAAGGAAATATACATATCCGCCGATACCTGATAGCAAACCGCAGATAACATGTGCAATAAACTTTGTTCTTTTTACATTAATACCTAACATTAATGCGCTCTGCTTATTACCGCCTACTGCATAGAAAGCACGACCAAGGCGTGTCCATTTAAGAATTGCAAAAAGAACAATTACTACTAAAATCGCAACAATAACACCGATTTCAACATATGCCGGAACATATTCTCCACGCTTGTTGTAAGTACCCATTAACGGAACATTGATTCTTGCTTCTTTTAATGCAACGAATGCAGGATTCTCAACATTAAAGGGATTTGTATGAACAATTGTTGTCATACCTCTGGCAAAGAACATACCCGCCAATGTAACAATGAATGGCTGAATATCAAGGTATGCGATTAAGTAACCCTGGAATAAACCAAAGGCCAAACCGATTGCTATTGCAATAAGCATTGATACGAAAACATTTCCGCCCTTGTAGTCTAAATAAACCGCACAGCACATTGTTACAAGACCGGTAATACCACCTACGGAAATATCAATGCTTCCGGTAATCATTACCAAACTCAGGCCACAGGAAAGAATTATGAGTGCCGCTTTATCATTTAAAATGTTAAAGAAGTTCTGAGGCTTGGTGAAGCCCTTTCCCATGAAAATGATTGCGCATAAATACATTACAAAGAAAACTACTATTGTAATAAAGAGAAGAAGGTTTGTATCGCTAAGACCTTTTATCTTATCTGATAATTTCTTAAACATTTTTTACCTCCTTCTTTGCGCCAAACTTGAGGTTCTTGGAAATCCAACCGCGAACTGTGTCTGAGCTGAATACTACAAGCAGAATAACTACGATTGCCTTATAAGCCGATAATGCAGCCGAAGGAACCTGGAATTTGTAAAGTGTTGTAGTTAATGCCTGAATTACGTATGCACCAAGAATCGATGCCGTAATATTAAATTTACCGCCTGAAAGAGCATTTCCGCCGAGAGCAACCGCAAGGATTGCGTCCATTTCAATATCTTTTGCAATAACCGAATAGTTAATTGTCATAAGACGGCTTGTTTTGATAAGCGCACAAACAGCTACGCAAGCACCTAAAATAACGAAGGTTAAAATCTTGATTGCTTCAGGATTCAATCCGTTAACTCTTGCTGACTTCTCATTGATACCTACAGACTGAACAAACAGCCCAAGACTTGTGAATTTAAGAACAAGAGCAGTAATAATGAAACAGATAACAGCTATAAATGCAGGGGTGGGAATCGGGATACCCGGAATAAATCCACCAAATACCGCATATGATTCGTCGTAAACGATCGGAAGCTCGTTGTTATTAATCCATGCAGCAATTGAACGACCTGCCGTAAAAAGAATCAGGGTTGCAATCATGGGCTGAATCTTGAATGATGCAACAAGCACACCGTTAAATGCGCCAAATGCCATGGCAACAATCAGCGCTACGATAAATGCAACAAAAATAGGAACAAGAAGTTCGCGTGAACCGTTTCTTCCGCAAAGCATTCTAAGCATCACAGAACCTGCAATCGCAATTGATGCGCCAACCGAAATATCCTGTCCGCCTGAAGCCGCGGTTACAAGCGTCATACCTATTGCAAGAATAGCAAGCTCTGAACCACAGTCCAAAATTGTTATAAGATAACCGGATAATACAGGATTTCCCAAACTGTTAAGACCCATTGAAATCTTAAAGAAGCTGGGGTCAACAATTAAATTGAACAGTGCCAGAATTAAAAGTGCTACAAGAGGAATCATTATCTGGTTTTTAATAATCTTTGAAAAGATTGCTTTAGCCTTCATTCTTTTCACCTCCTGCAATAGTACTCATAATCTTACTCTGGGTAAGTTCATCATCTTTTAACTCACCTACTACGTGGCCATCTCTCATAACCACAAGTCTTGAACAGGTACGAAGCATTTCATCTGTTTCCGATGAAATAAAGGTTACTGCCGTACCTTCCGAAGCAAGCTTAAGAACCAGTTTCTGAATTTCAACCTTTGTACCTACGTCAATACCTCGGGTAGGTTCATCCAAGATGAGATAATCAGGATGGGTAAGAAGCCATCTTGCAAGGATAACCTTCTGCTGGTTACCGCCCGAAAGAGATCCGATCGGTGTTTCTGTTGAAGCTGTCTTAATTTCAAGAAGCTTAATAAACTCATCAGCAAACTTAAGAGATTCCGCCTTTGAAATGGGCTTAAAAAATCCTTTGAGAACCTGAAGTGCAAGAATGATATTTTCTCTTACGGAAAGATCTGCCACAATACCGTCAATTTTACGGTCTTCGGGAAGATATGCGATTCCGTTTTTCATTGCATCGATGGGCTTTTTAATCTTAACTGTTTTACCGTTTTTCTTGACTTCACCGCCAATTACTCTGTCTGCGCCAAAGATAGCTCTTACGCTTTCGCTTCGACCTGAACCGAGAAGTCCTGTAAATCCGTTAACTTCACCCTTATTAATGTAGAAATCAAAAGGATTTGCTGCCACGCTGGCAAGACCGCTTGCCTCATAAAGATGGTCCTTTTCTCCTTGTGCTTCATACTTTTTATTTTCTGATTTAATATCAGACATATCATCAAAATCTTTACCAAGCATCTTGGATACAAGCTGCACTCTGGGAAGATTTTCAATTTCATATTCACCGACCAACTGGCCGTCTCTTAATACTGTAATCTTGTCGCAAACTTCATATACCTGATCAAGGAAGTGTGTAACGAAAATGATACCTACGCCCTTTGCCTTCAGATCTCTCATCAGTTTAAAGAGCTTTGCAACTTCCTGTTCATCAAGAGAAGATGTAGGCTCGTCAAGAATAAGTACGGAACAATCCATGTCAACCGCTCTTGCAATAGCAACCATCTGCTGTACCGCAATCGAGCAGGTACCCAACTGCTGAGTGGGTTTTGCCGGAATATCAAGTTCTGTAAGAAGTTTTCCGGCATCTTCGTTCATCTTCTTCCAGTTTTGTAATACATTGTCTCCACGACCGATGTACATATTCTCAGCAACGGTAAGATTAGGGCAAAGCGTAATTTCCTGATAAACCGTACTGATACCTAATTTTTGAGCATCCTGAGGGGAATGAATTGCTACTGCTTTTTCATGCCCTGCAAGGAATATGTCACCTTTATCTTTAGCATATACGCCGGTAAGTACCTTAATAAGGGTAGATTTTCCTGCGCCGTTTTCACCCATAAGAGCATGTATTTCGCCTTTATTCAAGAAGAAATCCACATTCTGAAGAGCCTTTACACCAGGGAACTCTTTGTATATGCCTTTCATTTCAAGAACTGCATTTTCTCTCACTTGATTACCTCACTAATAATGAACACATATGTGTTTCTCTAAAAAATGCGGCGCCAACTTAACAGCCGCGCCGCATTAAAAATCAATTCACTTAACGATTAGATACCGTAGTTGTTTACATCGTCAGCTGTGATAGTGGAAGCATCGAAGCCCTTTTCATCCATGATGATTGTCTTCTGTGCAGGAGCCTTACCACTTTCGATTGTCTTGATTACATCATCGATGTAAGAAGCCTGGAAAGGATTGCACTGTCCATCATAGTTCCAATTCTGAGCAAGAAGTTCTTCAAGAGCCCACTTGTTGCAGTCAAAGCCCATAACGATTACGTCTTTGCCAACGCCGTGTGCGATGTTAGCCTTATCAAGAGCTGCTACAGCACCCTTAGCCATATCATCGTTTTCAGCGTAGATTACGTTGAAAGCTGCACCTGAGTCGATAACTGACTGAACGATTTCCTGAGCCTTTTCAGCACTCCATTCAGCTGTCTGCTGGTTAACAATGTTCCAAGCGCCATCAGCTGCTACCTGAGCATCAAGAGCACCTGAACGACCCTTCTGAGCTGCAGAACCCATTACACCCTGAAGGTGAACGATGTTGTATTCAGCTAAGCCCTGGCCCTTAAGCCATTCAACTGCTGTAGCACCTTCTTTATCCATATCGGATACGATTGAAGCTGCGTAAAGTGAAGGATCAGCATCGATAGTACGGTCGAAAAGAATAACTTCTACGCCGTTCTTCTTAGCGTCCTGAAGAACTGAATCCCAACCTGAAGTATCAGCTGCGGAAAGAAGTAAGTAGTCAACGCCGTCCTGGATGAACTTCTGAGCTGCTGCGATCTGTTCATCATTCTTTAAGGAGTAAGCGAAAGATGCTTCATAACCGTTTGCTTCACAGAACATAGCCTGTAAGTCTCTGTCATTAGCGGTACGATAACCGGATTCGTTGGGGTCATTGTTAATGATACCAACCTTGATAAGTCCATTGTCAGACTTACCGCAGGCAACAAGTGAAAGAGTCATTAATGCTGCCAATAAAACTGCTAAAAATTTCTTCATTGTAAAACCTCCCTGGTTTGTTTGTTTTCTTGCAGGTTAATTCCTGCATCCGAGATTATAGTACTCAAATAAAAAACAAATAACCATAAACAAAAATATTTGTTTTGTTAATTTATTTACGATTAATTAACGACAATGTGATTTTTTTACGATTGAGGTTTGATTTTTTATAAAACGATTTACTTGAGAATAAAAAAGCGGAAGATTTTACTCTCCCGCTTCCATCCTATATGGTAATCTTACTTTTACTACACTTCCGGATTGATACTCGCTGTCAATGCTTATGCCGTATTCGTTACCGAATTTTAGTTTTATACGCTCGTTTACATTTAAAAGACCGTACATATTTTTCTTTTTCTCTTTTTCAAGCCCTACTTGCGGACTGAAAGTCGCATCATGCAGTCCCTGTCTGACTTCGGTCAGTCTCTCCGAAGACATTCCGATTCCATCATCGATTATTACTATATTAAAGTGATCTGTTTCTTTTTCTGAAGTAATTGTTATTTTACCAAGCCCTCGCTTATTCTTTATTCCATGATAAAGGGCATTTTCGACCAGCGGCTGAATGGATATTTTAGGTATTTGAAATGCATAAAGACTTTCGTCAACATTCACCTCATAATCAAGAATATCCTGATATCGCACCTGCTGAATCTTTAGATAACTGCTTACATGCAGTAATTCATCGGACAAAGAAACCATTTCCCGCCCACGACTCAACGAAGTTCTGAAAAAGTCAGACAAGTTCTTAACCATTTCAACTACTTCTTTTTGCCTGTTGCCTTCCGCCAGCCAGACAATTGTATCCAGCGTATTATAAAGAAAGTGCGGATTAATCTGTGCCTGCAAAAGTTCCAGTTCAGCCTCGCGCAAATTAATCTGTTCTTCGGTAACCTGTGCGAGAAGATCGTTTATCTTGTCAATCATGGTATTTAGCGAGTCTGACAGCACCGAAGCTTCCACATCCTCGTATTCATTTGCACGGACACTTAAATCTCCGCCTGCAACCTGGTTTGTTACATCCGTTATCTCACGTATCGGTTTAGTGATACTTTCAGGAATTGCATAAGACATATAAACTACAGCAGTGAGAATTCCCACAAACAAAACAGCCATCACAGACAAGAAAGCCACGAAGAACTTTTGGTAAGCATCTCTGGCCTGCTGAATTTCCCTGATTTCAAAAAAGATATATTGGAAAATGGTCTCTCGAACCAGTGATGTTACTATTTGGACATCGTTTTCCCAAATTTCTATGTTATCCTCGTATCGATTACCTTCCTGCAAGTTTTCTTCGATTCTTTCCTTATAAGAAGAAAGATTTGACAAATATTTCTTAACACTTGAAAGACGATCGGCGTTATCTTTGCTGGTAGTGAGTTTTTCTATACCGTCAACGACGCGGTTCGCATCTTCAATCAGAGTGTCCAGGCCCGATTCTTCTATAGTTTTATTTCCTACAATTACAAGATAGGTCTCATAATCATAGTCCTTTTTAAAGTCAACGGAGAATTCGCTGGCCAAAACTGCAGAATTCATCATATCTTCGTATCGTTTGTTACTCGAAATAACCGAAATCGCTACAAGAAGGGTAATAAATGCCAAGGGAAGTATTATTACGAGAAATGAATATCTTATTCGCGTTGAAAGAGGAAGTTTTGCAAACTTCTTTCTTATTCTTTCTTTCATTCATCATTCTCCCCGTCATTTTTACGGCCTTCTCTATAATTTGTGGGAGTTACGCCCACCACCTTTTTAAATATAAAAGAAAAGTAATGAGGATCTCTGTAACCTACCTGATTTCCGATATCACTGCTTCGCAAAGCCGTTGTTTTCAAAAGAACCTTTGCCTTTTCGATTCTTAAATCCGTCAGATATTTAATAAATGTAGAACCTGTCTCCTGACTGAAAATCATGGAAAGATGGTTCGGAGAAATATTAACGTGGGCAGCCAGCTGGTTAAGCGACAGCTCTTCGTTCATATAATTTTCTTCAATATACTTAATAGCCTCTTTAATTACTTCCCCATATCGGTTATTTGAAACCTCATCTCTAAAGGAAATTGTTTTCTTAATCACTCTCGTAATATACTCAAGCGTATCATCCGCACTCTTGAGCACATTTCCATTAGCATCAAGAGTCTCAATTTCTCCTTTGTCTACTCCGATTTTTCCAAGGAAATTTGCGGCACAAAAATAGGTATCAAGTGCTATATACTGTCGAAACATTAAAGATTCCATAGCATTTTTACCAACACTGTTAAAAAACTCCGTAACAAAATAACCGGTTTCATCACCGTTTCCTGTCTTTAAAAACTCATCTATTTTAACCTTGTCCACTTGCGCCGGATCAATATTATTGATTGAGAACAAACCATCGGTAATAGACTCATTACTGACAATCTGATTGTTGTCAAGCAAATACTGGTAAGCAAAAGCGCGTTCAGCACTTTCGTATGATTTGGGGATATCCGAAATACGTCTCACCACATTGCCGATTCCGATAAAATATTTTATCTGGTGATATTCATCATATATTTCTTTTATTTTATCAAGCAGAGAATCCTCTGTATGTTTAAGTTCCTCTTCCGAGTCAGCCATGACTATAATAGCTTTCCCTTCGATGCCTCTGTCAAAAACGATTATTCCTTTGTCGCCGGCCAGTTCTTCAAGGCGGCTTTCCGTTTCGACAATACTTCCTGAATATTCATCTATTCCGTGTCTTTGAGACTGCGCACGCAAAAGGATTACATTATAACAAATTGCGGAAAGATCTATTGAAAGTTCTTCCGCTTCTTTCATAATATCGCCCGAAGACTGCATTCCGGCACATATATGCTGAAACAACTTAGCTAGTTCACCACGTCTGTTTTCTTCGTTATCCTGCTCATATTTTGAAAGAAGTAGCGCCTCCGAACGGGCCTGCTCGATTTTCCTTGATATTTCATCCACAGCTTTTAAAAGCTCCGAACCGTCAATAGGCTTTGTAAGATAACCCGCCACACCAAGCTTAATTGCTTCTTTTGCATATTCAAATTCAGCAAACCCGGAAAGAATAACTATTTCCATTTTGGGAAATTCTTTTCTTATGAGGCGGCTTAACTCAAGGCCATCCATAAACGGCATTTTTATATCTGTGATAACTATATCCGGCTGAAGCTTCTTTATTAATGGATATGCAAGCTCGCCGTCTGAAGCTTCACCGCAGAAATTATATCCGTTTCCTGCCCAGTCCACATTGTTCTTTATGCCTTCTCTTACTACAAATTCATCTTCCACCAGAAAGATTTTGACTCTGTTATCGCTCATACATTCCTCGTTTGTTATTTCTTTCATATAATAATATCACATTAAGTTTTGTTTTTCTCCATATTTGATGGGTATTTGCACCATTTCTTCAATGTTGAATCAATTTCCTTTTGTGATATAATTATCGTTGATTTATTGTGTGTTCACGCTTGAATTAAGATATTTGTCCGAAAGGAATACGAATATGGCAAAGTTAAAAAAAATAAACATAAATCTAAAAAAAGGCGAAATAGCAGGTTTTATCTTTCTTGCCATTCAGATTCTCCTTATTTTCATTTTCAATCTTGTATGTTCACCAAAATATATCGACTGCGATTCAGCCAAGGTTATGGAACACATTATTAAAATGTGGGAGCACAAAACCCTTATTATCGACAACTGGTATTATTCTACTATTTTAGGATATGATGCGGTTGCAATATTTGCCATTCCCTTCTATGGAGTCACAAAGAATATCTTCTTTGCATGCTCTATGTCAAATTTAATTTCCACTATCATTTTTGTTTATACTATCTTCTTTATATTCAAAGGAAAAAGCAAGGCATACCCTCTCTTCGCCGCGTCAGCAATGATGTTGCCCTGGGACCTTGGAATGCTTGAATATTACAATATGATTTTCTTTGCCGGTGCTTACTATATCGTAAAGGTAACCACGCCGTTGATGTTTGTGGGACTTATTCTCTATGTCGAGAGCGAAAATATGAAAAACTGGTGGAAAAAGAAAGATTTCATGATAATGCTTGTGCTCTTCCTGTTCTACCTTTTAGCAACCACAGCATCCAGCGGAATTTTCGTTTTATCCATGGGCATGGCTCCGGTTATTCTTGTTTTTGCTGCATACAAGCTTTATAATTGGGCACTTCCCAAGAAAGAATATATCGTTTTCTCCATACTGACTCTGCTCTTTTTAGGAATAGGCTACGCTGTTAATATGTCGGTCTCAGCCAGCGACAATACCCTCTACGGAGGATCTTCGGCCTTTGGCATGAAATATTGTGACGGTCAGTTTTTATTCACAAACTTCGCAAACGGTCTGGTGGGACTTTTTGAAGTTTTTGGCGCAACCTGCACAAAGAGCGATATGACCGTAATGTCTTACGACGGAATTGTTCTTTTCTTTAAAGTTGTTTTCGTTATTCTCCTGCTTTTCAATGCGTTTTATACAATCTCTGAAATCGTTAAAAAGAAGGCTACTCTTTTAAAAGGGCTCTTTGTTTCCATGTTCTTTTGGGATTGGATAATTCTTATTTTCACTAACACCAGAGCCGGCGGAACCGGTGTTTTTGAGGATCGTTATTTCTTAATTGGCATGCTTTCACTTATTATCATCACTGCCGTTAATGTGGTTGATTTCTTTAAAAACAGCAAAATGCCCGCAGCCTTTTCTACTGTTCTGGGTCTTGTTGTATTAACCGTAATGATTATCACAAGCTACAAAGATACTATGTTTCTTGGCGAAATGAATCAAAGCGTTTGGGACATAACCGATTATTTCAAGGACAAGGAATTCGGTCGTGTATACATTTACAACGAAACCAACGAAGCCGATAAACTAAGACTTGTAGGCAATCCCATTCACTATATCGATGTAATGACTAACGGAAAAACCTGGGTATATGATTTCTATGCTTCATACCAGTCCGGACCTATATACGAAGAAAATGCCTGCATTATCATGAACAGGAATATTTGCGAATGCGAGAACGAGGATGTTTTCTTTGGCCATAATATAAAGAAAGTCGATACAATCGGCGACTACGATGTTTTCTATTTTGTTGAACAATAATTCAGGTGAAAAGCCCACGGGGAAATAAATGAATACTATCAAAAATTATTTGAAAAACACAAAAAAATGTGAACTTACCGGATATATATTTTTGGCAGTGCAGATTCTTCTGATTCTAATCACGAATCTTGTCTGTTCACCCAAATATGTAGACTGTGATTCCGCAAAACTCATGGAACATATCATAAAAATGTGGGAGCACAAATCTCTTGCCATTGACGGCTGGTTTTACTCCACCACAATCGAATGGGACTGTGTAACAATTTTCGCCATTCCTTTATACGGCCTTACAAAGAACATTTTCTTTGCCTGCTCCGTTTCCAATCTGATTTTTACCGGCATTTTTGTTTATACTCTGTTTTTTATTTTCAAAGGCTACTCTAAGATGTACCCTCTTGCAGCAGCCAATCTTATTCTGCTGCCCTGGGGACTAGGTATGCTCGACTACTATAACATGCTTTTCTTTGCAGGTTCGCAGTATATCGTTAAGGTTCTGGTTCCCCTAATGCTTATAGGCCTACTTTTATATATTGAAAAAGAAGAAATGGGCAAATGGTGGAAAAAAGCGGATTTTATGGTAATGCTTGTAATGTTCTTTTTCTTCTATTTTGTTACCACCGCTTCAAGTAGCATTTATGTAACAGCCTCCGGCCTCGTTCCCGTTCTTTTAGCTTATTTTATTTATAAATTTCTTAGCTGGACAAGGATAAAGTCCGTCGTTTTCTTAATGGCTCCCATTACTCTTGTTCTCTTTGTACTGGGTTATTTCATCAATGTTTCCGTACTTGGTGGCACCAGAGGCGATGGAATGGCCTATGCCGATGTATTCGATCTTTCCACCAATTTCCATGAATGTCTGGTGGGTATGTTTGAGCTGTTTGGTGGCACTACCATTTACGAAGGCACCAAGGTAATGGACTATTACGGAATAATACAGTTCTTCAAATTTGTGTTTGTACTGTTTCTTTTGGCCAATGCTTTTCTTACTCTTTCCAAGGTTATCAGCGGAAAAGCCGGGCTATTGAAGACCCTGCTCGTATCCGTCTTCTTCTGGAACTGGCTTATTCTGATTCTTACGCGCACCACTGCCGGCTCCGCAACATACGAATATCGCTATCATCTGATTGGCATGATTCCGCTTATGATTCTTTCGGTTGTAAATCTTTTGGATATGGCAAAAGAAAGGAAAACACCCGGGTGGGCCTTCGCGGTTGCCGGTTATG
>JAKSRT010000034.1 GCA_024403485.1 Lachnospiraceae bacterium
GTTGATAAGTTGGTGACCCTTTCTAAAAAAGAAATATTTGAACTTGTTTTCTTTTTGTCGCCCTATGCAGTGTTTTCCGAGGAGGAAAGAGCTGTATATAACGGTATTCAGGAATATGCCGATTCTATAGGCATTCCGTTTATCAACTTCATCGATGAAGCAGAGACAATAGGTTATGATCCCGCAGTAGACATGATGAATGATTTTCATCATTGCAATATGGCCGGCGCTGCAAAAGTAACAGGCTATATGGGAAGCTTCCTTAGTGAAAACTATAATCTTGAATCTCATAAAGGAAATGAAAAGTACAATGCCTGGGATATGGATCTTAAAATGTATAACCAAATCAGGGTTACCGATGTTTTATTTGCATCCAAAAGTCAGGAAGCCTATTTTGAATTATTGGCAAAAATGAATTATGTCGAAGTGCTTCTTTCTACAGAAGGTGAAGATATGGAAAGAATAGCACCGTATCTTGAAATGTTCGGAATACCTAAAGAAGAGGCATTAAAGGGCGGAAAGTGGCTTTACAAAGATAAAAAGGCAATCAAAATCGAGCCGGGTAAAAGCGAGGAATCTACAATTGTAGATCTTGACAGATTTGTCAGTGTAAAGGTAAGTGAAAGCGAAAACGCAGGCACTAATGTTATATATAATCAATGGCCGATATGTTTTACTGAAAACGGCTTAAATGTTATAGTTTACGATACTTTGTTTAACAAGAGTATTGATGTAAGAGGATTTTAAACATAAGGATATTTCAGCAAAGGGACCGTTTTTTCGGTCCCTTTTTGTATATTTTGTTCATTAATAGCATCTTGTGAAATATTTGTTAAGTAATGAATCAACAGTATAAGGCACGTGAAAAGAGTTTTTGCGAATCAAAGCGGATTTTGATAATAATTCGTTATTGGTAAGAATAGAAAAATACAATTTGTAAACTGTTTTATGTAACAATAAAAATATATAAAAATTACAATGTGGGTATGATGTAAATACTATGTTTTTGACGCATAAATCGATTCGAAAAATGGGGCGTCAGGAGGAGAAAACATGGAGTCAAAAGAAAAGAAATTTCCCAAAGGAAAGCTTGCCTGGCTATGGGAAAATATGGAAGGACGCAGAGTGTTGTTCTTTGTTGCTTTAGCGGGAACATTGGTCTATAACATCCTGCAGCTTACAATTCCTTTCATGTCACAGAAAATTGTTGACGAATTTATTTCAGGCGAAAATGCAGCCGCTAATCTGGCTAATAACAGAAGCAGATTTTTAATGCTTATAGGCTTGATGGTAGGAGTTACACTTATAAGAGTATTGGTTGTATATATGGACTGTATGGCTTATGAGCATGTATCTCAGAAGGTTTTATACAGAGTCAGAAATTATCTGTTTGACAAAATCGAAAGACAGGATATGAAATTTTACAACGAATTCAGAACCGGTGACCTGATGACCCGTGTAACCGGTGACCTGGATGCCGTAAGACATATGATTGCCTGGGTAATAAGGTCGGTTATCGAATCTTTTGCATTAATGGGGGCAACACTGGCTTATTTCTTTTGGATGAACTGGAGTATGACTCTTTGGTTACTGGCAATCGCACCTTTTATTCTTTTGATTATTTTAAGATTCAAGAATAAAGTTCGTCCGATGCATGCTCTTCTTCGTGAAAAGCTTGCGGATATGAATACCGATGCTCAGGAAAATATTTCCGGTAACAGAGTTGTTAAGGCATTTGCAAGAGAAGATTACGAAATCAATAAATTTGAAGTAGCCAATGTGGATTACAGTCAGACCAACCAAAAGACTCAGATGGTTTGGATTAAATTCTATCCTTACGTTGAAACCTGTGCAAACTTAATGCCACTGGTTCTTATGCTTGTGGGTGGTGTATATCTTATGAACGGTAAAATGTCCATGGGTGAATATGTAGCCTTCTCGGGACTTATTTGGGCAATAGCAAACCCTATGAGAAACCTTGGTAATATTATGAATGAATTCCAGCGTTTCTCTGCAGCGGCAGACAAGGTTATGGAAATATATTATTCCACTCCCGAAATTGTGGATCCTGAAGATCCTTATGATGCTCCCGAAAGACTTAACGGAGAAATTGAATTTAAGAATGTAAGCTTCCAGTTCCCTGACGGAACCTATCCTGTATTAAAGGACATTTCCTTTAAGGCGGAAGCAGGTTCAACTGTAGCTATTATGGGTGAGACAGGATGTGGTAAAACTTCACTTATCCATCTTATCCCCAGATTCTATGAGCCCACATCCGGAGAAGTTCTTGTCGATGGTGTGAATGTCAACAGATACAGACTTAAGCAGCTTCGTAAAAATATCGGCCTTGCCACTCAGGACGTACTTCTTTACTCGGATACAATTGACGGAAATATTGCTTACGGTGACAGCCATATATCTAAAGAAGAGGTTGTTAAGTTTGCGAGATATTCCCAGGCTTCGGAATTTATTGCAAAGATGCCTGAAGGATACGAGACAATTGTCGGCGAAAGAGGTGTAGGTCTTTCCGGTGGACAGAAGCAGAGAATTTCCCTGGCAAGAGCTCTTGCTGTAAGACCTTCAATTCTTATCCTGGATGACACTACTTCGGCAGTAGATATGGAAACCGAAAAAGAAATTCAGAAGAGCCTTCGAAATCTTGATTTCGGATGTACAAAAATCATTATTGCCCAGCGTATTTCCACAACAAAAGTCGCTGACAAGATTATTGTGTTAAAAGACGGTATCATTGCAGAAGAAGGAAATCACAACGAATTAATAGCCAAGAAGGGCTACTATTACGAGCTTGTTAAATTACAGGCAGGAGAGGAGGCGGTTTAAATGGCAGGAAGAAATACTTACAAAGAAGATGAAGTCCTTGAAACACCCTTTGACTACCACCACCTCTTAAGAGCGGGAGTTTATATTAAGCCCTACTCAAAGAAAATGATTGTTGCCATGATTTTAAGCGGCCTTGGCGGTATATTCGGCTTATTTATGCCTATGATTACACAGCAGGCACTTGACGTGGCGGTTCCCAACAAAGATATGAAGCTTCTTTATATTCTTTGTGTTGCCATGCTTGCGGTATTTTTGTTAAGCGTGTTGTTTATAACATTTCGTTCCAAAATAATGATAAAGGTCAGCCAGAGCATTATTTACGATATTCGTAAGGATGTATTTGAACACCTTCAAAGACTTCCTTTCCAGTATTATGATGACAGACCTCACGGAAAGATTCTTATCAGAGTTGTAAACTACGTTAACTCAGTATCGGATATGCTTTCAAACGGATTGATTAATATCATCCTTGAAATCATTAACCTGCTGTTTATTGTGGTATTTATGTTCCTTGTGGATGTAAAGCTTGCCATTGTTGTAGTATGCGGTGTACCGATTTTGGCTGTATTCATGATGTGGATTAAATCCAAGCAGCGCAGAGCATGGCAGCAGGTATCCAACAAAAACTCTAATTTAAATGCTTACCTTCAGGAAAACATTGTTGGCTCAAGAATCACACAGATTTTCGCAAGAGAAGATGAAAACGCCGAAATCTTTGCCGAACTTTCAAACAGATGCCGTAAGGCCTGGATGTGGGCAGTAAGATATTCATCAATGGTTTGGCCGGGAATTGATACTATTTCGGTTCTTGTCCGTGCATGCATTTATATTTTTGCTCTGATCGTATTTGCAAACGGTAATTACACGGTTGGTACGATTTTGGCAATGACAAGCTATGCTGCAAGATTCTGGCAGCCTATTATGAACCTTGGTAATATTTTTAATAACTTTATCAACAATATTGCTTATCTTGAGCGTATATTTGAAACTCTTGACGAGCCGGTAACCGTTAAAGACTGTGACGGAGCAGGGGAGCTTGCTCCCGTAAAGGGCGAAGTTACATTTGAAAATGTTACTTTTGCTTATGAAGAAGGCAAGAACGTATTGAGAAATGTTTCTTTCTCCGTTAAACCCGGTGAAAGTGTCGCTCTTGTAGGACCTACCGGAGCAGGTAAGAGTACAATAGTAAGCCTTATCTCAAGGTTCTATAATGTTGATCATGGCCGTATCTTAATTGACGGACAGGATATATCCAAGGTTACGCTTAAGTCTCTTCGTTCACAGATGGGAATTATGCTTCAGGACAGCTTTATTTTCTCAGGAACCATTAAAGATAACATTCTTTACGGTAAGCTTGATGCTACCGACGAAGAGATTATGGAAGCATCAAAAACAGTTTGCGCAGATCCGTTTATCCAAAAGATGCCCGGAGGTTATGAAACAGAGGTTAAAGAAAGAGGTAACCTTCTTTCTCAGGGCCAGAAGCAGCTTATAAGCTTCGCCAGAACACTTATTTCCGATCCTAAGATTTTGGTATTGGATGAGGCAACCTCAAGTATCGATGTTCAGACAGAAAGGGCACTTCAAAAGGGCCTTGATGCTATGCTGGTAGGTCGTACTTCCTTTATTATCGCCCACAGACTTTCTACCATTAAGAACTGTGACAAGATCATGTACATTGATGACGGCGGAATTATCGAATGCGGAAATCACAACGAACTTATGGAACAGAAGGGCGCTTATTATCATCTTTATACTTCACAGATGGATGATATTGCATAGTGTGGCAATTAGGAATTAGGACATTTATGGGATACTTGTAGGATATGAAAATCGATGTTTAATAATTATCTAATTATGAATTAATAGGGTGTTAATCTGGCAGTTGTATATATATATCATACCCCATAACCCCAATGTACCATTCTCAATAACGAGAGGTCTGATGAGAAATCGTCAGACCTCTTGTTTTTTTGTGTGTAATAGGTAGTTCTATTCTTAGTACATAAAAGCGCTTCGCTAAGGATGCGCACCCATGCGAGGAGAATATGTCGCCTATGCAAGGAGAATATGCTTCCTTGAATGGACTTGTATGGTTATCGGTAATCCCTAAGCAGGAGTCGGCCTGATTGGTTTGCTTATACGGATAATTCGCAAGTTTAGATAACGGAATATTTAGGTAACAGATGCCGGAAATTTGTGATTGTTACCTATAATAACAAGGCGGCGTGGCTTTAGTGAGCAAGTTTAGGTAATGGAAGCTTGAAACTTGCGATTATTACCTAAAATAACAAGGCGGCGTGGCTTTAGCGAGCAAGTTTAGGCAATGGAAGCTTGAAACTCTCGATTATTACCTAAAATAGCAAGGCGGCGTGGCTTTAGTGAGCAAGTTTAGGTAATGGAAACTTGAAACTTGCGATTATTACCTAAAATAACAAGGTGGCGTGGCTTTAGTGAGCAAGTTTAGGCAATGGAAGCTTGAAACTTGCGATTATTACCTAAAATAACAAGGTGGCGTGGCTTTAGTGAGCAAGTTTAGGCAATGGAAGCTTGAAACTTGCGATTGTTACCTAAAATGGCAGGGCAGAGCGGATTTAGTGAGCAAGTTTAGGTAACAGATGTCGGTAATTTGCTTTTATTACCTAAAAGGTGCTGAATACTATACTTGCCCGCGTCTTTACCGACCGTCTTTACCGCCTTTGCCGAAGCCATTAATGAACCTGCAAAATACCGTAAAACCGACAAAATGAAAAATATATAAAATAATTTGTAAAATATAGTTGACATTATGTCGCGGGAGTGATATTTTAATGATGTCGACAAAATACAACAAAAAGTAATGTATATTTTACATTAGGAAAAACTAAAATTTACTAACCGGAATAACATATTACGGTTAACATCAAAACAAAGAAACAGGAGATTAATTATGGACCAGATTACATTGTACAAATCTATGGGAGTTTTGGTAGGCTTATGTATAGGAATAGCGATTGCTATTTTGATTCTTTTCTTGACAAAGAATAACGGTAAGATTAAAGCGGATTATGATGAGAGACAGGAGCTTGTTCGTCACAAGGGTTACAAATATGCATTTTACACATTGGCTATTTGTAATGGAATTAGTTGTCTTCTTGATATATGCGGGCTGCAGCTTCCGGTGGAGAAAAGCGTTGAAGTAATGACTGGAATAGCAATTTCGATAACAGTACTTGCTTTCCATGGAATTATGAATGATTGCTATTTCGCATTGAATGAAAAGAAAAATTCAATAATGGTAGTTCTTCCGGTTGTAGGTTTATTTAACCTGGCAACAGGTATCGCTAATTCGATGACAGGCAACATTTTTGTGGATGGAAAGGTTGGATTCCCTGCCATAAGCTTTATATGTGCGGCAATGGTATTTGTAATATTTATTGCAGCATTAATCAAGGGAACAGATGACGGAGGTAGCGACGATGAAGAATCTTAAAATAAAAGCAGCCAGAGCCGGCCTTGATATGTCACAGGATGATTTAGCTAAGGCATGCGGAGTATCAAGACAAACCATAAATGCAATTGAAAAGGGCGATTACAATCCCACAATTAAATTATGTCTTTCCATCTGTAAGACTTTGGGAAAGACTTTAGATGAACTGTTTTGGGAAGAACAGTAGGGGGAGAAGAAAAATGATAGAAATCAACAACTTAACAAAAATTTATAAGCTTAATGCGAAAAAGAAAAAAGAACTCAAAACCAATAAGGACGTGAAAATTGCGGTTAACGATGTTTCCTTTACCGCTCATCCCGGTGAAATATTCGGTCTTCTCGGCCCAAACGGAGCAGGAAAAACAACCACCCTTCGCTGTGTAGCCACCCTGTTAAGGCCTACAAGCGGTAATGTAAAGGTTTGTGGTTACGATACAGTGGAAGACGGCCAGAAAGTCAGAGATTCAATATGCTTTCTTACCAATGAAATTAAGCTTGATGAGCACTTTTCCACGGATTATTTGTTTAACTTCTTTGGCAAATTAAAAGATATGACCGATGAAGAGATTGCGGCAAGAAAAGAAGAACTTTTTGGCGTTTTCGGTATTAATGATTTTAAAGATAAGAAAATAGAAGAGCTGTCAACCGGTATGAAGCAGAAGGCTTCAATCGCAGTTAATCTTGTGAACGACCCTGAAGTGGTTATTTTCGATGAACCCACATCCGGTCTTGATATTGTTACTGCAAAAGCAGTTCTTGACTATTTAAAGAGTCTTAGGGAAAAAGGAAAAACAGTTATCGTTTCCACCCATATCATGAGTGAAGCAGAGAAACTCTGCGACAAAATTGCCATGATTATCGGTGGTAAAAAAGTCATTGAAGGCAGCATTCCAGAAGTTCTTGAGCAAACAGGAATGCCTGACTTAGAGGACGCATTCTTTAAACTGTATATGGAAAATCAAAAAGAAAATGAGGAGGCTGCCAAGTAAGGAGTGATCCTTTTGAGCGTGAATTAATATGAAAAAATCAGGATTAATTATAAAAAAGGAACTATTTAGAATATTCGGTGACAGAAAAATGGTATTCAGCCTTTATGTGCTGCCGGTGGTTATTGTAATTGTAATATATAGTCTTATGGGACGCCTTATCGGAAGCATGGAAAAGGATGTTACAGAGCATAAGTCTGTTATTACGGTTGTTAATGCTTCCGACGAATATAAGCAGCTGGCAGCGCAGACCGGATATGACAGCATAGCTGAAACCACATATTTGGACAGTAAGCAGTTTGCTGACAGGCAGGAAGCTTTGGAAAAAGAAATACATGACGGTGACAGTGATTTAATCGTAATATTTGAAGATGATTTTAATGCTGCGCAGTCCGACTATCTTTCAGGCGGATCATCAATCCCCGGTATAAAGATTTGCTACAACGATACGGAGAGGTATTCATCGAATGCATATGCGGTATTCAGTACTGTAATTATCGATACATATAAAACCACTCTTTTGTCAGGCCGTTACGGTGATGTTTCTTTACTTGATGCAATTAATGTTGAAACAGAGAACATATGTAAAGAAGAAAAGGCTAATACAGAATTTATCTCAATGATGCTTCCCTATATGATAGTAATGATGCTCTTCGCAGGAGTTATGAGCGTAGGTGTTGATGCAATCGCCGGGGAAAAAGAAAGAGGTACACTTGCCAGCATGCTTATTTCTCCCGTAAAGAGAAGAGAAATTGCTGTGGGTAAGCTGGTTTCAATGGGTATTCTTTCAGGCATTTCAGCAATTGTTTACTGTATTTCGATGATTATTGCATCTCATATGATGGGAACGGATACACTTGAAGGCTTTGGTGGCATTTCCTTTAATGCACTTCAGATTGTTGAACTTTTACTCGTTATGCTTGCATTAGTATTCCTTTATGTAGGTATTGTTGCCCTGATTTCAGTAATCAGCACCAACACAAAGACAGCAAGCTCGGCTATTTCTCCCATCTATATTGTTATTGTTCTTGCAGGTATGTGTACAATGTTCAGATCAGGCTCAAAAACAAGTACATTACAGTATATGATTCCGGTTTATGGAAATGCTCTTGCCATCAGTGACATCTGCAGTAATGAACTTTCACTTATCAACTTTGTTGCAAGTTTTGGAATTACATTCCTTATCGGTGTAGCATTGACATTAACTGTTGCCAGAGCTTTTGAATCAGAAAAGTTAATGTTTAACGCATAGTGGGTAAATGGTAAACTGAACTTGCCAAGAATGTATGATGATTTACTTACTGAATCGCAGAATTCCTATGTTTGGAAGGTAAATGGAATCTGAAAGAATAAAAATAAAGCCGGGCTTAATGTTCCGACCTCAGTTAGTTAGTTTTTTAAGACTGACTTTTGGGGTTGGAACACACTAGCCCGGTTTTTTTGATAAAACCCTTTAAGTTATAACAAAATGGTTGCTTTGGGCTAATCTTGCACATTTTTATGCGCGGTAGACAGCATAAGTTTGATTCTGTTTAACTGATTTACTTCGGAGGCACCGGGATCGTAGTCAATGGCTACGATATTGGCTCCGGGATATTTGGCCCGAAGCTGCTTTATTACGCCTTTTCCAACAACATGGTTGGGCAGGCAGCCAAAGGGCTGAGCACAGACGATATTTTTTGCACCATTATTGATAAGCTCAATCATTTCACCGGTTAAGAACCAGCCTTCACCGGTCTGGTTTCCGATGGAAACGATGGAAGAAGCATGCTTTGCTGTTTCATGAATGTTAGCAGGAACATCAAAATGTTTACTCTTTTTGCAGGCTCGTACGGTGCTCTTTCTTAATATATTGATTGCGGTAATACCTGCCCTTGATGTGACAAAGGACTTAAAAGAAGTACCGAGGTTCGTATACTTAAATTCCTGATTTTTAAAGCAGTAAAGCAGGAAATCCATTAAATCCGGAACAACTGCTTCCGCACCTTCCGACTCAAGAAGCTCCACCACATGGTTGTTGGCAGTGGGAGAGAATTTGACAAGTATTTCTCCGACAACACCAACCCTTGGCTTTTTAATATCCCGGGTAGGAATGGCGTCGAATTCCTGAATCATTTTTTTACACATTGATTTATATTCAAAGAAGCTTACATGCTTTTGGCACAGGAAATCTTTGCATTTTTCAAACCACTTTTTGTGAAGCTCGTCGGTTTGTCCGGGAGTTACTTCATAGGGGCGCATTCTGTATACACATCTTTGGAAAATATCGCCAAAGAAAACAGCATACACGGCTCTTGTAACCAGAGCGGGAGTAAGCCTGAAACCGGGTTGCTTTTCAAGTCCTGACAGGTTAAGCGAAAGAACGGGGATTTGTTCCATTCCTGCTTTCTTAAGCGCACGTCTTATAAAACCGATGTAGTTGGTGGCACGACAGCCACCGCCGGTTTGGGTTATTACAAGAGCGGTTTTGTTTAAATCGTACTTGCCGGATTCAAGGGCCTGCATCATCTGCCCGACGACCAGAAGAGAAGGGTAGCAGGCATCGTTATTTACATATTTAAGTCCGTAATCTACAGCAGTTCTGTTATCGTTGCTCAGTATTTCAAAATTGTATCCGGCATTCCTAAAGGCAACTTCAAGAAGCCCAAAATGGATAGGAGACATCTGAGGGGCAAGAATTGTGTATTCCTTGCGCATTTCTTCCGTAAATACTTTCTTTTCGAAGGCACTGGAGCGAATGGTACGTGCGTACTGCCTCATTTCACGAACCCTTATGGCTGAAAGGAGTGAACGGATTCGAATTCTTGCAGCACCGAGGTTATTAACTTCATCGATTTTTAAACAGGTATAAATCTTGTCGGAACCGGAAAGGATATCGTTTACCTGATCGGTTGTTACGGCATCAAGTCCGCAACCAAAGGAATTAAGCTGTATTAATTCAAGGTTATCGACTGTTTTAACATAGCTTGCCGCAGCATAGAGTCTTGAATGGTACATCCACTGGTCCGAAACAATAAGGGGACGTTCGGGCTTCGCAAGATGAGAGATGCTGTCCTCGGTGAGAACGGCCACTCCGTAGGATGCTATGAGCTCCGGAATACCATGATTGATTTCCGGGTCTACATGGTAAGGACGTCCTGCAACAACAATACCCTTTTTGCCTGTGTCCTCGAGATATTTAAGGACTTCCTCGCCCTTTTTCTGCATATCTTTATGAGCCTTATCAAGCTCATCCCAGGCTGCACCTACCGCATCGATTATTTCACCGGTGGGTATTTCCAAAAACTCGTCAATCAAAGCGTGAATAAGTGTTTCCTTTGATTTAAAAGACATAAAGGGATTTCTGAATCGCACTTCGCCGCGGGTTATTTCATCCACATTGTTTTTGATATTTTCGGAGTAGGATGTAACAATAGGGCAGTTATAGTGATTGTTTGAATCACTGATCTCGTCACGCTCATAAAATACCGAAGGATAAAATATGAAATTAGGCTTTTTATCAATTAACCACTGAATATGACCGTGAGTAAGCTTGGCAGGGTAGCATTCCGATTCACTGGGAATGGATTCGATACCAAGTGAATAAATGTTGTGATTGGATAAAGGCGAAAGAATAATGCTGTATCCAAGCTTTGTAAAGAAGGTATGCCAGAAAGGATAGTTCTCATACATATTCAAAACTCTGGGAATACCGACAGTACCTCTTTTTGCTTCGTCTAACGTAAGTGTTTCGTAGCCGAAGAAACGCTTTAACTTATATTCATAAAGATTGGGAATATTATCTGCGTTCTTTTGCTTGCCGATACCGCGCTCGCAGCGATTTCCGGAAATGTACTGACGGCCCCCGGAAAAACGGTTAATGGTAAGTCTGCAGGAGTTGGTGCATCCACGGCACTTTGTCATGCTGGTTTCGAATTTAAGATCGCAGATATCCTGATAACCAAGCATTTTTGTTGCATAGTCATCGGTATATTTTTCGCGGGCAATAAGGGCAGCACCAAAGGCACCCATGATACCTGCGATATCGGGTCTGATGGCTTTACAGTCAGCAACGGTTTCAAAGGCTCTAAGGACAGCATCGTTGTAGAAGGTTCCGCCCTGAACAACAATATTTTTTCCGAGAGAAGAGGCGTCGCTTACTTTTATAACTTTAAAAAGGGCATTTTTAATAACGGAATATGCAAGACCGGCTGATATATCATCAACACCGGCTCCTTCTTTTTGTGCCTGCTTAACTTTGGAATTCATAAATACGGTACAGCGGGTTCCAAGATCAATCGGGTGCTTTGCAAAAAGTGCGGCACCGGCAAAATCAGTGACTGAATAGTTAAGGGATTTTGCGAAGGTTTCAATAAAGGAACCGCAGCCTGAAGAGCAGGCTTCGTTAAGCTGTACGGAATCAACGGTCTGATTTTTGATTTTGATACATTTCATATCCTGACCGCCGATGTCAAGGATACAGTCCACTTCAGGCTCAAAGAAAGCCGCAGCATAGTAATGAGCAACAGTCTCTACTTCGCCGTCATCAAGCAAAAATGCTGATTTCATAAGCTCTTCACCGTAACCTGTTGAGCAGGAACGAACAATCTGAGCATCTTCGGGCATTTCTTTATAAATGTCCTTTAATGCGTCGATGGCTGTTTGAAGAGGAGAACCGTTATTATTTGAGTAAAAAGAATGCAAAAGGTCGCCGTCTTCGGAAACCACCGCAATTTTTGTGGTAGTGGAGCCCGCATCGATACCCAGGAAACATTTTCCGTGGTAATTACTGAGGGAGCCTTTTTTAACACAAGCTTTTTCGTGACGGGTTTTGAATTCGTTGTAGGCGTCTTCACTGTCGAAAAGGGGCTCCATGCGGGCTACTTCAAAATCCATTTTTATGCCGCCGTTAAGCTTATCAATCAGTGAATCCAATGCAAAAGAAATCGGAGTTTCAGAACCGGGACGGGTTTCACGGGCATTCAAAGCGGATCCCATGGCTGCAAACAGATGGGATCTTTCGGCATTAACAATATGCTCCTCGTCTAATTTAAGGGTTCTGATGAAGGCTTCTTTTAATTCAGTGAGAAAGTGAAGAGGGCCGCCAAGAAAAGCCACGCGACCGCGAATGGGTTTACCGCAGGCGAGACCTGAAATTGTCTGGTTTACGACAGCCTGAAAAATGGATGCAGCCAGGTCTTCTCTGGTGGCACCGTCATTAATAAGCGGCTGTATGTCGGTTTTTGCAAATACACCGCAGCGTGCGGCAATTGTATATAAAGAATTATAGGATTTGGCGTATTCGTTAAGCCCGGATGCATCGGTCTGAAGAAGAGAAGCCATCTGGTCTATAAAAGAACCGGTACCGCCGGCACAGATTCCGTTCATACGCTGTTCGATATTACCGTCTTCAAAATATATAATCTTGGCATCTTCACCGCCAAGCTCGATTGCCACATCACAGCCTGCAGTCATAGTCTGAAGTGCTGTGGATACGGCTATAACCTCCTGGGTAAAAGGTACCCCAAGATGATTGGCAAGAGTAAGTCCGCCTGAACCGGTAATCATAGGATAAATGTCAATATTTCCGACCTTTTCTTCGGCTTTTTTTAAAAGGCCGAGCAAAGTTTCCTGGATATTGGCGAAGTGTCTCTCATAATCCGAAAATAGTATGCTGTTGTCGTCATCCATCAGGGCAATCTTAACAGTTGTTGACCCTATATCGATTCCTAAAGTGTACATTATTTTTCCTATTCCTGTTTTACTAAAAGGTATTATAAAACAACGAAAATAAAAAGCAATGAAATGAATTACGTATGATTATTAAATAAATATAAAATGTATTAAAAGATTGGGGGATTATTGTCTTTAAAGGGTGTAAATGGTAAACTAAATTTGATTTTTTATGGAGGTTTTTACGAAAAAACAAACAATTATGAATAAACTTGAAAGAAAATTCGGCAAGTATGCAATACCTAATTTGCCATTGATTATTATCATATGCTACGGCATAGGATATGCGTTAAGCATAATAGACAGACAGAATATTATTTTGAGTTTGCTTGCGCTGGATGCAAATCTGATTCTTAAAGGACAGGTTTGGAGACTTGTGAGCTGGGTACTTATTCCTCCTTCAAGTTTTGATTTCTTCACTATTATTATGCTTCTTTTCTATTACTCAATAGGAAGAACCTTAGACAGAGTGTGGGGGTCTTTCAGATTCAATTTATACATTTTCTCAGGCATGATTTTTACAATAATAGGAAGCTTTGTATTATACGGACTTTTCGTTGCATTCCCCGGGTTAATGCCTATACAGGGTGCGAGCCTGGATTATAACTGCCTGGCCTGTGGAGTATCATATTTCTCGACGTTCTATATCAATATGTCGATTTTTCTTGCATTTGCGGCAACATTCCCCGATAACGTTGTCTACCTTATGTTCATTTTACCGTTAAAGATGAAATGGCTCGGTATTGCATATGTTGTTATTCTGGCAGCTCAGGTCCTTTCGGGAAGTGCAAGTGAGAGGGTCGTTATTGTAATGTCTCTTCTCAACTTTGTTCTTTTCTTTTTCCTATACAGAAAAGAAAACAACCAGACCATCAGACAGAGATTTGAGCAGGCTCAAAGAAGGCGAAATTTTGAGCAGCAGTATAACAGGGGAGCATATTCCGCTTACGGACAGAACCGGGGAAATGCAGGATATCAGTCCGGTTCAGGCTCTGATACAAATCGTTCGAATGCGTACGGAGCACCTTTTGGCGGAAGTCAGATGTCCAAGCATCGCTGTGCAATCTGCGGAAGAACAGAACTTGATAATCCGGATCTGCAGTTCAGATTCTGCTCAAAGTGCAACGGCAACTATGAATACTGTAACGACCACTTATTTACACATACACATGCCCAGTAAAGGAGATTATTGTGAGCGAACAAAGCGAATTTATAAAAAGAATCGGTGAATTGATGGAGCTGGCGGCTGACCAGGAAAATGTTATTTTCGAGGACCAGCTTGAATCAATCTTCCCGGAAACCAAAGAGGACAGCGCAAAAAAGCAGGTGCTTCTTGATTATCTGAAAGAAAAAAGAATCGGCTTAAACGAAAAGGTTGATACCGATGAGTTTATGAACGACGATGAGAAGAAATATCTTGATTTTTACATTGAAGACTTAAAGGGCGCCGGAGAACTTACACCGGGAGAGCGGGAAGTATTCAGAAAACGAGCTATTTCCGGAGATATGGAAGCTGCAAACGTTGTATTGCAGGACTATCTCATTAACGTGGTTGATATTGCCAAGTTATACGCAGGTCAGGGAGTAATGATTGAAGATCTTATCGGAGAGGCAAATATTGCTCTTGTAATGGCGCTTCCAAATCTTCCCGCACTTGGTGATCACGAGGAAGTGGACGGTTACTTCGGAAAAATATGCATGGATACCATGCAGGATTTGATTGCTGCAAGGATAGACGAACTTAACGAAGACGAGAAGATGCTTAAAAAAGTTAACGCAATTTCAAAAGCAGCTTCGGATTTGTCCAACCTTCTTGGAAGGAAGGTTACAATTGACGAATTGGCAATGGAATCAGGGTTTTCAAAGGCGGCAATAGAAAAAGCTTTGAAGCTTACCAATAATAAAATCGAAGATATTGATATTGAGGGGGAAAATCAGTAAATGAGAGAGTTTAAGGGATGCAAAAATTTTACTCTTGTAAGTAAAGAGTGGCTTGAAGATGTGGCGGCTTACGGCTATATCCTAAAGCACGACAAAACAGGTGCGAGAGTTTGCCTGATTGCCAACGATGACAGCAACAAGGTTTTTGTTATCGGATTCAGAACCATACCTGAGGATTCAACAGGTGTAGCTCATATTCTGGAGCATTCGGTTCTTTGCGGTTCGGAAAAATATCCCGTAAAGGATGCCATGACTGAGGTTATGAAGGGCTCGTTAAACACCTTCATTAATGCTTTTACCTATAGTGACAGAACCCTTTATCCTGTTGCCAGTTGCAATGAAAAGGATTTTAACAACCTTATGCAGGTTTATCTGGATGCCGTTTTTAATCCCAGAGTACATAAAGAACCCAGAACCTTTCTTCAGGAAGGCTGGCACTATGAAATGGAGGACCCGGAAGGGGATATTACAATAAACGGAGTAGTTTACAATGAGATGAAGGGTGTATATTCATCACCTCAGGACCTTTGTTCAACCGCTACAATAAACAGTCTGTTTCCGGATACCCAGTATTCGGTGGACTCAGGCGGTGATCCCGCAGTAATTCCCGAGTTAACTTATGAATATTTTAAAAATTTCCATAAGCGTATGTATCACCCCTCCAATGCCCGTATTTATATCTACGGTGATACAGACTTCGAAGAAAAGCTTGAATATATAGATAAGGAATATTTGAGCAAATATGATGCAATAGATCCCAAAACCGAAATTGCGCTTCAAAAAACCTTTGATGCTCCAAAAACCTTAAAAAAAGAGTTTTCCGTCAACGACGAGGATGCAACCAGGGACAGCGGATTTTTAACTTACAATGTTTGCTGTGCCGACTTTAATGAATTAGAGATTATTGATGCCATAAATATTATTAATTATGCACTTGTTTCCGTTCCGGGCGCTAAGCTTAAGGAACGTCTTATCGATGCGGGAATCGGAAAAGATGTTTATTCTTCTTTTGTAACAGACTGCGGACAGAAGGTTTTCTCTATTGTTGCAGAAAGTGCCAACGCCGAAGATGAGGCAAAATTTGTAGAAATTATTGAAAGCACAATTAAAGAAATAATCGAAGAGGGCTTTGATAAAAAGACCTTAATGGCGGCTATTTCCGGTCAGGAGTTCTCATATAAGGAAGCGGATTACGGCTTATATCCAAGAGGTCTTATCTATGCTATGTGGGCTTTTGAAAACTGGAATTATACCGATGAAGATGTTTTTCTTTCGCTTAAGCAGAACAAGGTTTTCAAAGAATTGGGCGAAAAGATTGAAACCGGTTATTTCGAAAGCGTATTAAAAGAGAGAATACTTGAAAATAATCATAAGACCATCTTCACAATGGTTCCCGTTGCCGGCCTTCAGGCCAAAGAAGACGAGGAACTAAAAGAAAAACTCGCTGCTTATAAAGCGACTCTTTCCAAAGAAGATATTGATAAGCTCATTGAAGAAACAAAGGCTTTAAAAGCATATCAGGAGGCCGAAGACTCGGAAGAGAATCTGGCAACCATCCCCACACTGAGCAAGGAAGATATCCCGGTTCTCGGAAGAACCTTTAAGTACGAAGAAGTTAAAAAAGACGATATTACTTATATCGAAACAGAACAGTTTACCAACAATATTGTTTATGCCAATATAAGCTTTTCTTTTAAGGCAATGCCTCAGAAATATATTCCTTATTTGAGCATTCTTAAAGTGCTTCTCGGCCAGATTAGCACAAAGAGCTACAAGTATGGGGAACTTATTAATGAAATGGGCATTGTTTCCGGTGGTATCGGTGTTAACACAACGGTTTACCGTGTCGTAGGCGAGGCGGATGCTTACGATGCATGCCTTGAAGCAAAGCTTAAGTGTTTGTATGACAAGATTCCAGAAAATCTTGAGCTTGTTAAAGAAATTCTGTTTACCTCAAACCTTGATGATAAGAAAAGAATTAAGGATATACTTGAGGAAACAAAGACAAGAATACAGGGATATATGATTTCATCGGGTCATGGAGTAGCTTTGCAGAGAATGAACTCATATCTCTGCAGTGCGGCGGTTCTTGCGGAAATGCTTTCGGGAATGGAACAGTATAAATTCATCGAAGATTTATGCAATAATTTTGATGAAAAGATTGATGATCTGATTCTTAACATGAAAGAACTGACATCATATATTTATGCAAAAGAAAATCTTACAGTCTCAGTCAGCGCTGACAGAACGGGAATTGAATGCTTTGAAAAGGAATTTTCAGATTTTTTTAAGAATATTCCATCTAAAAATCTTGAAATTTCAAAGTATACTTTGGAAGTAAAGAATAAAAAAGAAGCTTTCACCTGTGCAAGTCAGGTACAGTATGTGGCTCTTGGCGGTAATTTCGTTGACAAGGGGCTTGAGTATACAGGAGCGCTTTCCGTATTGAGAAATATTCTTTCCAATGATTACCTCTGGACGGCGGTAAGACTTCAGGGAGGAGCATACGGAACCTGGTTCGGAGTAAACAGAAACGGTGACGGTTACATGGTATCCTACAGAGATCCTAATCTTGAAAAGACTTTGGACGCATACAAGGGTGCATATGACTACATTGACAACTACTCAGGAAGTGAAGAGGACGTGGACCGTTTTGTAATATCCACCATAGGTGATGTGGATACGCCGTTTACACCTTCGATAGTGGCCGGTCGTTGCTTTGGCATGTACAAAACAAATGTTACCAACGAGATGGTGGCAAAAGAAAGAAAAGAAATTCTTTCCACCGATGTTGAGACAATCAAGGGTCTTTCAAAGTATATACAGGCTGTTTTGGACTACGGCGCACTGGTTTGTGTAGGCGGAGAAAAGGCTATAGAAGAGGCTTCTGATTTATTCCTTAGCAAGGAACCGTTGTATAAAGCGTAATGCTTGCATTGGGGACAGTTACACTGTAGGTTAAAAAACACCGCCACAGTAACAGTCCACGGAGCAACAGTATATCGTTTTTTGCAACCATAGGGGAGAAGGTGCATCAAGCACCATAAGGAGGAAAAGTATGAGAAAGTTAAGAAAAGCAGGCTTATTGGCAATGGTCGCCGTTATGGCGATTTCTTTTGCCGGATGCGGTGATGCGGGAAAAGGCGGCTACAAATATGACAGTGTTGCCACAGAGAGTTATACCGAGCCCGGTTATGCAGGTGATTACGGATATGCGGACGAAGAAGCATTTCTCGGTGAAGTGGCAGACGGTTCAAACGGCGGTGGAAGCAGTGCCCAGCAGGATACTTTTAAGGACACGAACCGCAAACTTATTAAAACCGTAAATATGTCTGTTGAAACAGATGCTTTTGACGGATTTACCGCAGCTGTTCAAAGCAAAGTGGAAGAGCTCGGCGGTTATATCGAAAACCTTGATACATATAACGGAAGCAAGTACGGAACATATAAGTCCGAAAAGCGTTCCAACATGACAATAAGAATTCCCAAACAGAATGCGGATGCATTTATTGCTATGGTAGGCGAAAAGGGAAATATTACAAACCAGTCTCTTTCTGTTACGGATGTAACGCTTACATATGTGGATATCGAGAGCCGTAAGGAATCATATGAATCAGAGCAGAAACGTCTTTTGGAGCTTCTTGAACAGGCTGAAACACTGGAAGAAATTCTTATACTTGAGGACAAACTTTCGGAAGTAAGATATATGCTTGATTCGATGGAATCACAGCTTCGCTCTTACGATAACAAGGTTGATTACACCACAATTTATCTTGATATTAATGAAGTTAAGGTATACACAGAACCGGTAGTTGAGCCTGAAACCTACGGGCAGAGAATTTCAAAATCCTTTATTACAAGCTGTAAGAATGTATTTGAAGGATTAAAGAACTTCCTTGTTTGGTTTGTGGGAGCACTTCCCAGACTTGTGGTTTTTGCTGTTTTTGTTGCAATTATTGTTTTTGTTGTTAAGGCTATTATTAAGGCTTGCAACAAAAAAGCAGCTAAGAAAAACGCAAGACTTCAGCAACAGTATCAGGCTAATATGGAAGCCATGAGACTTCAGCAGGAAGCTGCTGCTAAGCAGGCGTTAAAGAACCAGCAGCCCCAGCAGAATCCCGAGAAGGTTCAGAATCAGCAGGCAGAACAGGCGGCAAATCAGCCTGCGGATAATAAAGCGCAGCAGTAAGTTTTAGCGATAATTATAGAAAAATATAGGTATATGTGCTTAAATATAGGGGAGGCTTTGGCCTCCTCTATTATTTTTTTGATTGAAAAGGAAATTTGCATGGATATCAGTACTAAAAAAGCAGGTTTTGCAACAATTATCGGACGTCCCAATGTAGGTAAGTCCACCTTGATGAACAGACTTATCGGACAGAAGATTGCCATTACTTCAAACAAACCCCAGACAACAAGAAACCGTATTATGACTGTTTATACGGGGGATTTGGGTCAGGTTGTCTTTCTTGATACACCGGGTATTCATAAAGCTAAGAACAAACTTGGCAATTATATGATGAGTGCAGCCAATTCCTCGATAAAGGATGCGGATGTTGTGCTTTGGATGGTGGAAGCAGGCAGAGAGCTTACCAACGGAGAAAAGGATATTTTGGAGAATTTAAAGAGTGTATCAACCCCCAAGATTCTCGTTATAAACAAGATTGACTCAATTAAGAGAGAAGAGATACCTGCAACGATTAAATATTATGCTGATGCCTGTAAGTTCGATGAGATTGTACCGGTAAGTGCAACGGAAGGTACCAATACCGATGAACTTTTGGATTGTATATTTAAATATTTACCTTACGGGGAACCTTTTTACGATGAGGACACCGTTACAGACCAGCCCGTAAGACAGATTGCCGCTGAAATGATTCGTGAAAAGGCATTGCATGCTCTCAACGAAGAAATACCCCATGGCATCGCAGTTATGATAGAAAAAATGGACTTTTCAAAGCGCGTTGTAGACATTGAAGCCACAATTGTATGCGAAAAGGATTCTCACAAAGGAATAATCATCGGAAAAGGCGGTTCGATGCTTAAAAAGATCGGTACCAATGCCCGCTATGAAATAGAGAAGATGCTTGAACAGCAGGTTAATCTTAAACTGTTTGTAAAAGTTAAAAAGGAATGGCGCGACTCGGAGTTTTTACTTAAGAACTACGGATATAATGCGGATGATTTCAAAGTGAAAAAGAATTAGAAATATGCAAGATTTTTTAACAGTAACCGGTATGATTATCGGTGCATTTCCACAAGGTGAATATGACAGAAGAGTTACGCTTCTAACAAAAGATCAGGGCAAAATCACCGCCTTTGTTAAGGGCGCCCGCAGACAGGGAAGCAGATTTACCGCCAATACCGATTTGTTTATTTTCGGTGAGTTTGATCTTTATGTAGGCAAGAATTCCTATACGGTTCAGGATGCCAGACCGCTAAACTATTTTGAGTTCTTGAGAAATGATCTGAATGCTTCTTTTTACGGAATGTACTTTCTTGAAATATGTGATTACTACGGCAGGGAAAACAATCCTGAAGCAATGCTTCTATTAAACCTTTACAGAGCTATCCAGGGACTTAAAAGCGAGAAACTCGATAATAAGTTTGTAAAAGCGGTTTTTGAACTGAAAACCTTTGTAATAGAAGGAGAACTGATTCCTCCTGAAGCCCTTGGCGAATACAAAAGTGAAGTGATTTCAGCCGTGAATTATATAACTAATTCCTCGATTGAAAAACTGTATTCTTTTGCCTTGTCCGAAGAGGGGACAAAGGAACTTTCGGAACTTGCCGACAAAGAAAGAAGAAGAATAGTGGACCGTCATCTTAAAAGCCTTGATATATTGGAGATGATGGCGGAATAGAAAACAGTTGAAAACTGTTGAAATAACATTTATAATTTCATGGATAAAAATCAGTTTAAAACAGATATAAATAAAGGAGATTAATTATGGAAAAGACAATGGATAAAATTGTTGCCCTGGCAAAGTCCAGAGGTTTTGTATATCCCGGCTCCGAAATTTACGGTGGCCTTGCAAACACCTGGGATTACGGTAACCTTGGTGTTGAACTCAAGAACAACGTAAAGAAGGCCTGGTGGCAGAAGTTTGTACAGGAAAATCCCTACAATGTAGGTGTTGACTGTGCTATTCTTATGAACCCTCAGACATGGGTTGCTTCAGGTCACTTGGGCGGATTTGCAGATCCTCTTATGGACTGTAAGGAATGTCACGAAAGATTCCGTGCAGATAAGTTAATCGAAGATTTCTGTGCTGAAAAGGGAATCGAACTTCCTAAGCCCATCGATGCATTCTCTCAGGAAGAAATGAAGGCATTCATTGAAGACAATAATGTTCCTTGTCCTACCTGCGGAAAGCACAACTTTACAGACATCCGTCAGTTCAACCTTATGTTTAAAACATTCCAGGGTGTAACCGAGGATGCTAAGAATACCGTTTATTTAAGACCCGAAACAGCTCAGGGTATTTTCGTAAACTTTAAGAATGTGCAGCGTACATCCCGTAAGAAGGTACCTTTCGGTATCGGTCAGATCGGTAAGTCTTTCCGTAACGAAATTACTCCCGGTAACTTTACATTCCGTACAAGAGAATTTGAACAGATGGAACTTGAGTTCTTCTGCAAGCCCGGTACAGACCTTGACTGGTTCCAGTACTGGAGAGCATTCTGCCGTGACTGGCTTCTTTCTCTTGGTATCAAGGAAGATGAAATGAGACTTCGTGATCACGATCCCGAAGAACTTTGCTTCTATTCAAAGGGTACTACCGACATCGAGTTCTTATTCCCCTTCGGTTGGGGCGAACTTTGGGGTATCGCAGACCGTACCGACTACGACTTAACACAGCATCAGACTGTTTCAGGCGAAGATATGCTTTACTTTGACGACGAAACAGGTGAAAAGTATGTTCCTTATGTTGTTGAACCTTCGCTTGGTGCGGACCGTGTTGTTCTTGCATTCCTTTGTGCAGCATACGATGAAGAAAACATCGGAACAGAAGAAAAGCCCGATATGAGAACCGTTATGCATTTCCATCCCGCTCTTGCGCCTGTTAAGATCGGTGTGCTTCCTCTTTCAAAGAAGCTTAATGAGGGTGCTGAAAAGATTTATGCTCAGCTTTCCAAGAAATATAACTGTGAATTTGATGATCGTGGAAATATCGGTAAGAGATATCGTC
>JAKSRT010000035.1 GCA_024403485.1 Lachnospiraceae bacterium
AACGCGCCAGATTGTGGTTCTGGAGATCGAGGGTTCGAGTCCCTCTATCCACCCTAAAATAGCACTTCAATCGGGGTGACTGTTGGAGAAAGCTTTGGGCTATCGCCAAGCGGTAAGGCACAGGACTTTGACTCCTGCATTCGCCGGTTCAAATCCGGCTAGCCCAGTTTCATAATTTATGGGCTACTAGCTCAGGTGGTAGAGCACTTGACTTTTAATCAAGTTGTCGCGGGTTCGAGTCCCGCGTGGCTCACTGGTGACCAAGGTTTGTCCTTGGTCTTTTTCTTTTTCGATTGAATTATATTGACAAAAAGCGGCAGATTAGGTAAAAATGTTTATTGTGTTTACCGCTTTGGTAAATATATAAGCGGATATGGCGGAACTGGCAGACGCGCCAGATTTAGGTTCTGGTGGGAGACCGTGCAGGTTCGATTCCTGTTATCCGCACTAAAAAAGACCCTTTATAAGGGTCTTTTTTTAGTGCACTTTATCCCTATTCTCCTTGTAGAGACCACTGTTTTTGAATACTAGTGCATTATTGGTTTTCATCTGTTATACTTTTGGGTATAGTATTCCACATAATGAGAGATATTGAATGATACAACCCCCCATAACTTCCTCAAAGATAATAAGTGAAAAAAATTCCAATTCTCTTCAGGCTCTTCGCGCAATTGCCCTCGTTGGTGTTTTTCTTGCTCACGCTCAGGCCAAGCATAGCTGGGCCGTTTTAAGCGTCAGCATTTTCTTTGTTTTATCCGGTTTTTTATTGTTTATACGATACGAAAACAAAGTTTTCACTTGTTCTCTAAAAAACAATATTGAATTTTCTATAAACAAAATAAAAAAGTTATACCCGCTTCATATAATTACTATGGTGTTTGGTGTAATTCTTCGTCTCTATAATGCATATCTTGATGGTCTGTCTTTAAAGTCCGTCGTAGCAGCCATAAGAGACTTATTCCTTAATATCACGCTTCTTCAAACATGGTATCCAAAAAGTGAAGTAAGTGTAAGTCTTAACGGCGTATCATGGTTTTTGTCTGTTATGATGTTTCTTTACTTTATTTTTCCATTTTTATTATCATGGATTCGCAAGATAGATAGCAGTATCGCTCTTGTCCTTATTTCCGCAATAATTATTGGCGTTCAACTTTGTTCAACCTATGCTATCGCCGTAATATTTGGATATTCCAGTTCGGTTTGCCAGTGGTTTGACTATTTTTTTCCACTTTTTCGCCTTGGAGACTTTGCATGCGGTTGTTGTCTCGGTAAACTGTATATATCTCACCAAAAAAACACCTCTTCAATTCTTTTATATTCAGGAATTGAACTGCTTCTGTTGTTTGCTTCTTTCCGTTTTTACAAATGGGTTATGGTTCCAAAAGACACTGTCTTACTTCAATGCTTTTTATATCCCGGTTCGTTATGCATTCCCATCGCAATGCTTTTGGTCACCGCTTTCGCTTCGTGTAAGGGCTTGCTCACAAAGCTGTTAACTAACCGATTGTTGGTTTTCTTGGGTAATATCAGTCCTGAAATGTTTTTAATTCATAATATTACTACGTTATATTTCCAAAAAGCCTTATCAATTGCTTATGTTTACTTAGATGGATGGGCAAAAGTTATATATATCTTAATTGAATTTGTTACCTCTATTTCACTCAGCGTTCTATATTTGGCTATTGCCCCAAAAATACGTAAAAACTTTAGTCGTTAAAAATCTAGATTATATGTAGGAGGATATTCATTATGAAAAAGAAAAAAATTATTTTCATTGTTGTTATCGCTATATCCATATTAATTGCGTGCGGAGGATGCAAAATGTTTATTAACGGGAATTATGTAAGTGTAAAAGGACAACATTTAAACAGTTATGAGGAAGCTTCGGGCGGAAGCATGACCGGAGGTCATAATGCTTTGTCTATAGAACGTTTTAATGACAAATACGCTTTATATACTGTAGAAGAAAGCACCTGGTACAACGAAGATCCCAAAGTAAATGAATATCTGATTGATGTTAAAGTGCTTGATGACATACAGACTATTTTTACAAAATATAAAATGAACTTCTGGAATCGAAAGAAATTTACAAATATGTTTGTTACCGACGGAGCATCATACTCATACAACTTCGCCTTTGATTCAAAATCGGTATATTTCTCAAGCCAGATTTATCCCCTTCGATATAGAAGCAAGCTTGAAAAAATCGATGATGCAATATCAGCATATACTTCTGATATGAAGCTGCTTCCCGGACTAATCGTACCTCAGGCCGGAGGCGATTATATGAAATATATTCCTGCCAAGGGTTCTGTTGGAATATATGTAAATCAATACAGCCGAAACATCATTAGTTACAAATGTGTAAACGATACCGAAGAAAACGTTGATTATTCATATCAGCCGGTCATCAGATGCTTATCCGACGGTGCAGTGATATACTCTTCCGAAAAACAAAAAGATGCCACCGTTTACGCGAATAGCGACAACGATGGCAGCATCAAGCTTGATCAGCGATTAGATGTAGGAATCTACGAGTTAAATATCGGCGAGTACTCATGTACCTTTGAAATCTCCCAGCCCACACAGTAAATAATATTTTCATTTTTTAATCTCATTCAGTATTTCTTTCATCATTCTGAGTGCATTTCCGCGGTGGCTCACACGGTTTTTTTCCTCATTGGATAAATCCGCCGTTGTACAGCCAAATTCCGGAACGTAGAAAATGGGATCATATCCAAACCCATGATTTCCTGATGGTGTGTGTGCTACAGTTCCCTCAATAGTTCCGCGAACCACCTTTTCAGTTCCATCAGGAAATACTGCTGCCACAGCGCATACAAACCTGGCTGTTCTTTCAGGATCACCGGTCGCATCGGTTCTTTCGATAAGATTTCTGTTCTTTTCCTCGTATGATGTATCTCTTCCGAGGTATCTGGCGGACATAATTCCGGGTTCCTTGTTAAGGCAGTCGATTTCAAGACCCGAATCATCCGAAAGGACGATTGCCTCGATTCCTTTTTCGACACAGATTTCATGTACCGCTCTCGCCTTAATCAGAGCATTTTCTTCAAAGCTGGCACCGTTTTCCTCGGGATCCGATTCAATTCCCTCTTCCTTCATGGATGATACCTCAAATCCAAGATCATCCATTATTTCACGGATTTCAGCCATCTTATCCTTATTTCCAGTTGCAAATACTATTTTATTCATATATCAACCTCTGAATTCTTTATTTAATAATTACATCAAGAGCATCAATTACGCCCTGAGCTATTTTGTCAACATACCTGTCGTTTTCAAGAAGTCCTGCTTCCTTGCTGTTGGAAATCATTCCCGCTTTTAACACCGCAGCGGGCTGCTCAAGGGTCATAAGAATAACGTCTGTTTCTGTTGCCTCAATCAGTCCAAGTGCACGATTCGACGCTGCCGTCGCCGCAGACTTTAATACAGTGTCGGCAAATTCAACATTCTCGAAGTCGCCCCTGAAAAACAGCTTATTGTAAACAGCACTCATACCAAATTCCTTTAAATCTTCAGGATTGGAATCAAGCGTAATTCCTATATAATAGCTTCCGTTAAAGCATTCTATTATATCAAGCCGTTCCTCTGTCTTTAATGTAATATCCGCTGTTCTTGTAAGATATACGGTATAATTCTTATCTTTGGAAAGCTCCTCTATCCGTTTTGCAAGTTTTAAATTAATGTCTTTCTCAGTAACATTGCCAACACTTGTCCCCGAATAGATGCCGCCGTAATAAGGATCTATAATGACCACATTTTCTTTCTCATACGGAGCAAAAGAAAGAGTTATTCCAAGCGCCGAGTATCCGATTTGAGGACGCAACTTATCCTTTTGTTCAAAAGAAAGTTCCAGGAAGTTTTCATTTCCATTGACTGTTATAGTCTTTATCTCTGAGAAGTCTCCGCTGGGCGCTGCATTAACAAAGAATTCCGGCTTAACATTCTCAAAAAGAAATGAAACCGTCCCTTTGTCAGGTCGTATTGAATACTGAACATCTTTCCCGACAATTCCCGGCGGACAGGTTATTAATATAGTACCGGTTTCGTCCACTTCCGAAGGAACAACCTCCAGGTTAACTTCATAATCATCATCGACTGTTTCAGTCACTTCATTGATTAAAGTACTGTTTTCCAGTTCTATTTGAGCATCTGCCTGGGCTTCCGCTTCCGCCGCACTAACCACAACAACCTTTGTGGCTGCATAATATATCATTACCCCAAAGCTTATAGCGCAAAATACGGAAAGACTCACGATAAAGTGTCTAAGAAAGCGTTTATATGAAAAATCGTTTTCTTTTTCGTCTGATTCTATAGTGTCCACCGTTACAGAAGATTTAAAAACAGCGGAATTGAATGTTCTTTTGCCAGCAGAATCTTTTTCATTATTATTCAATTGTTCGGCTGTCTTTTTTGTGTCTTTTGCTGACAATTATTCTCCTGCACTTTCTGCCGGAATCATTAATGTTTGGCAACAATACTAATATTTCCTGAAAATATGATTATTTCGTATTTCAGTTTTCTTAACGGCTATGATTGCTTCGCATTTCCGACTTCTAAATAAGTATGACTATTTACGCTTATCCGGTTTCTTTCCCATAAATGAGTAGAAATAAGTTTTAAGCATTCCGTTATATATTTTACGGTTCTTATCAGCCTTAAGAGCAAGTGCCTTTTCGGCATTCTCATAAGAAGTAATCATGAACATTGACCAGTCATCCAGTGCCTTATAGCGTTCGCCAAGAACTTTATATAATCTCGCAATTGCTTCTTTTTCCTCGAGACGCTCACCGTAAGGGGGATTGGTTATAAGAAACCCATATTTTTTTGGATGACTCAGCTGTGCCACATCTCGGGCCTGGAAATGAATAAGTGAATCGACACCGGCAAGCTTTGCATTGGCCCGTGCGGTTTCAATCATCGACTTATCGATATCATATCCCTGTATGTCGCATTCAGACGGCATGCAAACCTCATCACGGGCCTCGTCGAATGCATCTTTCCAGACTCTCGAGCCCACAATATCATTCCAATCCATGGCATTAAAATCACGGTTCATTCCGGGAGCCATATTGGCTGCCATAAGTGCCGCTTCAATCGGAATTGTTCCGGAGCCGCAGAAGGGATCAACCAGTATCCGGTCTTCTCTCCAGGGTGTAAGCATAATAAGCGCTGCAGCGAGGTTTTCCGCAATAGGAGCTTTTGAAACAAGCTTACGATAGCCTCTCTTGTGAAGGCTTACACCGGTTGTGTCCAAACCTACCGTTACCTCATCCTTCATAAGCGTCACTCTTACCGGATAATCATCCCCGTCCTCACTGAACCACGATACTTTATATACTGTTTTAAGCCTCTCTACCATGGCCTTTTTCATAATTGACTGAATGTCCGACGGCGAAAACAGTTTTGATTTAATGCTTGCTGCTTTAACTACATTAAATCTTCCGTCCACGGGAATGTAAGATTCCCAGTCCAGTGCCTTGGTTGCCTCAAAAAGCTCATCATATGTAGTAGCCTTAAACTGTCCCACTTTAATAAGTATTCTTTCAGCGGTTCTGAGTCCTATATTGGCTCTCGCAACCGCTTCTTCATCACCCAAAAAGGTAACTCTTCCGTCTTCGACCAGTGACACATCATAGCCAAGGTCTGTTATTTCTCTTTTTAATACGCTCTCAAGTCCAAAATGGCAGGGAGCAATAAGCTCATATTTTCTCATAAATTTTATAATATATTACCCTCAATTCATCGTCAATATAAGTGATTTCAACATTTATACGCACAGTTTTCATTAAAATAAAATATTGAGTACTAAAGTACTATTTTGCTTGATTTCATAGTACTAAAGTACTATAATGAAATTGTCCAAGGAAACGAAACTCCACTCACGTTTCCACCAATAATAAAATCGGCCGCTATACTCCTAATAGCGGCCGATTTTATTATGTTTATTTTTTGTTATATTGAAGCTACCGTCATTCCTTCTTCAAGCTTACCTTCTACGGTTATCTGCTCTGCTATCGTTGTCTTTGGACGTTCAATAAGACTTATAAGCTTATTTGCCGCTTTTCTTCCGATTTCATCGGTATCCTGCTTTATAGTGGTTATCCTCGGCTCAAGCAAAGTAGCAAATGCAACCCCATCATAACCGGCGATTGAAATATCTTCGGGAATTCTTAGTCCATGGGCTCTGATTGAGTTCATCCCTCCGATAGCGGAATAGTCATCACAATATAAAATACAGGTAGGTCTGTCTTCGCTTTCCAGCAGCTCATCGGTACGAGCCTGAGCCTCTTCCATATTTCTGTAACTTGCATTAACAACATACTCTTCCGGGATGGAAATATTATTATCCTCCAGCACTTTATAAAATGCTGCAAGACGTCTCTGGGTTACCGCATTATTATTACCGCAAATATAAGCTATCTTACGGTGTCCGTGTTTAACAACGTAATCGGTCAGCATCTGCATGCCTGTAAAGTTGTTGGACACAACAGAACTTATATTGTTAAAGACATAGTCAATTGTAACAATTGGGATATCGGAATTTACCAGTTCCGTAACTTCGGGATCGTTAAAATCTATGCAGGCTATAACAATTCCGTCAAAGCCTCTGTAACGGCTGTGATCAAGATATGAATATCTTGACCTGTTCTTTTTGCTGCAGTTTATGAATGTAAGGTCATATCCGTGTTCTTCAACTTCCATTTTAAAGGTATCCAAAACCTTTGCAAAATAGTCGTGGGTAAGTCCGCTCTGTCCTTCATCTACGAAAAGAACGCCGATATTATAAGATCGGTTGGTGCGAAGAGCCCTCGCCTGAGCATTGGGAAAATATCCCATCTCCTTGGCTGTCTTCTTTATAAAAAGACGAGTCTGCTCACCTATGTCCGATTGATCGTTTAATGCTTTACTTACTGTTGCCACCGACACATTGCATGCCTTGGCAATGTCTTTCATTGATACCATTCTTCGCCCCCAAAAAAAGTCATAAGGATTTTCTTCCTTAATCGTTTTCGTAATATACAGTATACCCGAGTTTTTTTCTTTTTTCAATCCTATTTTTGTGTTGATTTTGTTAGTTTTTTTATATATAATGACCTCACGAAGGTTTTTTTTGTAACCTTTTACTTAATCGATTTCATAAGCAAAAAAACTAATAAAATTGGAGGATCACTATGAAATTCGGATTTTTTGACGATCAGAACAAAGAATACGTCATTACATCTCCCAGAACTCCTTATCCTTGGATTAACTACCTCGGAACACAGGATTTCTTTTCACTTATCTCTAATACCGCAGGCGGTTACAGTTTCTTTAAAGATGCTCGTCTTCGTCGTATTACCAGATATCGTTACAATAATGTTCCCATCGATATGGGCGGACGTTATTTCTACATCAATGAAAACGGCACCATCTGGAATCCCGGCTGGTCACCCGTAAAGACAGAGCTCGACTCTTATGAATGCCGTCACGGTATGGGTTACACCATCATCACCGGTAAAAAGAATGACCTTAAGGCTGAAGTTACTTTCTTTGTACCCAACAACTACTCAGGAGAAGTTCAGCAGGTAGTTCTTACCAATGAAGGTTCCGAAGCAAAGACTTTTTCTTTCTTCTCATTTGCAGAATGGTGTTTGTGGGATGCTCAGGATGACTGCACAAACTTCCAGAGAAACTTCTCTACAGGCCGTGTTGAAGTAGTAGGTTCTACCATTTACCACAAGACAGAATACAGAGATCGTCGTAATCACTTTGCTTTCTATTCGGTAAACGATGAAATCGACGGATATGATACAGACAGAGACGCATTTATCGGCCTCTACAACGGATTTAACGATCCTCAGGCTGTTATTGACGGCAAGACAACCAACTCCTTTGCAGACGGTTGGTCACCGATCGCTTCTCATTATAAGAAGATTACTCTTGCTCCCGGCGAGACCAAGACACTGGTATTTATCCTTGGCTATGTTGAAATGCCCGTTGCAGAAAAATTCGAAGCAGACGGCAAGACCATCAATAAGGTTAAATCCAATGAAATGATTGCAAAGTTCTCTACACCCGAAAAGGTTGCCGAAGGACTTGCTGAACTTAAAGCTTCATGGGACAAGCTTCTTTCAATTCTTAACGTTGCTACACCCGATGACAAGGTTAACCGCATGGTTAACATCTGGAACCAGTATCAGTGTATGGTTACCTTTAACCTTTCCCGTTCTGCATCATACTTTGAATCAGGTATCGGACGTGGCATGGGCTTTAGAGATTCCAACCAGGATATTCTTGGTTTTGTTCATCAGATTCCCGATCGTGCAAGAGAAAGAATCATTGATATTGCTTCAACCCAGTTCCCCGACGGTGGTTGCTACCATCAGTATCAGCCCCTTACAAAGAAGGGTAATGCCGATATCGGCGGTGACTTCTCAGACGATCCTTTATGGCTGATCCTTTCCGTTTCCGCATATATCAAGGAAACCGGTGACTGGACCATCCTTGATGAAATGGTACCTTACGACAATGATATGTCAGTTGCTCAGACAATGCTTGAGCACTTAAAGGTTTCTTTCTATCATATCGTTAACAATTTAGGACCTCACGGTCTTCCTCTTGCAATGAGAGCTGACTGGAATGACTGCCTTAACCTTTCATGCTATTCCGATACACCCGGTGAAAGCTTCCAGACATACACAAATCCTAAGTTTGAAGCTGAAGGCGGTTACTCAAAGGTTGCTGAATCCGTTATGGTTGCAACACTCTTCACTTACACCGGTCCTAATTATGTAAGCATTCTTAAGCATCTTGGAAAAGATGATGAAGCAGCTGCTGCTCAGGCTGAAATCGATAAGATGAAGAAGAACATTATGGAATCCGCATTTGACGGTGACTGGTTCTTAAGAGCTTATGACGCTGAAGGCAAGAAGCTTGGTTCAAAAGAAAACGAAGAAGGTAAGATCTTTATCGAGCCTCAGGGCTTTGCCGTTATGTCTGACATCGGTAAAGAAGAAGGCGCTGATATTAAGACTCTTAACGCTATCGACAAATATCTTAATACAGAATTCGGTCTTGTTCTCAACAACCCCGCATTCACAAAGTATTATGTTCAGTACGGTGAAATTTCAACATATCCCGGTGGATACAAAGAAAACGCCGGAATCTTCACTCACAACAATGCATGGATTATCTGTGCGGAAGCATATGCAGGCCGCGGTGATAAGGCATTTGAATATTATTCAAAGATTGCTCCCGCATTTACCGAAGATACTTCCGATATCCACAAGACTGAGCCTTACGTATACGGCCAGATGATCGGCGGTAAGGATGCAGGTTCCGATATCGGCAGAACAGGTAATCACTTCGGTCAGGGCAAGAACTCTTGGCTTACCGGTACTGCTGCATGGAATATGGTAGCTATTTCACAGTACATCTTAGGTATTATGCCTGACTTCGACGGACTTAAGATTGATCCTTCTATCCCCGCAGCATGGGACGGAATGAAGGCTACACGTAAGTTCCGTGGTGCTACATACAACATTACCATTTGCAATCCTGACCATGTATGCAAGGGTGTTAAGAAGATGGTTGTTGACGGCGTTGAAGTTGCAGGCTGTGAAGTTCCTTACACAGAAGGCAAGACTGAGTACAATGTAGAAATTACTCTTGGTTAATTCTTAATAAAGTAATAGCGACGTGCACCGCAAGGCGCACATAAATAAGATGCTCTGTGCATTCGCACAGGGCATCTTTTTAATTTGTGAGCTATATGGGCAATATGGGCTATAGGGGGTAGGGTTATATGGGTTATATGGGTTATTTGGGTTATTTGGGTTATTTGGGTTATATTGGGTATATATGACATGGGGGGGATCGGCAAAAAAGTGTGACGATGAGAAATCTTTATATATTGCTCTGATAATGGCACGTTTGTGTAATAGGTAATAACACACGAAAAAATTCATTTATTACCTAAAATTACCGGTCGCCTCCGCTTTGGCTCGTAAGTTTTGGTAATAGAAAGCCGGAAATCGCATCCATTACCTAAAGCACCAAATCGACTCTGTTTCGGTGCTTTAAAAATATAAATCTTACGCAACAAAAAAACTCCGAATCACAAGATTCGGAGTTTTTATAACGTACGTGAAAGGATTCGAACCCTCGACCTTCTGGTCCGTAGCCAGACGCTCTATCCAGCTGAGCTACACGTACATTTCATATTGCCGATTGCTCGGCACGAATGATATATTATCACAGTAATAAGGCAAAGTCAACACAAAACTGCCAAACTATTTCTCGCTCTTCAAACCTGCAACATACTCGGAATAACTCTGTCCGGTATGTTTCTTAAAGCATCGTCCAAAATAATTCGGATCCGGAATTCCTACTGTCTGAGCCGTATAAAACATCTTCTTTCCAAGAGCGGCAAGTTCCATGGCTTTCTTCATTCGACACGAAGAGAGATATTCAACAAAGTTCATACCGGCTTCCTGTTTAAATTTGCGGCTTAAATAGCTTGAAGAAAAGCCGAACTCCTGGGCAACACCGGTAAGATTTAAAGACGAATCGCCAAAATGTTCATTAATATATTTCTTTATTAAATCTACAGATGAATCTTCGTCTGATTCTTCATCAATATCAAATACCAAGCTGTTTTTCTTCGCGGCAGCTTTCTCGTCAAGAAGAGTTTTCGCTCTGACTAAAGTTTCAAGAACATCTTCTCTGACAATAGGCTTAAGCATATATTCAAACACAGGTAATCTTATACACTTTCTAGCATATTCAAAGTCATCGAGTGCCGTGAGAATAATAATGACCAGATTCGGGTATCTTTTTGTTGCAAGCTCGGTAAAATCTATACCGTTCATAAAAGGCATGGAAATATCCACAAAAGCCAGATCAGGCTTAACATCGTCGATTATATTGATAGCTTCAATGCCACTAGATGCCTCACCCACAACTTCCATATCAAGTTTATTCCAGTCAACCGATATCTTAAGCAGGTTTCTGGCCGACTGTTCGTCATCAATTACCATCACTCTGTACATCTTTCGCCTCTACCTCCCGTGTTTCATACGGAATACGGATAATAATCTCCGTATACTCACCTTCTTCACTGTTTATCGTAACCACATCATCCCTATTGCAGTAATATCTGATTCTTTCTATTGTTCCCTTCAGACCGAATCCGGAGGGGATTGACAAAGTATGCTCGATAGCATCCTTGTCGGCATCGGGATTATCCTTTTCAAGACTAAGTGCCTTGGCAATAGCCTCTTCGCTCATGCCCAGTCCCGTATCGTACACAGAAAGAACAAGACAATTTTCTTCTTCACGCCCGGATATTTTTATTATTCCCGGTTCGCCCTTAGGTCGAATACCGTGATAAATACAGTTTTCAACAAGCGGCTGAAGCATCAGCTTGGGAACCATTCTTTCCATAATCTCCGGAGCTATATCATATTCATCTTCCAATATATCACCGTAACGAAGCTTTTGAAGCGCAAGATAGTCTTTAATAATGGTTATTTCTCTTCGAACCGTAATATCTCTGTCACCCTTACTCAAGAAATTTCTGTAAAAGCTTCCAAGAGTCTCCAAAGCATTATATACATCCGTCGCACCGGCATCGTAAGCCATATAGCTTATCGTTCCAAGTGAGTTATAAAGAAAATGCGGTTTTATCTGTTCATGAAGAACCCTCATTTCGGCTCTTTGAACCGATTTCTCATTTTCAATCAGTTTGGTAAACAGATCGTTTAAGTATTCAATCATACTGTTATAACTGTCCACCAGAGTGCCGATTTCATTTTTCGGCGCATCCATTTCAATTTTTTCAATCCACCCGTTTTCTTTGGTTTTCTCCATTGCCTTTACAAGGCCGTATATAGGCTTATTTACCGTTCTGTTTACAAAATAAGCATATGCAAGCATCGTAACGATAAACGTAGCCAGCAGAGCCAGCAGAACTATTAAAGTAGTATTTGAAAGACTTGAGTTCGTATCAGCAACACTGCTGCACATAATCACAATCGGAAGATCGTCAAATACATATGTCGAAATCATTTTATACGATCTGCCACTCTTATATTCTTTACAGGAAGTCTTTCCAAGAGGGTTACCAAAGCTAAAATGATTTGATATGGATTCGTCTCCGGAAATAAGTTCTCCTGCCGACGACAAAATAGCAATTTCGGAATTACTGTTAACATCCGCCATTTCATCAAACATCTTGGTGGATATGTTCATAAGCAGTATACCTGTTTTTTTCTGGGTATAAATATCGTAAATTGCTCTCGCAACCGTAATAACCGGCTTTCCATCCTTTCTGTGAATAACTCCGCCGGCGTTCATAAGAATAACTGCCCCTCCGCGGCGTGTGAGGATGGGCGCCATCCAGTCTATATCGTCAAGCTTGGAAAAGCTTATCTCGTATTCGCCTCGGCCGGTGCTCATATAGGCTCCGTCATTGCGAAGAATAAATACAGAGTCAAGATTTGTGCTGACGTTTAATACATCCATGGCACCGTATTTTGCGTCATTGATCATGCCTACGCTTACTTCATCGGCCCTTAAGAAGGTAGTTACTCTGTCATTAAGCATAATAAGTCGTGACAGGTCTTTATAGTTATCTATACTTCCACGTATGTTGCCTGCCAGGGAGTTTATGACCGTTTCAGACTCACGAATTTCCGAGTTCATTCTTCCCTCGCGTGTAACGGCCATTGTCGAGATAAGGAATGTAACACCAAATACAAAAAGAACCGCAACCAAAACCAGCCCCATTTCTGTGGCCAGTGTATTTCTTTTTATAGCCATAAACAAGCGGCTTCTATTCTTATTTTCGGTTTTCTCTTTTAATATTTTATCTCCCATAATATGTTATTTTATTCTCTCAACCCCCGGTTTTCTACTCATAAAATGCTCAAATCAGAGTATCCGTCGTCTTTTCTGCAAGCATTTCCTTCCTATGCTCATTCTCCATAATGTGAAAAACTTCGAAGCGCAAAACCAAAAAACAGAAAAATGTCATCCTATGTGCAAAAGTCTTAAATAAAAAAATCCCCTGAAGACTAAACTTCAGGGGATTAAATAATACTGTATTAACCCTTAACCGCGCCGGCAATAAAGCTTTCCTGTATCTTCTTACTAAGAAATACATAAACCAAAAGAGTGGGGAAGGTAGCCACTACAAGTGCCGCACCAATGGGGCCCCAGTCAGTTGTATACTGACCGGAAAGTGCCTGAATACCTACAGGCAGAGTTTTTAATTCATCTTTACTGTTGAAAATATTTGCAAACATAAGCTCGTTCCAACACTGTAAGAAGGTGTAAATACCGATTGTTGCAAGAGCGGGTCTCATAAGAGGAACAATAATCTTGAAGAAAATTCCCCATATACCGCAGCCGTCAATTCTGGCAGCTTCATCAAGATCCTTAGGGATATCACCCATAAATCCTGTACAGATAAGGATTGCCATAGCAAGGGAAAATGCTGCATAAGGAACAATCAATGCCCAATATGAATTAAGCATATGCATTTTTGAAAGCTGTACATAAATCGGAACGATTGAAGCATGAATCGGGATTGTAAGACCCAGCATAAAGAAGCCGTTCATTGCCTTGCTGCCCTTCCAGGTAAGACGGGTAATGGCATATGTAGCCATCAGCGCCGCAATAAGTGTAATCAAAATTGTTGCAACAGCTACGATAATACTGTTCTTAAAATATACAAGCATATGTCCTGTGTTCAACGCACGTGTGTAGTTGGACCACAGCCAGTGTTTGGGAAGTCCGGCAACATTTTCACCGAATATTTCCTTGTTATCTTTTAATGAGAAAGTAAACATCCAGTAAATGGGGAAAAGGTTTACAAATGTCCAAATCGCAAGACCAATGTAAACAAGAACCTGTCCAACCTTACTGGTTTTCTGGATTTCATACTTTCCTGAATCTAAGGAGAAACTGCTAGCACTAGTTTTTTCAGCCATTTATTTGTCCTCCTTAAAAATTTTGTTAATCAGCAATGCAAAAGCAAAGCAGAGAATAATAAGCATTACTGCTATAGTACTACCCATACCGTATCTGTTTCTTAAGAACAGCATGTTAATCATTAAGGTACTGGGAACTTCGGTAGCGTGAAGAGGTCCACCGTTTGTCAATACATATATAAGGTCAAAGGATTTAAGTGATCCTGTGATTGCGAAAATAACACTAACTCTGATAATGGGCTTAATGCCGGGAATAACAATATATCTGTTAATCTGTCCGTTAGTTGCTCCGTCAATTTTTGCTGCTTCTCTAAGTTCCGGAGAAACACTCTTAACACCTGCATAAAGAAGAAGCATATGATAACCTACATACTGCCAAAGAGTAGGTACGAAGCAGGCCCATAACGCGGTTTCCTTGGTACCGAGCCAGGTTCTTGTAAGTGATTCAAGTCCAAGCTTTGTAAGAGTAACATTAAGGATACCGTATGAAGGGTTGTAAATTTTAAGCCATAACTGACCGATTACAACGGTTGAAATAAGTACGGGCATGAAATATACGGATAAAAATCCTCTTTCGCCCTTGATATTGCGTCCAAGAATCAATGCCAATCCAAGAGACATGGGAAGCTGTATAAATACAGATAAAAATGCAAGCAGTAAGGAGTTTCTTAATGCTTTTAAAAATCCGATGGCATTGCTGGTAAATAATTCTTTGTAGTTAGAAATACCTATAAAGGTTTTAGCGCCAAAGCCGTTCCAGTCAAAAAAACTGTAGTAACCTGACAAAATGATAGGAGCGATCAATACGCCGACGAACAAAAGCAATGCCGGCAAAAGAAACGCAAATACATTTAATCCATTTGTGACTTTCTTTTTCATATTGGGGGTTACCTTCCGAAATAAACTAAAAACGGCTTTCCCAGCTTTTATACCGGGAAAGCCGCTGGTTAGTACAAAATTATCTTTTGTATAAAGTGGCTGATTAGCCGATATCGTTTGTTAAGCCTTCAACGAAGCCAGCACCATCGATAGCGCAACCATATACCTGATCAACATATGAAAGGTATGTGTTAGCTGCATCAGCGTTCATAGCGGTATCACCGAAAAGAACGTAAGCGTTAGCGTTTGCACAGATTTCTGCAACGGTCTGAGTAAGAGCGTTAACAGTGCTTGTGTCACCGTAAGGTGTCCATGCAGGAAGACCACAACCATCAAGGTAACCATAGTGGCAGATCTGACGGCCAAGTTCGAATGTAAACTGAGCTGCTAATGCTGCGTTAGGTGAAGAAGCTGCTACTGCAAGAGTATCAGAAGGTCCACCGATAAGCTGTCCAAGAGTAGCCTTATCAGCATTGATTACAGGGAATTCAGATACAGCAACCTTATCCTTGAATTCGTCGTTACCTGCAAAGTCTGCACAGTTCCATGTACCATTCATGTAGAATGCATACTTACCAGCCATAAAGTTAGCCTTAACTTCGTCGTTTGTAAGAGCGATTCCATCGGGATCGAAGTAACCGTTTGTTACAAGAGACTGGAATGTGTCAACTGCACCAGCAACGTCTGCGTTATTCCATGTAGCCTTACCAAGGAAGATATCACCAAGAGTCTGAGCACCACAGCTCTTTTCGATAACTGATTCAAGATATTCGGTTACACACCATGTTTCTTTTCCGGCACATCCGAAAGGAATGATACCGTTTTCAAGTAACTTATCGCAGCAAGCGATGAATTCTTCATAAGTACCGGGAACTGCATCGTAACCAACGGACTTAAGGATTTCCATGTTAGCAAATAAACCAACAATGTTCATTGTAAGCGGAACACCGTAGTGCTTTCCGTCATATGTGGAGTTACCCATCATAGATTCAGGAAGTTCGCTCTTGAAGCCTTCATATGCTTCATCAAGGCAATATACTCTTCCGGCTTCTACGAAATCACCAAGGAATGCGCATGACCATGTGAAGAAGATGTCGGGCATTTCATCAGCTGCAACAGCTGCCTTAATCTTGGTCTTGTAAGCCTGGTTTTCAATAGCTTCCCAAGTAAAGTTTACTTCGGGATGTGCTGCTGTTACATCAGCAATAGCAGCTTCGTAAGAATGTCTGTTGGAGTCGCTTTCTGTAGCGATACACCACATTTCAAGGTCAACTTTTTCGTCTGCAGCAACCTGTGTGTTTTCGGTTGAAGCTGCAGGAGCGGTACTTCCGTTGTCTGTAGAAGCAGCGGGAGCAGATTCACCACATGCAACGAGGGAAACCATCATTACACATGCGAGTACGGTAGCAAGTACTTTTCTCATAACTTTCCTCCTAAAATATTGAGTTGTTTTTGTCCGGAATGGTGCTTCCGGTAGTTTCTATGATAAAAGGATAATCCTTTATCAACAAATTTATTCGGCCTCTACCATCTGCCAGGGATATTCAATGGTAAGTGTATTACCGTTTAAGCTGTAGTAAATGTAAGTATCAACGAAATGATCGTTATATGCCAGTTTAATTCTCGAATTATCGGTATCTATAGTGTAGTGCCCCTGGAAAAATCCGTCTTCGTTGAAGGTACCTTCTTCGGTAAATTCGTAATACCACTTATTGGCTTGATTTACCCATTCACCGATAATTCCGTCCGGAGTATTTTCTCCCTTATAGTCATACTCTGTAGTGATATAAAAAAGAAAACCGTCTTTGTTAAGTTCATACCTGAACTTACTCTCTTTATTATCTTTTGTTAAATAAATAAATGTATCATCATTGGTGAATTTATATTTCTCACCTTCATATTCTGCTTTACCGTTATTCCCTATGGAAATAATGTTTTTTTCGGTGTCGTGAATGTATGCCCATTTACCGGATAAAGGGCTTTCAGACTTTTGTCCGCAACCGCAAAAAGAAAAAATCATTAAAAAAATAAGAAGAAAGGCTAATACTCTGCTATATCGTTGCATTTTTCATATCTCCTTTCCTTAGCAGTTTGTGCAATTACACGAAACTTTTTCTTTCTACAATGCATTTTCTACCAAATACGCCAAAGTGTAAATGTAAATACTTTACCTTATAATGTAAGATTTTTACATCTTCATAATATTTTTGTTACAATTTGTTAAAATTTTGCACAAAAAAACAGACACATTGAACAAATGTCAATTGAACAAAGCATGTTCATCCATCAGTCAATGTATCTGTCCTTAATTGCGTCTCCTATTTAATATCCGCTTGCGAACGCCCGACACAAAACTCGTGTGCCGGCTATTATTTATTTTCCATGGCTACCGCAGTTTCAAGAGCGATTTCCATCATCTGTGTGAAAGAATTCTGACGTTCTTCGGCGGTAGTTGCTTCACCTGTAACAAGGCTGTCGGATACCGTAAAGAGTGCGAGTGCACGCTTTTTAGCATAAGCAGCATTAAGATAAAGAGCTGCAGCTTCCATTTCGACACATAAAACACCCATTCTTGACCACTTTTCATTAAAAGTGGGATCTGCATGATAAAAAATATCCGAAGAAAGTGCATTACCTACATGATATGTAGCACCAAGCTTTTCGCCGGCCTTTATTGCTTCGCTTAACAATGTATAGTCAGCAATGGGAGCAAAATGTCCGGGAATATTAAACTGCGCCTGATATTCTGAATTTGTACACGCACCCTGTGCGAATACAATATCACGAATTTTCACTTCAGGAACCAACGCTCCGGTGGAACCCACACGGATAATATTATCTACATCAAAGAAATTAAACAGCTCGTGAGAGTAAATACCTATTGAAGGAATACCCATACCGCTGGCCATTACAGATACTTTTATACCTTTATAAGTTCCGGTATATCCCTGAACTCCGCGAACATTGTTGACCAATACAGGGTTTTCCAAAAAGTTTTCTGCAATAAACTTAGATCTTAAGGGATCCCCGGGCATAAGGACTGTTTTACCAAAATCGCCGGGATTTGCATTAATGTGGGGTGTAGCCATTTAATTTTCCTCCTTGTTATTCATTGCTAACTGATTATTTATCTGTTCGGAAAGCTTTTTCAGAAGTTCATCTGAATTTTCTCCCGTCCAAATCTTTGTAAATGTAATTTCAAGCTGAACCCAAAAGTTCGAAGCTTCAACCATTTTTGGAATCGGAATTGAATTAGCATATTCTTCCTGGAAAAGCATAAGCCTGTAATCATCATATTCAACATCCGTGGTGGATGCAATAACTCCGGTTTTTGCATAAAGATGATCCGCATACTCGGTGCTCACGAAAGCAGCAAATTTATTGGCAGCCTCTTTGTGTGATGAATAACCGTTTACCACAAGGCAGTCCGTAACCGATAAGGATTTTGACTCGAGTTCCGGTGTCAAATTCGGAATTCTCGCAAAACCGTATTCATAAACCTTGGTCACTTTAGCCTCAGCTCTTTCGAGCTTCTCGTTATATTCTTCTTCTTTAATATCTCCACGTTCAAGAGAAACATCCAAATCAGCTACAGTGCTCTCAAAGGCTTTCATATCTTCTTCATACTGAGCTCTTGCTTCCTCATTGGCTGTTTTTAGTTTTGCTATCACGTCTGATGTAGCTATCGTGAATACAAACTTACCTTTTTCAAAGTTTTCAAGCATTCCTTCATAGCTCGATTCATCCGCATCAATTGAAAAGAACTGATTAAGGCCCTGATAAATGTTCATACATTGTATGGTCTTTTCGTTATATATATCAATATTCTTTTCATCATCGCCGGAAGGTCCGCCGACTATCATATAATTACCCGCAAAGAAGTAATTATAAAAAACATCCGAGACATCCCACTTAAATACACCGTCAACTCCGTCAGGCGCATCATAATCGTCCGCAAAGGTTTTTATTCCGTCAATAGTTCTCGGAATCAGATCTTCCAGAGTGAGAGTTTCATAATCGTAGCCTTCACGATATTCGGTTTCGGTTTCTTCGCCTTCTTCGATGATACCGCCTTCAGCCTTAATCTCTTCCTCGGTAAGCTGTTCTTCTTCTTTTCTGCCTTCTGCCTTAACCTTTGCAAGCCAGTCGCTTAAGTATGTTTTATTATATACAAGCACGCTGGTTTCAAAGAAAAGCGGATAACCGACTTTCTTACCTTTGTAAGTAACAGCATCCAGGGCAACCTGTGAAAAATGATCTGTATTGGCCACATTCGAAGTATCTAAAACTTCGGACGCAAGGCCTGATAAATACGCTTTTTCAAGAGCATCATTTGTAAGAACCAGGATATCAGGATACTCTTCTCCTTCTACGGATGCTTTATTTATTGTTTCAAGATAGTTTTCGCTGTCAATGAGTTTGGGAACTACAATTATTCCCGGGTTCATCTCATTAAATGCAACCGCTGCGCTTGTGAAATAATCCGTAAATTTATCATCACTGTACCAAAGATATACACTTTCGGTTTGATAATAAGACAAATTTGCCTCTTCTTCCTGCTCTATATTATTTCTTATACCTATATTGTATGAACAAACTACCAGGGCAGCAATTGCTGCTACCGCCAGTATTCTCCATTTAAATTTCATATCTCTTCCTTTAAGTAATTCTTCATGAGAATATTCTCATTCAATATGTCAATCATTCCTTACAAACACTGCCTAAGAATGGAAATCATTTCATCAACATCTTTCTTTTCCACGACAAGCGGGGGCACAAAACGAATAATATTTGTGCCGGCATTGATCAGAACAAGTCCCTTTTCAAGCGCTTTATTAATAATTTCTGCCACAGGACGATTAAATTCAAGTCCTTGGATAAGTCCGACTCCGCGATGACCAATGATATCAGCATTCTCATTCGCAATCTTTTCAAGTTCGTCAAAAAGATACTCGCCTACCTCTTTAACATGGTCGCAAAGTTTTGTTTCTTCAAACAAATCAAACACTTTGCTTACAGCGGCTGCAGCCAACGGATTTCCGCCATATGTTGTTCCATGATCACCCGCTGCAAGAGAATTTTTGCCCACCTTTTCGGTCATAGCAAAAGCGCCTACGGGGACACCGCATCCAAGTGCTTTAGCAACAGTCATAACATCGGGCTTAATTCCGTACTTCTGCCACGCAAACATGTATCCTGTGCGTCCCATGCCGCACTGTATTTCATCAAGAATGAGTAAAATATCTTTTTCATCGCATAATTTACGAATTTTAGTTAAAAATTCCTGAGTCGCAGGATAAATACCACCTTCACCCTGAACGGTTTCAAAAATAATTGCGCAGGTCTTATCGTTAACAAGTTTCTCTACGCTTTCGTAATCATTCATCTCGGCAAATTTAATATTTCCGATGCCGGGCTCAAACGGAACACGGTACTTAGGAGTTCCCGTGATGGAAAGAGCACCCATTGTACGGCCGTGGAAGGAATGATTCATTGCAATGATTTCATGATCGGTTCTTCCATCCTTCAAATATCCGTATTTACGAGCGGTTTTGATTGCGCCCTCAATTGCTTCAGCTCCGGAATTTGTAAAGAATACCCGATCCATGCCGGATGCTTTTTTAAGTTTCTTTGCCGCCTCAATCGCAGGCACATTGTAATAATAGTTTGAAGTATGAATTATTTTATCAACCTGGTCTTTAACGGCATCATTGTATTCCTTATTGTTGTAGCCGAAAGCAAATACGGAAATGCCCGCAACAAAATCAAGATATT
>JAKSRT010000036.1 GCA_024403485.1 Lachnospiraceae bacterium
TAATCTATGGGTAGTACCTTCGACAGTATATGGTACTATTCAGATTGGTATTGCCGAAATTCAGAGGCGTATACGCCCCTGCGGAAAGATAGGTGAGCATCTGTATAAACAGCTTGTTGATTATAACCTTTCAGATGGCGCGGCAGCATGGACTCCGGGGGAAAGCTGGTCCCTTGGCGATTCTCCTGCAATTGCACTTGCGATTAATCCCGGATGCGGTCGTTACAGTGAAATTCCGGCTCCGCTGGTAGCCGAAGATACTTCATCGCTTGCGGATCTGAGCAGCCCGATTATAAGAATGTACAATTATGTTGATTCAAGATACATTCTTGAGGATATGATTGCAAAGCTGGAACTTTGCTATTTAAAATAGTTGATAATATACGGTTAGTTATTCAATGATAGAATAACAAAAATGAAAAAAGATATGAGGAGGCATTATGAGACTTGTAACTAGATCTGACTTTGACGGTTTGGTGTGTGGTGCACTTTTGTTGGAAGCCGGGGTAATAGATCACTGGAAATTTGCTCATCCCAAGGATTTGCAGGATGGACTGGTTGAAATAGATGAAAATGACTGCTTGGCTAATGTACCTTTTGTAGAGGGCTGTGGCCTTTGGTTCGATCATCATTCAAGTGAAATGGAGCGTAACCAGCTGGAGGTAAAATATAAGGGAGAGAGCAGAGTTACTCCTTCATGTGCCCGCATTATTTATGAATATTACGGAGGCAAAGAAAAGTTTCCGCAGTACGATGAGATTATGGAAGCCGTAGATAAGGTTGACTCAGGTAATCTGACAGTTGATGAAATTTTAAATCCTACAGGCTGGATACTTATCGGTTTTTTAATGGATCCCAGAACCGGCCTTGGAAGATGGAGACAGTTTACCATTTCTAATTACCAGCTGATGGAAAAACTTTTGGTTGCATGCAGCAAAAATACAACCGAAGAAATACTGGCCATGTCTGATGTGGTAGAACGTATCGAAGTATATAATGAGCAAACTGCTAAATTTAAAGAAATGGTTACTGCTCATACAAGAACAGAGGGAAATGTTATTATTTCGGATCTTCGCGGAGTAGATCCTATATATACAGGCAACAGATTTCTTATTTACAGTATGTATCCCGAACAGAATATTTCCGCCTGGATAGTAAGCGGACGCGGAGGAGAGGGTTGCTCTGCAGCAGTCGGATACAGTATTATCAATAAATCAGCAGATCTTAATGTGGGAAGTCTCATGCTTAAGTATGGCGGTGGTGGCCATAAAAAGGTCGGCACCTGTCAATTTTCCAATGATAATATGGAAACAGAACTTCCTAAGATGCTCGAAGAACTTTGCACTATGGCAAACGCTTGATAAAAAAGCAATTAATAAATAGCTCCGGATTGTGGTATCCTTTATGATATTAAAGGACGTCCATCGGTCCGGAGTTTTTGAGTTGTGAATCGGAGAAAAGGGATGAAAAGAAAAACCAATGCGTGGTTAATAGTACTGGCTGTTTCTTTGGCCGTATTGTTTTTTATGTCTGTAATAAGCAATGCGCTGACAATCGGAGAAAAGCTGGGGGAAACATATCCATGGATGACATGGGTTTATTACGGGTTGATTATTTTTGTTATTGCGTTCGGTATTGTTTATCCGATTTTCGGTGTTTTTACAAGGCCGATTTTTGCGCTTAAAGACCTTCATACCGCAGATGGAAAAGCCAAACAAAAGTGGTGCAAGAGATTGGTTAATAATCTGCTAAAAAACGTGGAATTGACGCCTGATGAACGGATAACGGTAAAAGGTTTTTTGAATGAAGGCGATGAAACGGATGACAGACTTATTTTGTTTTTTGACAGTAAAATACGCCCGGAGATTAATGCAGAAATAAAGGATACGGCAAAAAAGGTATTTTTGATAACGGCTATTTCGCAAAATTCCGTATATGATATGCTTGGAATGGCATCAGCCAACTTTAGCCTTGTCAAAAGAATTGTGGAGATTTGTGGTTTCAGACCTACAACACCGCAACTTATAAAATTATATATAAAAGTTTTATCCTACAGTCTTGTGTCAGGAGGGCTTGAGGATATGAATATTGAGGAAATGGTTCCTATGGTGGCGGAGAGTACGCTTGGTAAACTGGGTGGAGTATTTTTGGCATCGGCGACGCAGGGTGCTTGGAATGCATTGGCGTCAATAAGAATAGCGGTTATTACCAAGAATTATCTTTTAAATGCAGATGTTTCTCAAACCAAAAAGGAACTAAGAAAGAAATCCTTTAAAGAAGCAGGTGAGCTATTAAAGGACATTGTTTCAGAAGGTGTGGAGCATAAGGTTGCGGAACCTATTAAAAATTTCTTTAAGAAAAGCAAGAATGAAACAGTGGAAGAATAAAACGATATATTGATTAGATTTACAGTAGAGGTAACAATTTATGAACAAGACATTTAAACAGCTGCTTTTGATTGCGGGCGCGGTAATAATTGTTTCGGGATGCGGCCACAAACATTCTTTTGCGGACAGTACCTGCACTACTCCTATGACCTGTACGGAGTGCGGTGAAACCGAAGGAGAAGCCAAGGGACATACATGGGAGGACGCCACTTGTGAGGTTCCCCAAATTTGTAAAGAATGTGGTGCAACAGAAGGGGCTGCTAAGGGTCATGACTGGGCAGAAGCTACTTGCGATAAACCTAAGACTTGCAGTGTTTGTAATGCTACCGAAGGTGAACCAATTGAACATTCATGGAAGCCGGCAACATTTGAGACTCCTAAACATTGCGAAAACTGCGGACTCAGTGAAGGCGGAATTCTTGTTCTTGAAGAGTTTGACTTAAATAAATACGGATCTCACGATGGCGTAAGGCTGTGCGGTGATAAAATCGCCCTTATAGACTGGGACGAAGACTGGAACGTATTCTTTAAGGTTTGCGACTATGACGGAAATGAGATTTGTTCTTATGTAATAGATACCATTGGTGTCGGAATATGGGAAATGGTGACTCAGGGAACTTCAAGCGGTATAGTAAATGCGTATGTGGACTGGTCCGGTTATGAAGACGATGAAACATATTTATATATTACCCTGACAAACTATCAGGGTGAAAGACTGGCAACAACAAAAAAAGTAATCAATGACTTTGAAGCGGCAGGATATGTTGATTGTTGGGAAATCTACGGAGAAGATGTATGCGAAGTGTATTTATATGACAAATACATTGGGGCGTATGATTTAAAGAACTATGTTTGGCTATCTGAAAGCGAGCGGGAACAGACAGTTACGGAAAACGATAAATATCAGTACTACAATCCAACATTGTCAAAGAATACACTGGTTAATACATTTGACGATCTTTGGGGTTATCTTGATTCTGACGGCAATGAAATTGCTATGTATAAAGATGCAACGGATTTTATTTCGGCAGGATATGCTTTGGTGTCAAACGGTGGTAATAAATATGACCTTATCGATGAGGATTTTAATGTCCTGGGAAAAGATATTATTACAGCAGAAGGTGCATATGTTTCTGATTATTTATCGGAAATCTTTGTTTGCAAAACAGGTAATTCATGGAAATATTATAGAATTGTAACAAGTGACATTGATGCTGCAAGTGCAGGTGCTGAAGGTTCAAATGAAGAAAAAAGCATAGCTGATTCAGAAAATGACGAAAGTCAGGTCGTTGAGGCTGATGATTTGATAAATGCCGTTTCAATAGATAAATTACAGGTTAATGTAACTATGCTTGGGGCAGGAACGACATTGAAGTCGACTGATTCCATGATTGAAATCGTTTACTGGATTCATAGCGGTGAGAGTACAAAAATGGCCGCCATCGGTGATTCATACGGATGGCTTTCATTAACCATAGGAGAAAATCTTACTTCATTTGTGAACGGCTACACTGAGGAAGACATACTCAAAATCAGTGAATGGAAAGTAAGCGAAATTGAGAAACAGTCAGACAACAAGTATTCAATATCTCTGACAGCAGAAGAGTAAATTAAAACAGTCAGCGTGTTTTGAGGAAATAAGGAGGCCGTTGGTTAATGCTTAAGAAAGCAAGGGTATTTTGCAAAAAAGCTGTTGATTACATACTAAACAATGAAAGTGATTATTGGTTTATTATATTAAGTGGATTTATAATCGGTACCGTTGTATATGCGATAATATATGGTTTAGGGCCGCTTAATGTATTAAATGACGCTTGGATAATGAAAGGCTATGATGAACCTGATCTTATACAGCATTATGCGGGCTGGTGTGCTTACAGGTATTCAGGTTGGCATTTTCCTATCGGACTTATGGAAACGATGGGTGGTGGAACCATTATTTCATATACCGACAGCATTCCTCTGGTGGCAGTATTTTTCAAGATTGTTTTAGGCATTTTTAGGTATAACGGTACCTTCCAATATTTTGGTATTTATACGCTTATATGCTATATTCTGCAGGCAATCGCAGCCGGACTTATAGTAAACAGAAAGTCGGTAAATAAAATTATTATTGTTCTTTCCATGATATTTATGGATTTTTGTCCCATTCTTATGGAAAGGGCTATGCGACATACGGCACTTGGGTCGCAGTTTTTGATTCTTTTTGCCATATACCTACTTTTGAAGGGAAGAGATGGGCAGTACAAGAAATATCCGTGGGGTTTTTATATTCTCGGTATGCTGTCAGTAAGCATTCATCCGTATTTTTTGCCACTTGTGATGATATTTGCTTTGATATATGTAGTTGAGGCTGCAATTAAGAAAAAGGGTATTGTAAAGAATCTTCTACTACTGGGCGGAAATGTTGTTTCCGCTGCTTTAATCGGATTTATATTTGGTGCTCTTGGTGGCGGAGTGTCAGCATCAAGAGACGGCTACGGATTCTATTCGATGAATCTTAACGCTCCGATAAATCCTACAAGCTGCGGCGGGTATATATGGTCCTCTATTTTTAAGGTTCAACCTCAAATATTGGGTAATTATGACGGCTTCAATTATTTTGGCCTTGGCTATTTGTCTGTTATTTTTTTGGCGGTTATATGTATTTTGATATCTCCGGGTAAGGTGAAGAGTATTTTAAAAAACAATTGGTTTCTTCTTTTATGTATGGTTTTGCTGACCGTTTTTGCAGTCAGCAATGTGATAACATACAATGATAAAGAACTTCTTCACATTCCGCTTCCGGAGGCTGTTTTGAATTTGTGTGGAATATTCAGAGCATCTTCGAGAATGTTTTATGCGCCGTATTATGTATCGGTACTATATGCAATATATGTAATTATTGATACAGATACATCGATATTTTCGAAATATGCAGCTGCAGAATCAGGTAAAAAAACCGATGCGGTTTTGATTATCATTGCAATATGCTTCTTTATCCAGCTGTTTGATATTCGATTTGCTATAATCGGTAAGCATCAGGAAATGAATGTTAAATTGACCCAGTGGTCAATTTTGAATGATGAATATCTGAATGAAAGGTTGAGTGATTACCCTGAAATGATATGTGCCGGAAAAGCTAACAGGGATATTGCAGTTCTGGGTGCAAAACACAGAATGAAACTATGGTTTTCTGTAGCAAATTCAGGTGATTATTCTGATGCAAAACTGTTCTCGGAGTATTGCTGGGAACAGTTAAAACGGGGAAATCACGGGAAGCAGATAACATTTGTTACAACGAATCTTGATAATTTGGCAATGATTTCTTTAGCCAATGAAAATATTGAGATATATTATTCTGACGAAAGATGGTTCATATTCCCGAATGACGCAGAAGAGAATAATAAAGCTGTTTACAGATGTATAGACCGTACGGATGATGAATGGATTGAAGGTGTAAATATAAATAATCCAAATAAATTGATGTTTGGATTAAGTGATGAGTTAAAAAATATAGTTGAAAACAGTTCGACTGTAATATCTGAAGGTGGACGAACCATTATAAAAAATATTGAATATACTGATGAATGCATACTTATAACGGTTGAAAGCGAGCCTGAATTATTTGCTTTCCCCAATTTTGTTGTATTCGAATAAATCAGGGAGGAACACTAATGAAAAAAATAATATGTTATTTATTGGCGGGAGCGATGATAATATCGTTGGCCGCATGCGGGAAAAATGTTGATCAAGTTTCTTCAGAAGACGAGGCTCAAGCGGTGATTTCAGCATCCGAAGACAGCACCGAAGTATCCACTGAGACAGAAAACGATGAAAATGTGGCAGAAGTAGAAGAAGATATAACTGCCCAAGAAGAAATTTTAAGGATTAAAGAATTGTTTGCGCAGCATGGATTAAAGGCAGGGACATGCCTTTCTACACAAATGATTGATAATGATGACTATAACGCTCTTATTCTTGACCAGTTCAACAGCATCACTATGGAAAATTCCATGAAACCTGATTACCTTTTCAATAAGCAGGACAGTATAGCTTCAGGCGATTTGGTTGTGGAATTTAATCAGGATATGATTAAGATGCTTAACTGGGCAAAAACAAATAATATGGCTGTAAGAGGGCATACCTTGGTATGGCACAGCCAGACACCCGATTGGATTTTCTACAAGGACTTTGACACAAAGAACGGACTTGTAACCAGAGAAGAAATGTTGGCTCGCTTGGACAGTTACATTAGGCAGGTTTTTGAGGGTCTAGAGGAAAAAGGTTATATTGATTTATTCTATGCTTACGATGTCGTAAATGAAGCTTGGATGGAAGATGGCACCATGAGAGACAGTAAGTGGAAAGAAATCATTGGCGATGATTATTTATGGCAAGCATTTAATATTGCAAATAAATACGCGCCCGAAAGCATTGATCTTTACTATAATGACTACAACGAGCAGTTTAAGACAGAGACTCTTGTTGATTTTGTAGAAACATTAAAAGACGAGGACGGAAACTATCTTATTGACGGTGTTGGTTTCCAGGCACATCTTTATACTTCGGATAACTTAAAAGATTATTTCAGAACCGTAGATGCTGTTGCCAAGTTAGGAGTTAAGGTCCAGCTTACAGAACTTGACGTATGTTTAGGCGCTTACAAAAAGCCTTTATTTGCAGTAGAAGAGAACACAAAGGCTCAGGGACAGTTTATGTATGATTTAATATATGGTCTCTTAGAACGTGTTGATAACGGAACACTTAATATGGATGCCATAACCTTCTGGGGCTTTGCGGATGATCTCTCCTGGAGAAAAGAATATAGTCCTTTACTTTATAATAAAAAGCTTGAACCTAAATTTGCTTACTATGGAGCAATGCAGATTAAAGAAAAAGCAGGATATTAAGAAATACAGGGGCAGTAGGAATCGAACCCACATCGATGGTTTTGGAGACCACTGTTCTACCTTTGAACTATGCCCCTATCAAATTTGTGGCTTGCACCAACGAATGCTATTGTAGCACGGAAAAAATAAATAATCAAGTAAAATATAATTATTTTGCCACCTTGCCGATGGAATCCCTTTCGATAAACTGAGGTCTCAACATTGTTTTACTGATGGAAACATGATGTACGAGTGAATTCAAGGTGAAATAAGCACATTTACCAAGTTCAAGTCTATCCTGACGGATAGTAGTGAGTCCGGGCTCTATTTCAGAGGCTAAAGGTATATCATCAAAGCCTACAACGCTGATATCTTCGGGTATACGAAGTCCTTTGTCCTTACATACTTCATATACACCGGAGGCTATTAGGTCATTGCCGCATAAAATGGCGGTTGCTCCGGCTTCAAGCATGCCTGGAACATGGTATTTTGCGCTGTCGGCAACATAGTGACCAAAGGCGGTGAGAGCAGGATCAAGGGTAAGCTTGTTGTCTTTAAGTGCTGTTTCGTAGGATTCTTGTCTTTGATCCGAAACCCAGGAGTTACGGGAACCGTTTAAGAATGCTATTTTTTTGTGGCCCATTTTGACAAGCTTTTTTACGGCGAGCCCAATACCCTCGTAGGAGTCTGTACCTACATATCCAACATGCTGATTTAATGTAACATAGTTATCTAAAAGAGCAGTAGGGATACCGGTTTTTGAAATTTGCTTCATCCAGGTATCCTGAAGAGCGAATCCCATGCAAAAGGCGCCGGTGTAGCCATGCTTTAACATGTAAGTGTTGTATTTTTCTTTTTCCTGCATAGAGTCTGTTACATGAATAACATCGACCTGCCAGTTGTCACGGTAAGCCATTTGTCGAAAACCAAGGATAAGATCGTAGCCAAAATCATTTATATTCTCATAATCCATATTTTCTATGAGAATCGCCAACTTTTTGTGGTTTTCTTTACGCATTCTTTTAGTTTTGTAACCCATTTCGACCGCAGTGTCCAAAACCAGCTGTCTTAAATCTTCGCTGATATCGGGTGCACCGTTCAACCCTTTTGAAACGGTACTTACAGCGATACCAAGTTTGTTTGCAATATCCTTTATTGTAGCCATTTTTATCCTACCGATGCTTATGAAAAAATGTATTTTTCAAACTGTTTTTACTGTATTTATATGCTATGTTACATATTAGTTCAGTATATAGAAGCAAGGAGATAATTTCAATAAAAATTTCGTTTTTTTTCGTGCTAAAAATGTGAATTAATTGTGTCATGACTTTAACAGATTTCTGGTGAGAAAAATTCGGTAAAAAAAAGACAGTAAAAAAGCTTGACCTTAAGTCAAGCTTCTTTGTAAAAGGGGAATTTTATTTGGAATGCAATAAATAACTTATTGACAGTTACATACTATCATAGAAAACAGCATGCAATACAACAAAGTTGATACGAAATAAAAATATTTTGAGCTAAAACGTTTTACTCAGCTAAGTTTCTACAGTTCCGGCCAAAAATGCTCTGTGATCCAGAATCTCTTGCGGTATAGGAATTTTTGCAGTAGTCAATTTTGTAATAATGTTATCGAAACGATGGATTTTTGCACGATTTTTAGTTTCGTAGCGCTCAAGTAATTCCTTATAGAGCGGGTTTATCATAATCTTTTTTCTAAGCTCGGCAGGGAACGGACAATAGGTACAGAAGATTGCTCTTGATACCTTATTAAGTCTTGGTGAACCGGTTCCTTCGAAAAGAACCCAAAGGAGGTAATCTCTTACAAACATCTCTTTAAAAGAGTTCTTTGATTTGATGAGATTCTGCTTGATCTTTTCTTTGGCCTCCTGCGAAAGCTCGTTATTCTTTTTGTAAAATTGAACATAATCAAAATATTCACTGGTAAGGGATTTGTCGGTAACATCATTCCAACGACCACCCTGTATTCGTTTACACATTTCCCAACGGAATTCGCCCACAAGATGAGTCAGCGTAATGCGAATGTCTTCCAAGTGGAAGGCAGATATTGCAAATCTGGCGGGGGTGGTTCTTTTTCTGCCCTCGATTTCCTGCCACATGATTCCGCGGGAACCTATATTGGGTGTAAGGATTATATCCGGCATTACTTCAACAGCAATATATTCTTTACTTATGCCTATCTGCTCATTGGTATATATGTTATCTCTGTAAAATGCGCTGTAATCTATTGCCTTAATCTTCTTAAGACCTTCAACTAAGATATCAGCGGAAACAAGACTTGACTGTAGAGGCTTTAATACATTGTGTTCGCTGAATACAGGAGTAAATGTGGTAATTCGCCCGAAGGTAATCTTGTTGACGAGAGGGAACATGTTTTCAAGTTCATATTTAAGTCTGGCATCACCGTTTTCGGTAAGAGCCTGTTCATCGGCTGCAGTTATTTTTCCGGCCAGTTTAAGTTCGTGAAGATGAGAAATATAATCCGTATCAAATTCGTTGCGGCTGGGTTCTTTTTTACAGCAATATACCGCTTTCAGCCATTCGCTTGCAGTATATATGCCTTTATCGGGATTGCCGATGAAACTTTTTGAAATATTGTAGAGATATGCGGCATTTTCTTTACCTGCCAGCTCTTCATCAACATATCCAAAATCAAGAAACATTTTTACTGCCGGCAATAAATTCTTTTCTTTAAAGCTTTTTTTCAGAACGGCAACATAAATCTCGTAAAATAATTTTGTCAATTCTTCGCGCAGTTTTCTGGCTTCGTTGTCTGAAGAATTTCTGTCGGGCATTCTTTTATACTTGCTTACAAGTGTTCTGAATACATTACCGACGGCTTCGGCAACTCCGGAATATTCCAAAATAATATCCAAAGAATTATTGAGTTCGGAGAGAGAAGAACCTTGAGTATCGTCTGCTGAATCATTATTGACTGAATTAGTCGCAATTAATCCGCTGCGTCTTTCCTGATATGCAGTAACTCTTTCGTATAGGGTGTCGGGATCAACTCCGGGATGTTTTTTGACATAGTCAATCATGTTCTCAATATCTGCGGATAATTGTTCAAAATCGTCGCTTCCGGGCACCAAACGGAATAGAAGTCCTGTGCAAAAATCAAACAGGTCAATTCCGTTGTCCTGCATAACAATAGACAATTTGTCCACATAATAATCGTTAATGGCGCCTATTACGGAAAGAATTCCGTGAAGGTCTTTGCTGGCATGAATTAGGAAACCGCACATAAAGTCAGCATTTTCCACCATTGACTGAACAAGTTCTGATGCAAAATTGTCAAATGATTCATAGAATCCGCCAAGCCATCCGTCGATATCTTCTTCAAGAGTTAATTCGGAAAAAGAATCAAATTGAGCCAAAGAACGTGAAATAATATTATTTCGAAGAGATATCTGACGATAACTGTTGTACCATTCTAAAAGTTGAGTGTGCATTATTTCACACTCCTCTTTACTTCTTAAATATTGTGAAAGAAGAGTAACCGTTTGGCTTACCATAGACTTAAACAATGTTTTTGCAACATCTGCATTGCTCCACATCAAATCATATATAGACTTCATATCTTTTAACGGGAGAACGATTACTGAAGTATCTTCAATTGCCTGATAGGTTAGAAAATGTGAATCAAAAGCGATATCGATAAGGCCTACAACATCACCTTTAGACAGCGAAATATCGCCGCCGGGGAATGTGCCGTGAACTTTTCCGCGGGTTATAAGACCCAATGAAACAAGAGATTGACCGGCTGAAGCTAAAAGAGTGCCTCCGGAGTATTCCTGAGTAGCCATGTTTCCCTCCAATTATGGTAAAATTATCTACAATTATTTTAATTTATTATACATTATTCGTGGAAATGTTCAAGGTTGCCCAAAGTCCCCCGGAAGGCTTGTTTTTTGCCTTAAGTATGCTAAAATATTATTACTGTGGGCGTGTATGTGAGGTAAAGCAAAAATAGTTTAGGGGAGCACACATGAAGGATATTAATCTGACCGATTATCGTGATGATATCGATAAATTATTGGTATATCTGCCCTGGCTTGAATCCAAAGCCGGAACCAGTGTATCTAGAATATATTCGGATAACAATCTTAGCGCAAACAGCGTTCCTTTTCCGGTATATGATTCGACACTTTTGAATTTTGTAAACGAGGCTTCTTCAACCGGACTTATGGATGAAAATTATGCATATGCATATACCAATTACGGCATCAGAAGCATAGATGACGAAAAAGAAGCAATAAGCCATGCCGGTGTTAGCGATGGCGCTCTTCTTTGCGGAATAATGAGTAAATATGTATTAAGCGGTATGAGGCGTGGAACCGTATGGTCAACGGCAGTAACCGAAGGTATATTTTTGCTTATTTTGAAACGGATGAAGGTTTTACTTGAAATATGGGATGCACCGCTTGCTTAAATAACAAAGTGGCTTGCGACTGTTTTTATAATATCGTTTTTTTACTATGAGGAGTTTTTATAGATGAGTGATAAAGCGGCACGAAAAAAACAATATATTCTCGATACCGCAAAAAAAGTGTTTTCAGAGAAGGGATATAAGGATGTTACCATGAAAGATATCGTGGAAGCCTGCGAGATCAGCCGTGGTGGATTATATATTTATTTTGACAGCACTGAACAGATTTTGTGTGAACTCATCGCAATGGAATCCTCCGAAAACGATGATGTTTTTTCGCGTACCCGAAAAAACTGTACCGCCGGTGACATTTTGGCCATTTTCTTAAAAGAGCAGAAGAAGGAGCTTCTTTCCAAAGAAAATAATATGTCTGTGGCGATATATGAATATCTTTTTACCAAGACTGCGAAAAAGGAGCAGGCCGGTTCTATAAAGAATAAGTTTAAATCAGCAGTTGAACTGTTGGCTCATCTTATTGAGAACGGTGTCAATAACGGTGAATTGTATTGCGACGATCCGGAAGGTGCCGCCCGTAACATAATGTATGTAATAGAAGGCTTAAAAATTGCTGTTAATACGGTGGGACTGACTGAAGCGGAAATAGACAATGAACTTTTGTATATTATGAGCGGTCTGTTAACTGAAGAGGAATAGTATTTGGAATCCGGATTTTTTCGGATTCCGTTTTGCTATAAAGAGATAATAAAAAATATAAAGAAAAGTGTAATTAATAGAAAGGAGTAACATTCTAAGATGGGGAATGTACGACGTATCTACGTAGAAAAAAAGGAGCCCTTTGCCAATAAGTCAAAGGAGTTAATGGAGGAAATCAAGGGATTCCTGGGAATCGACGGTGTCAGCGCAATAAGAGTGCTGATTCGCTATGATGTGGAAAATATTTCTGATGAGATATTTGAACTTGCTTCCACAACAGTATTCAGTGAACCTCCCGTAGATGATATTTTCTTTGAAAACTTAAATTTAAACGACGGTGACAGAGTATTCAGCGTTGAGTTTCTGCCCGGACAGTTTGATCAGAGAGCTGACTCTGCCGTTCAGTGTATTCAGTTCCTTAAAGAGGATGAGCAGCCGGTTATCAGAACCGCGGTTACATACGTAATAAGCGGCAATATTACCGACGAAGAATTCGAACGCATTAAAAAGAACCAGATTAACCCGGTTGATTCAAGAGAAACAGGTATTGAGAAGCCCGATACACTCGTTGCCGAGTTTGCCGAACCTGAAGATGTTATCATTTTTGACGGTTTTAAGGATATGCCTGAAGACAAGCTTAAGGATCTTTACAAGTCCCTGGGCCTTGCCATGACGTTTAAGGATTTTCTTCATATCCAGAACTACTTTAAAAACGAAGAAGACCGTGATCCTTCAATGACAGAAATCAGAGTACTTGATACTTACTGGTCGGATCACTGCAGACATACCACATTTTCAACCGAACTCAAGAAGGTTGAATTCGAAGACGGATATTACAGAACTCCAATCGAGACTTCATACCAGAGCTACCTTGATACAAGAGAAGAACTCTTTAAAGATCGTCCCGATAAGTTTGTATGTCTTATGGACCTTGCACTTGTTGCCATGCGTAAGCTCAAAAAAGACGGAAAACTTGACGATCAGGAAGAATCCGACGAAATCAACGCTTGTTCCATTGTTGTACCTGTTGAAGTAAACGGTACTACAGAGGAATGGCTTGTAAGTTTTAAAAATGAAACTCATAACCATCCTACCGAAATTGAACCCTTCGGTGGAGCGGCTACATGTCTTGGTGGAGCTATCCGAGATCCTCTTTCAGGCCGTTCATATGTATATCAGGCAATGCGTATTACCGGTGCGGCAGATCCTACCGTTCCCGTAACAGATACTCTCAAGGGTAAACTTCCTCAGAAGAAGCTCGTTAAGGGAGCTGCTTCGGGTTATTCCTCATACGGTAACCAGATTGGTCTTGCTACCGGCTATGTTAAGGAGATTTATCATCCCAATTACGTTGCAAAAAGAATGGAAATCGGTGCTGTTATGGGTGCCGCTCCCAGAAGAAACGTAATCAGAGAAACATCAGATCCGGGTGATATTATTATTCTTCTTGGCGGCCGTACAGGTCGTGACGGATGTGGCGGTGCAACCGGTTCTTCCAAGGTTCACACCGAGGCATCAATCGAAACCTGTGGTGCTGAAGTTCAGAAGGGTAATGCACCTACAGAAAGAAAAATTCAGAGACTTTTCAGACGCCCTGAAGTTACAAAGCTTATTAAGAAGTGTAATGACTTTGGTGCCGGCGGTGTATCCGTAGCAATCGGTGAACTTGCAGACGGTCTTACCGTTAACCTTGATTTAGTGCCCAAGAAATATGCAGGCCTTGACGGAACCGAACTTGCCATTTCCGAATCTCAGGAAAGAATGGCAGTAGTTGTAGATCCTAAGGATGCTGATTTATTCCTTGAATATGCTTTCGAAGAGAACCTTGAAGCTGTTAAGGTTGCAATCGTAACCAAGGAACCCAGACTTGTTCTTTCCTGGAGAGGCAAGGAAATCGTTAACTTATCAAGAGCTTTTCTTGATACCAACGGTGCTCATCAGGAAACATCAGTATATGTTGAAATGCCCGATGAAAACGAAAAGTATTTTGAGAAGACTGCAATTGCAGCAGTAAAGGAAGCTGTTGACAAAGAAGCATTCGGGGAAGCATTAACCGCTTCACTTAAAGATTTAAATGAATGTTCCCAGAAGGGACTTGTAGAAATATTCGACGCATCTATCGGTGCGGGAACAGTAACAATGCCTTACGGTGGAAAGACACAGCTTACCGAAACACAGGCTATGATTGCTAAATTACCTGTTCTTGATGGTACATCAGATACAGTAACAATGATGAGTTACGGCTTTGATCCTTACCTTTCAAGCTGGTCTCCTTACCATGGTGCTGTTTATTCTGTTCTTTCTTCAATGTCAAAGATTGTAGCCTCCGGTGGTGATGCGAAGAAAATCAGATTCACATTCCAGGAATACTTCAGAAGAATGACAGAAGATCCCAAGAGATGGTCTCAGCCTTTTGCAGCCCTCCTTGGTGCTTATGATGCGCAGATTGGTTTCGGCCTTCCTTCAATCGGCGGTAAAGACTCAATGTCAGGTACCTTTAATGATATTGATGTTCCCCCTACACTTGTTTCTTTTGCCGTTGACGTTGCAAAAGAAAAGGACGTTATCACTCCCGAACTTAAAGAAGCCGGTGACGTGCTTGTACATTTTGCCATTGAAAAAGATGAATATGATATGCCTAATTATCAGGCCACAATGGAATTGTTCGATACTGTTTACGAACTTATTCAGGCCGGTAAGGTTAAGGCGGCATACACTCTTGATGCAAGCGGTATTGCCGTAAGCGTTGCAAAGATGGCTTTCGGTAACGGCCTTGGAGTAAGATTTAACGAGGAAATGGATATCGAAGAGTTCTTCGCCAATAATATGGGTGATCTTGTTCTTGAAATGGCTAAGGCAGACGCCGACTGCATTGAACTTGAACATGCAATTGTAGGTATCATCAACAATGAAGCTGCATTCTCTTACAAAGATGAAACAGTTTCTTACGAAGATGCCGTTAATACCTGGAAGAAGCCTCTTGAAAAGATATTCCCCACAAAGGCTTACAAGGGAAATGAACCTTTGGAAGATAAGATTTATAAGGCAGACAGCATTTATGTATGCAAGAACAAGGTGGCTAAGCCTACCGTATTTATTCCCGTATTCCCCGGTACAAACTGCGAATACGACAGCTTAAAGGCATTTGAAAGAGCCGGAGCTGATACCAAGGTCAGAGTATTTAAGAATATGAGTGCCGAAGATATCAGAGAATCCGTTGATGCTTTTGCCGCTGATATCGCACAGGCACAGATTATAATGTTCCCCGGCGGATTCTCAGCAGGTGACGAACCTGACGGAAGTGCTAAGTTCTTTGCCACAGCATTCAGAAATGAAAAGCTTAAAGAAGAAGTTATGAAGCTTCTTAATGAGAGAGACGGTCTTGCACTTGGTATTTGTAACGGCTTCCAGGCACTTATTAAGTTAGGTCTTGTGCCTTACGGTGAGATTGTTAAGCAGACAAGCGATTCACCTACACTTACCTTTAACACAATAAACAGACATATTTCAAAGATGGCATATACCAAGGTTGTTTCCAATAAGTCTCCCTGGTTACAGAAGGCTGAACTTGGTAAGACCTATGTTAACCCTGCATCCCACGGTGAAGGACGTTTCGTTGCTCCAAAGGAATGGATTGACAAGCTTTTCGCCAACGGCCAGGTTGCTACCAGATATGCTGATTATGACGGTAATATTTCCATGGATGAAGAGTGGAACATTAACGGTTCATATGCGGCTATTGAGGGTATTACTTCAGCTGACGGTCGCTGTCTTGGTAAGATGGCACACTCAGAAAGACGCGGTGAAAGCGTTGCTGTTAACATTTACGGTGATCAGGATCTTAAGATCTTTGAATCAGGTGTTGAATACTTTAAATAATGAACAAAAAGAATTATGCCAAAATGTGCGAGGATCTTCTGGCAGAACAAGGAATGAAGGAAAAAACTCTTGTTATTCAGTCCTGCTGTGCTCCCTGCTCAAGCTGGTGTTTAACATATCTGCAGGGAAAAATAAAAATAAAATCTCTGTATTACAACCCCAATATTGTGGATTCCGAGGAATATGACAAACGGGAAGAGGAATTAAAGAAGCTTGTTGATATTCTTTCTTTGGAGTATCCCGATTCTTCCATTGAATTTATTCCCGGAAGGAAGGATACGGAAAGGTTTCTTGAATTGTCCGAGGGTCTTGAAAAAGAACCGGAGGGAGGAGCGCGTTGTGAGAAGTGCTTTGAATTAAGACTTCGGGAAACTGCCAGAGTAGCCAGAGAAGTGGGCGCAGATTATTTTTCAACTACTTTAACCATAAGTCCACTGAAAAATGCTGCTTTGTTGAATGAGATTGGGGAAAGAATCGCCAAAGAAGAGGGTGTATTGTTTTTGCCGTCGGATTTTAAGAAACACGACGGATACAAAAACAGTGTTGAACTGTCCAAAAAGTATGACCTTTACAGACAGGATTACTGTGGCTGTCCCTTTTCCAAAGCAGAGTCAGAATTAAGAAAGCAGGAAAAACAATGAAAAAGTTACTTGAATGTATTTCCGATGAGGTTATGAATGCCTTTGAGGCAGCAGGATACAAGCGTGAAGCAGGAAAGGTTACGGTTTCAAACCGTCCGGATCTTTGCGAATATCAGTGTAACGGTGCAATGGCTCTTGCCAAGGAGGCACACTGCGCGCCTATCCAGATTGCCAATGCGGTAGCTGAAAAACTTCAGGGAAATAAGGTTATTTCAAAGGCTGAGGCTGTTATGCCCGGTTTTATAAATATGTTTATTAATGAGGATTTCCTCGCAAACTATGTAGCACAGATGGCTGCCTCTGACAGATTCGGAATGGAACCTGCAGATAAGAAGATGATTGTGGTTGACTACGGCGGACCCAACATTGCGAAGGCCCTCCATGTAGGACATCTTCGTCCTGCAATTATCGGAGAAAGTATCAAGAGAATCCTTCGTTACGCCGGACATGAAGTAATCGGTGACGTACATATGGGTGACTGGGGAAAGCCTATGGGTCTTGTTATGACAGAGATTCAGGAACGCCAGCCCAACCTTCCTTATTTTGATGAAAACTATACCGGAGAGTATCCTTCGGAGCCACCTTTTACAGTAAAGGACCTTGAGGAAATTTACCCGACAGCTTCAGCAAAGAGTAAAGAAGATGCGGATTATAATGCACGTGCACTGGAGGCTACACTTAAACTTCAGAGCGGAGTTCGAGGCTATCGTGCGTTGTGGGATCATATTATTAATGTTTCCGTAAATGATATGAAGAGAATTTACAAGATTCTCAACGTTGACTTTGACCTTTGGAACGGTGAAAGTACCGTCCAGTATCTTATTGCCGATATGGTTAAGAAGATGAAAGATGACGGTTATGCATATGAAAGCGACGGGGCAATCGTAGTTGATGTTAAGGAAGAAACAGATACCAAGGAAGTTCCTCCCTGTATTATTTTAAAGTCTGACGGTGCCAGTCTTTATAACACAACGGATTTGGCTACCATTGAAGAGCGTGTTATTAAGTATAATCCCGACCAGATCATTTACATTACCGACAAACGTCAGGATCTTTATTTCCTTCAGGTATTCCGCTGCGCAAAGAAAACAAAGCTTTGTGATGAGAATGTAACTCTTTCTCACATAGGCTTCGGTACTATGAACGGAAAAGACGGCAAACCTTTTAAGACCCGTGACGGCGGTGTAAAACGTCTTGAGGAGCTTATCGGTGATATTCAGGCAGAAATGTATAAGAAGATTTCCGAGAACAAGGATATGGATGATGCCGAAGCAAGAAATACAGCCAATATTGTAGGTCTTTCAGCCCTTCTTTACGGAGATTTATCAAATCAGGCAGTTAAGGATTACATTTTCGATATTGACCGATTTATTTCTTTTGAAGGAAATACCGGCCCTTATATCCTTTATACAATCGTACGAATTAAGTCTATTCTTGAAAAGTACAAGGCACAGGGCGGAAACATGGAAGCTGCTAAAATCGGTAATCCGAGAAATGCTTCTGAGAAGGACCTTATGAAGGCTCTTACCGGATTTGCTCAGACACTGGAATCCGCTTCGGAAGAACTTGCACCCCACAAGATTTGTGCTTATATTTATGAGCTTGCAAATGCACTTAACTCTTTCTATCATGAGACCAAAATTCTTTCGGAAGAAGATGAGCAGGCTAAATCCGAATATATTGCACTTATCGACTTTACAAAGGAAGTTCTTGAAACCTGCATTAATCTTTTAGGTTTCGAAGCTCCTGAGAGAATGTAAGCTTATAATGTAAGATATATTGATGTTAAGATTATAATAATATGGCGTGATTCATTCACGCCATATTTATTAATTTGAAACGGAGAGTAAGATGAGAATCGGACACGGATATGATGTTCATCGCCTGGTTGAAGGCAGAAAATGTATAATCGGAGGAGTTGATATTCCACATGAGACAGGGCTTTTAGGCCACTCCGATGCAGATGTATTAACTCATGCGATAATGGATGCGCTTCTCGGCGCAGCAGCGCTTGGTGATATTGGACTGCATTTTCCGGATACAAATCCCAAATATTCCGGTGCCGACAGTATAAAGCTTCTTGAGTATGTGGGTAACCTTCTTGAAGAGAAACTATACGTTGTTGAAAATATTGATGCTACCATACTTGCTCAGGCACCTAAAATGAGACCTCATATAGATGCAATGCGAGAGAATATTTCAAAGGCGCTTAAAATCAGCGTATCACAGGTAAATGTAAAGGCCACTACGGAAGAAGGGCTTGGATTTACCGGAGCCAAAGAAGGCATTGCGGCTCATGCGGTTTGTTTACTCTCATCCATAAGTGATATGCAGGGCGTTGGCGGAGGCTGCAGCGGTTGCGGAGGTTGCCCGAGAGCATAAGGTTACTGAATATTGTGATTATATATTATGAAAATAGTGCTTTATAACTGATTGGAAGGCGTGCGAAAAGTGGTAATCATTTTAGCACGCTTTTTTCACACTGTTTGAACATCATTTTGTGTCAGGGATAAATTATTTAACTTGGCGTTTATGTGTTTGAGAGAATTGCTGGATGAATTACTGACTGAATCCGGCGACCGGCGGCAACTGCCGGAAGTTAGGTAATGAGAGTGAGAAAAGCGGGGATATTGCCTAAATTGACGTGACGGTATGGAGCCGACAGGAAGATTTAGGCAATGAGAGCGGGAAAAGCAGGGATATTGCCTAAATTGACGCGGCGGCATGGTACCGACAGGAGATTTTAGGTAATGAGAGAGAAAAAAGCAGGGATATTGCCTAAATTGACACGATGGCATGGTGTCGACAAGTAAATTTTGGTAATAAAAGGCGAAAATGCCGTGGTATTACCAAAATAACCGGCTTGAGGTACAAGATGATTTATAGATTGTTCAAATCAACACAAGATTTTTAACTCCACCAGAGAAATTCAAAGCATAAAAAAACGAAAACCTAAATCAAAGGTTTTCGTTTCTGAGTCGGAGTGACAAGACTTGAACTTGCGGCCTCCACGTCCCTAACGTGGCGCTCTACCACCTGAGCCACACCCCGATATATAATAAATCGCTTTCGCGATGTTATTTTTGAAATAGCGAGAGGGGGATTCGAACCCTCGACACCGCGGGTATGAACCGCGTGCTCT
>JAKSRT010000037.1 GCA_024403485.1 Lachnospiraceae bacterium
GAGCATCTGCCTTACAAGCAGAGGGTCACAGGTTCGAGCCCTGTAGGCCCCACTTGTGCACGTGTGGCGGAATAGGCAGACGCAAGGGACTTAAAATCCCTCGGTGGCAACACCGTGCCGGTTCAAGTCCGGCCACGTGCATGAGAGCGTACATCAAATGATGTGCGCTTTTTTCATTTTTGGATAATGTATAGGAGGGTAAAAATGTTATCTAGAGAGTTAATCAGAGAAGCTTTGTTGATAGCTTTGTCAACCGGAGCCGATTATGCTGAGGTTTTTGCCGAGCATACTGATAACAAGGATATTAATCTTATTGCCGGAAAGGTTGATAAGATTGTTGACACTGTTATTTCTGGTGTTGGTATCAGAATTTTTAAGGGAACAAGATCAGTTTTCGGGTCCACTTCATCACTTGATAAGGGTGCTGTTCTTGCATGTGCAAAAAATGTTGCAGATGCTATGAAGGGAAATCCTCAGATCACTGATATTGTATTAAGAGAGAGGCTTTTTGGCAGCATTCATCCTGTTAAAATAGTTCCTTCCGGCGTGGAGAATTCATATAAGATTGATTATATGAGAGAGGCATGCCTTGCCGCTAAAGAATACAGCAGTGAGATTTCACAGGTATCAGGCTTATTTTTAGAAGCAGATCACAAGATTATGATTGCTACCTCTGAAGGTCTTTTAGCAGAGGATCGTCAGATTCGTTCACGTGTTCGAGTTACTTCGATTGCAAGTGACGGAACAGAAAACCAGAGCGGATCTGCTGCACCCGGTGCCAGAAAGGGACTTGAGCTTTTTGAGGACTATGATCCTAAGGCTTTAGGTAAGAAGGCTTCAAAGCAGGCTGTAACCATGCTTCATGCAGGATACATTAACGCAGGAACAATGCCTGTAGCTATCGAAAATGGTTTTGGCGGTGTTATTTTCCATGAGGCCTGCGGTCATTCACTTGAAGCTGCAGCTGTTGCTGTGGGACAGTCTCAGTTTGCAGGAAAGCTTGGACAGCAGATTGCAAACACTAAGGTTACCGCTATTGATGACGGTACAATTCCCAACGGCTGGGGTTCAATCACCATTGATGATGAAGGTACTCCCGGTCGTAAGAATGTGCTTATTGAGAACGGTATCTTAAAGTCATATATGATTGATAAATTGAACGGACGCAGAATGGGTATGGAATCAACCGGTAACTCCCGTCGTCAGAGTTATGCTTATGCTCCCGTTTCACGTATGACAAATACTTATATTGCTGCCGGAGAGGACAGAGACGAGGACATTATTTCTTCAATGGAATACGGTCTTTATGCAAAGGAAATGGGTGGCGGTTCCGTAAATCCCGTTACAGGCCAGTTCAACTTTGCCGTTAATGAGGGCTATATTGTTCGTAACGGTAAAATTTGTGAGCCTGTCAGAGGTGCAAGCCTCATCGGTAAAGGCTCAGATATCATCATGAACATCGATATGGTAGGTAAAAATGTTGACAGAGGCCAGGGTATGTGCGGCGCTTCCTCAGGAAGTATTCCGACTGACGTTGGTCAGCCTCTGATTCGTGTTTCATCCATAACTGTAGGTGGACGTTAGAAAGGGGATTAGTCATGACATTTCAGGAATTTAAGGAAAAAATCATTTGCTTCTCAAAGGAGCTTAATATTGAGGAATATGAGCTTTACTATTCAATGAGTAATTCAACCTCAGTTGAAACCTATAAGGACGACGTAAAGTCTTACAGCACCGATAGCAGAATGGGTGTGTGCTACAGAATGATTCTTGATGGAAAGGCCGGACTTGCATCCACAGAGAATCTTACTGAGGAAGAGGCACTTTCACTGGTAAAGCGTGCACTTGAAAATGCAAAGTCTTTGGAGACAGAGGCACCTTCTTTTATTCATGAGACAGGAGATACCTATGCTGTGATTTCCGATAGTCGTGAGGAGAATGCTACAGGCGCTGAACTGGTTGAAACTGCTTTGAAACTTCAAAAGGCTATATATGATGTGGATTCTAGAGTTGTAGACGGTACACAGTCTGAAGTTGCTTCCGGTACAGATGTATGTGCGATTTATAATTCAAAGGGACTGGATCTTGAAGATAGAGCTTCCTATGCAATCGCTTATGGTGTAGCAATTCTTGAAGACGGTGAAGAAAAATATGACGGCTTTGAAATCAAGGACGGATATCTGTCAGACTTTAAGCTGGATGAAATTGCGAGGGGAGCTGTGGGAGAGGCTGCATCAACTATTGGCGCAGCAAGCGTTCCTACGGGAAAATACAATGTTGTATTTACCGGAAAGGCATTTGCAAGCTTGCTCAGCACTTTTTCATCAATGTTTTCTGCTGAGGCTGCACAGAAGGGCTTATCTCTTTTGGCTGGAAAAGAAGGCGAAAAGATTGCAGCGGATATGTTTACTTTGATTGACGATCCCATGTATAAGGATTGTGTATTCAAGAGAACCTTTGACGGCGAAGGTGTTGCAACTTATGCAAAGAACGTAATTGAAAACGGAAACTTAAAAACACTTCTTCACAATTTAAGTACCGCTTCAAAGGCAGGTGTAAAGTCAACAGGAAACGGTCTTAAGGGCTCTTATGCATCACCTGTTGGGGTTGGTCCTTTTACCTTCTACGTTAAGCCGGTGGATGGCACCAGAGAGGACCTGTTTGCAGAAGCCGGTGACGGAATTTGCATTAAAGATGTTTCCGGTCTTCATGCAGGTGCAAATCCTTTGTCAGGAGACTTCTCGCTGTTAGCTTCAGGACATCGTTTTGAGGCCGGCAAAAAGACAACACCCGTAAAGAATATTACGGTATCCGGAAACTTTTACCAGTTGATGAAGGATATCTGCAGAATCGGTGCTGATTTGGAATTCAACGGCATCAGCAGAAAATGCGGAGCACCCTCGATACTTGTGAAAGATATGAGTATTGCAGGCGAATAATATGCATTATAGAATAGCAGAGGAATGCAAAACATTCCCCTGCTATTTTTTGTAGCGAGCTAACGAAAGGAAGCGGCCCGAAGGGACATTTACTTTCGAGCGAGCGTACACGAGCAGAAACAGTAAGCAGGAAGTGCGGCCGACGCGAAGCGGCGGGTTTATGCGAGTGCAAAAGAGCTAACGAAAGGAAGCGTCCCGAAGGTCTGCCCGGACACTTAATCAATTCTTAATCAGTTAGTATATTTTTACTTAATTCGGATTCGGATATTCTAATAAGCGTGGAGGAGAGAGTGTTATGTATAACATTTTAATTTGCGACGATGAGAAGGATATTGTTAATGCCTTGAAGATTTATCTTAACAACTCCGATTATTGCTTCTATGAGGCGTATAACGGTCAGGAGGCGGTAAATATTGTTCTTGAAAAGGATATCCATCTTGTGCTTATGGATATTATGATGCCTGTTATGGACGGAATAGTTGCTTTGGCTAAAATTCGCGAAAACAGTAATGTCCCGGTTATTCTCCTAACGGCCAAGGGAGAGGATTCAGATAAGGTACTGGGATTGGACATTGGGGCTGACGATTATATTACAAAGCCTTTTGTGCCTGTTGAGGTTGCAGCCAGAGTAAGATCTGCATTGAGACGCTTTACAAGACTTGGTGGAGGCGTAAAAGCAGGTACCTTAAAAATTGGCGGAATTGAGCTGGATGACTATTCAAAGGCAGTAACGGTGGACGGTGAAAGCGTATCTCTCACTCCAAAGGAGTATGAAATTTTAAGGCTTTTAATGGGACTACCCGGGAAGGTTTTTTCACCAAAGGAGATATACCGCGAGGTATGGAAGGAAAGCCCTTTTGAATCCGACAATACGGTGGCGGTTCATGTAAGGCATCTTCGTGAAAAGGTTGAAATCAATCCTTCTGAACCAAGATATATCAAGGTTATTTTTGGACAGGGCTATAAGATTGAATCCGTTAAATAGCCATTTTACTGAAATGGAGAGTTGAGTATGAATATTTTTAAGACCTGGGGCGGAAAGGCTTTTCTGTTTTTCCTGACAGTGGTATTCACCCTGATTATGATAGCCGGCATCGGAGGATTTTTCCTTTGCTATGATTATGGTATTTACGACGAAAATTATGTGCCCGGAAGCAGTAATGTGCTGGAGGAACATAGTATTGAGTGGATGCAGGCCAAGGCAGAGTCAATAATCAACAGAGCTAAGGTTGATGCTTTGGCGCAAAGAGCCTATACGGACGATGAATATGCCTTCCTGCTGCTTTATGACGGAAAGGAAATCAGCTATGGAGCTCCCTGGCATTACGAGCGAGAGCCGGGTGAAGAAGCATATTACTGGGGTTACGATACTTCCGCATCCTTCAATTATGGCAAGTACGACATAACAATATGGGCAAGGGAAAACCATAATGAATTTTGGCTTGAAAGCAAGGCAGTGGAAATAGGTGAAAAATTCAAAGCCTATTGGCATTATCTGGCAGTTGGCGGCGCAATAATGACACTTATCTGCTTTGTTGGCTTAATGAGTGTCTCGGGCCGCAAAAACAGGCATGAGGAGCCGGTACCGGGATTTTTGAACGTACTTCCCTTTGACTTGGAAATATGCATTGCCGCAGGCCTCATTTCTCTGGTGATTGCGTGTTGCGTTACTGTTTGCGAAAATGGAAGACATTTGCCCATTGACATTATACTGTTTACACTTGCGGCAACCACTGTGCTGGTAACAGGCTTCTTCTATGGCTTATGTATGGAGTTTGCTGCCCGCATTAAGCTGAAAAATGTATTTTCACATACAATTATCGGCTGGGTGTTTAGATTAATTTTCAAAGGAATCAGAGCTATATCCAGGGCTGTGTGCAGATTCGTTGCTAACCTCCCCGGTATTTGGCCTGCTGTGCTGATAACAGCTCTGATTTCCTTTGGTGAATTATTTGGATTGCTTGCCATATGGGATGTGGGAGATATTCTCGTACTCTGGTTTTTAGAAAAGGCGATATTGATTCCGGCGCTGATTTATCTGTACATCTGCATGCATCGTCTGCATACCGGTACAAAAGCACTTGCTGCAGGGGACCTGTCATACAAAACAGATACCCGATATATGCTTTTTAGGTTTAAGGAGCATGGGGACAACCTGAACAGTATTTCCGAGGGAATGAGTCGTGCAGTAAATGAAAGCATAAAAAGCGAACGCATGAAAACGGAGCTCATTACCAATGTCTCTCATGATATTAAGACACCGCTTACCTCAATAATCAACTATTCGGATCTTATTTCAAGAGAAAAGTGTGATAATGAAAAAATCGGTGAATATGCAGAGGTTATTTCAAGACAGTCTGCAAAACTGAAAAGATTGTTGGAGGATTTGCTGGAGCTGTCAAAGGCTTCAACCGGTAACGTTGCAATAAACCTTGAAAGGTGTGATGCGGGAATATTGCTGGGACAGGCAGTGGGAGAGTACGAGGAAAAGCTGCAGAGTGCAGGGATTATTCCCGTAACGGACACTCCTGAGGAAAGTATATGCATAAATGCGGACAGAAGGCTTTTGTGGCGCGTTTTTGATAACCTTATGTCCAATATAGCAAAGTATGCTTTAACCGGTTCAAGAGCCTTTTTTACCCTGTCAAAGGAGGGAAACAAGGCAGTATTCAGATTTAAGAATACCTCAAGGGATATGCTGAATATTTCACCGGAGGAGCTGAAGGCAAGATTTGTAAGGGGTGATGTTTCAAGAAATACTGAGGGAAACGGCCTTGGTCTTTCAATTGCAGAAAATCTTGTAAGTGCTCAGGGGGGAAAACTGGATATCTATATTAATGCGGACCTGTTTATGGCTACAATTGTATTTGACTGTCTTGAGGATACAGATACACAGTCAGAAAGAGAATGAGAATGCATTAATTGCAGGTAATATGATATTTTTGTCGGCCGGGGGATGCTTCCGGCCGATTTTTTATAGCAGGCCGCAGCAGTGCCTGCAAAGTCATTTTCTCTTTGCCCTGGAAAAACTACCCAAACGGATAGTGTGAAAAAATCGACAGAAGTATATCATTTATTTATTAGGGATGTTCCGGATTGTATATGGAGGTAAAATATGTCTATTATAGATCAGCTTATTAACAGTGCTGCAAATCAGGTTAAGTCTTCTCTCAAGGGGGTTGCCCGTTCTGCAGAATACAGCGCAAAACAGAAGGGAAAGGAAACTCTTGAAAAGGCAAAGGCAAGTGCTCTTTCCAAAAAGGTTGAATTTACCTTTGAGAAGATTCCGGATACCCTCGAGGAGTTTAAGGCTCTTCCTGAAGTATCAAAGCTTACAGATCCTTTTGCAACTACAGCGCTTACAATTGTTGCCTATGCTGCCTATGCAAAGAATAAGGCTGAGGGTTTGGCAATGTTTAATGTGCTGAGAGGTCCCGCTCCTTTTTCAAATCTTGATATTTCACGTACCGATGACAGTTTAAAGGGCAGAACCTATATTCCGATGTCTTATTTCGAGGGCGCAACAGTAGAGAACAATTACACTCCTTCAGTTCCTTACAAGGTAGTGGTTATTCAGACATCACATACCGATGATACACTTTCTGAGGGCTATAAGAGAATGTTTGTTAAATCCGCAGGTGCTGACACAGAGAGATATATTACTCTCAGAACAAAGGCTTCAACAAAGGAATGGTTTTTAAGTGAGCATGCAGGAATAACTTCCAGCATCAGAGTTCCTCAAAACGAAAATCCCTGGGCTTAGGCCTGTTTATTACGGGTTCGTACCCGGAGGATTACATAAATGGAGATGGTCAGGCCCCGACGTTTTACGCCGGGGTTTGACTTTTTTTTAGTGTGTTGGTTATAATCTACTCAATACGCACATACAGATAATAGGGTAGGACAATGAAAAAATTAGCCTTGGGAGTGCTTGCAGCAGCTTTTTTGCTTGCAGGTCTCTTATCCTGGCGTGAGCTTGCGTCAGGCAGACAACAGAATACAGTAATTGAAGAACCGACACAGGAGGTAACGGTAGTTTTGCAGCAAATTGAGCGGTATGCTGAAGGCTCCACCATTAATGGGATTAATGTTTCGGGCCTTCTTCCCTCGGAAGCAATAGCTGCAGTTGAGACGGCTTTTTTGAGCAGAAGTATCACAATTAAAATGGGCACGGAGCAGTATGACTTTTCCTACAGCGGCCTAAATTGTGACTTTTCAGGCTTTGAGGTCTATGTGATGACAAATAGACCAAACGAGTCAATAGCAACACTTGAGTACGAAGCGGTCGCAGGGGACGGTTATTTGGACCTGGACGGTATCTCAATATTGGGTGGAAATCTGAAGCTGCAGGAGTCGCAGGATGCATCGCTTCGGTTTGATTCTGAGGCAGGAACCGTCGAGATTATTCCTGAGGTGGTAGGAAATAAGCCTGCAGAGGGAGTACTGGAGGATAAATTGACTGATGCGGTTATGAATAATCTTGCAGAGATTACCCTGACTGAAGCTGATTTTGAACTGCCTAAGATACTATCAAACGATACAAAGCTTCTGGCAGACAAGGCTCAGCTGGAAAAAATACTGAAAAAGAAGATTACCCTTGAAGTATGCGGCAATACGGTAACAGTTTCTGCTAAAAAAATACGTACAATGGTTAGGTATGACGGCGGAATAGTAATCGATGCAGAAACGGTTTCCGCTTTTGTGGATGAATTGAAGTCAAAATATGATACAAACGGTGTCCCGAGAGCTTTCACCACCAGTACGGGAAAGGTTGTTACTGTGGAGAAGGGAACCTATGGCTGGATTATAGACAGAGAGCGTACTATAGAAAAGCTTTCGGAGGCAATTCTCAACGACAAGAAGAGGCCATCAATAAAAGCCGCTTATACCCTTAAAGGACAACGCCCTGCGGGGGATGAGCTTCAGGGAACTTATATCGAAGTCAGTATTGAAAACCAGCATGTATGGATGTACAAAAACGGAGAGCTTATTGTAGACGATGATTGTACCACCGGTGAGTGGAATCGTCAGAGCAACCATACCAGAGAAGGAATGTTTTTCTTAAAGTATAAAAAGCGTGATGTGGTTTTGCGTGGCTCCGATTATGCTGATTTTGTGAATTACTGGATGCCCTATGATAAAAGTATCGGCATGCATGATGCGAGCTGGCGGACCGATGAGGAATTCGGAGGCACCAATTATATCGGAAACGGGTCTCACGGCTGCGTCAATTTGCGCCATGATACCGCAGAGACGATTTATAATAACTGGGATGCGGATGTACCGATAATTGTGTGGTAAAAACATAAAGGATAAAAAAAGACCGATTTGCAACAAAATGCGAATCGGTCTTTGGCTTTTATAATTTATACCCACTTGCCGGGAGTGGTTCCGGTTTCTTTCTTGAAAACTTTTGAAAAATATGACACATCCTTGAAGCCGGTCATAGCAGCAACTTCTTTTGTGCTGTAGTAGCCTGTAGAAAGCAGCTGACTGGCCTGAGTGATGCGAACATGAGTAAGATAGTTAAATATTGTGAAGCCGGTCCATTTGCTGAATTGGCGGTTCATATAATCAAAGTGGAAATTGAATTCAGCCTCGAGGGAAGCGCCTGTAATATCTTCGGAATAGCGTGTGTCAAGGTAGGTTACTATCTGAGGAATGACATCACGAATCTTACCTTTTACATCGATGCTCTGAAGGCGGATACCGTACTGCATATCCATAGCTAAAACCAGCAGAAGCTTGTAGAGACTGGCTGCCGCCATTGATTTTGACAAAGAGGCATCCTTACGAACGGAGCGAATAACATCCTCGGCTAAAGAGAGCACATTAACATGACATTCACGGGCATTTACCGAGTGATAACCTGAAATAGATATTCCGGCAAAATCGGCAGGAAGCTCAGTGCCTAATTTTTTAAGAGTCCCTGTAAAGTGGATATAACAGAACTTTGCAACGGAGGACTTATACCCGACATGAACAAAAGCGGGATCAAGAATAATAAATTCATGCTCCTTTAAGACATAATTGTGGTCGCCCTGTGTAATATACATTTCTCCGGATATTACATAATAAAGAATGTATTCGTTAGCCTTTCTTTTGAAATGTACGTAAGGGGGCTTGATATCAACTATGTTTGCCAGAGTAACCTGAGGTAGCTCATTTGTGATTTCATATATCAGTTCTTTGTGCTCCATATATACCTCACTTTCCTTATTAAGGATACCATATCATATATCTTTTACAAGAGGAAAGCGTTATTTTACAAAGGTTTTTTCCTTGATTTTACGACGTTGTGAGCGCTTTTTATGAAAAATAAAAACGGAAAAATCATCTTGCCGCGGCAGGAGAAATTTCCGTTTTACATTCAAGTATTAAAGAGAAAACAGCCCCATACAGGAAACAGCAATGTAGGCGATGTAGAGAATAAGCAGTACAGCACCCTGCACTCTGGAAAACTTTTTGAAAATAAGTGTGGGCAGCATAGCCACACAGGAAACCGCAAGACAAACAGGAATATCAATTCTTGCAGCGGAAAGGGATACAGGAAGGGCACCGCCTGAAACAAGTCCGCAAATGGGAAGAATAAGTGTTAAATCAATGATATTAGCTCCGATAATGTTGCCGGCGGAAAGGGAATGCTCTTTCTTGACAATTGCGGTTATGGTGGTGACAAGTTCGGGAAGAGAGGTACCAACCGCAAGAATTGTGATTGCGATGATACGATCGGGAACTCCAAGCATTGACGCAAAAAGTGAACCGTTGTCAACCAGCAAATCAGCTCCGAAAACAATACCTGCCACGCCGAAAACGAACTTCAATATATTAACGATTACGACCTTACGTGTGAGAGGTTCCTTTTCTTCGGCGGAGTCCTTTTGCTGCTTCATGGTCTTGACTGCTTCGCGGACATTTTCAAACATTGCAATTGCAAATATAACAATAAGAAGGATGCTGCCTACAATATTTAATGAACCGTTCCAGCAAAACAGGGTCATTACAGAAACGGCACCGATAAGCAAAATAGCCTTAAGCAGGTAGTCTTTTCTTTTTATGATAGAAGGCATACACAAAAGTGAAATGGCCAGGATAAGGCCGGTGTTTGCTGTTACACTGCCAACGGCATTTCCTACACACAAATCAACTGCACCGGGATTGGTAACCGGGTTGTATTTTGCTGCTGAAAAAACCGACACAAGCAGCTCGGGAAGCGTGGTGGCAAAGCTTACCACTGTGGCTCCGACTATAAGCTTCGGAATGCCTGAAACTTCGGCAATCCAGGAGGCGGAGTCAACGAAGTAATCGCCGCCTTTAATAATCAGAATTAATCCGATTAACAATAAAACAATAACTGTAATCCATTCCATAATAATCACTCCTAAACTGATTAGCTTACATCATAATAACATAGCTTGCATTATTTCGAAATGCAGAACTTAATAAAATAGTTCGGGGTTATTTTGCCAAATTGGCAAATTAAAACTTTTATTTTGCTGTTTTAAAAAATTAAAAGGTTGAAATTGCGAAATCTGTTGGTTAAAATTTAAATAAATAAAAGTGTATTTATACACAAACAGGAGGTTACAATCATGGCAGATTATCCTACACCACATATTAATGCTAAGCCGGGAGATTTCGGGAAAACCGTACTGATGCCCGGTGATCCCCTTCGTGCAAAATTCATAGCAGAAAATTTTCTGGAGAATCCTGTGCTTGTTAATAATGTAAGAGGCGTTCAGGGCTACACCGGCACCTATAAGGGTGTGAAGGTTTCAGTTATGGCCAGCGGAATGGGAATGCCCTCCATCGGTATTTACAGCTGGGAGCTTTTCAATGTTTTCGGAGTGGAAAACATATTAAGAGTAGGATCTACCGGTTCTCTCAGTGCTGACATTAAAATTCGTGATATCGTATTCGGTATGGGCGCATCCACAAATTCCAATTACGCCCGTCAGTTCCAGTTACCCGGTACCTTTGCACCGATAGCAGACTACAAGCTTCTCTCAACCGCAATCGAATGTGCAAAAGAGGTTGGAGCAAACTTCCATGTAGGTAACATCCTTTCATCGGATACCTTCTATGATGCTCAGGCCGACGCAAACGAAAAGTGGCAGAAGATGGGTATTATGGCTATTGAAATGGAGGCTGCAGCTCTTTATATGAATGCTGCCGCTGCAAAGAAGCGTGCACTTGCCATTCTTACCGTTTCAGATAATATCGTAACCGGAGAGTTAACCACTGCGGAGGAACGTCAGAATTCCTTTACTCAGATGATGCAGGTTGCACTTGATACTGCGGTTGCTATGGAGAATATGTAAATTTATCGGAAAGTCGTTGCTATGCAATGACTTTCTTTATGCTGTTTTTTATGTGATTTTGAGATGAACAAAGGAATTTTGTGAGATGGCAGTAATCGAAGGCAAAGATTTATCGTATGCGTTGACGGAAACCATTATGCGTAAGCTAAACTCGTGCGACGAGATGTTGAAAACTTTTTTTTGTAAAGAAGAAGCATATTCTCTCTTAAACAGAATAAAAGAACAGCAGGGGACTTCCGGATATATCCATCGGAAAAAAGAGCTGGTTGAGAAACTGAATAATGCCGGTATTATGTGTTCTTTGTCTGACACTGATGAAAGGTTGGAAGCCTGCATCAGTAAACTTTCTGCCAGCAAGGAAATGGATCGGCAAATATATAATGTGCTTTTTGATATTTATAATAAAGCAAAGGGGCCGGACGTTATTATACGAGACCTTGTCAATGAACTTGCGGAACCGGAATTTTTATCCGGTTCAATCAGGCTGTCCATCTTAAGGCAATTTATATACAACACAAATTATCATACCGCACCGGTAAAAGAAATTGCGAGAAAGAACAATCCAAATCTTAACAAATCCGGCTTGCTCAGTAAGGAAGAAATTGTGACCAATATCACGGAGGATGTTTTTTCAATACTTGACGGTAAGCTTACGAAGGACGAAAAGAAAAAATATGCTTTGCTTCGCATGTGTGATGATTTGGCGATGGGAAGATTTAAGACCAACGGAAATACAAAGGTAGCATTATATATGTTTGCCTTTGCTTTTAATATGACGGTTTTTATTGACCCGGACCAGGATATTTATTGTGAAAAAACTGATGTTGAGTACAATCTTTTTTTCAATTATTATGCCAACAATCTGCTCAAATATGTTTCTGAGGATTATGCAATACATTCTAAAGAGTTTGAGGCAGAACCGTTGGGAGACGGTATAAATTATAAAAATTTTGCAGAAGTAATCTATTTGTACTGCCTCTCGCTCCAAAATGTTTCAGCAAGAGAAAAACTGTCAATTGCTGAAAAAATAATAGAGGAATGCGTTTTGTCAAAGGATGAGTATCAGAAGGAAAGTTTGTCAATCGAGTACTTTTCCGGCGGAACAAGATTTACTTATGCCTACAAAGATATTTTTATGTACAGACTTAGGAAGCTTCCGCTGGAAGACGTTGTTCCTTTTGTATGCACTCATTACTTCATAGATGAGAAAAAGACCTCAAAGTCACGAATTATGATTAACTCTTCAACCATAACTGCTGCCTTTCATTATGGGCGAAGAAAATTTGAGAGAACATTTTCCGCAGAGGATGCTGAGACTGATGTGGACTATATGGCCGGCATTTATGGTGATGAGTTTATTTTTCTGAAGGTTATAAAGCGAATGTATGAAATGCTTTCGGGAAAAATAAATCACTTGGATGACAGAACCTACAGAACAGATATCTTGAACCGATATTTTCAAGAAGCTATAAATAATGAGAATCTGGAGGGAAAAACTGTTTTCGAACTGTTTATGAATATGAGGCATATATGCAATCCTGTTCTGATTGATTCAAGGTTTCAACCGATCAGCAGTAACAACCTATATGATATGTTTATATTAATTACGCTGTACCGATATCTCAATGTCGTTTAATCCCCCCTTTATGCTGCTGCATTTTTTGCATTTATAATTGGGTTACAGAAGGAGGAAGAAGAATGGACATGCAGGAAAGAACCTACAGAAATATTGGTGACAGACTAAAGCTGATGAATGAATCATACGAAATGCAACGTTCGGAGTGGGAAATTACCAGTATAATCGGAGAAGGCGGTTCCTCTGTCTGCTATGGTGCTGTTCAGAACGGTAAAAGCGGAAGACTGAAGGAGTTCAATCCTGTCGGAGTTCCCAAAACACCGGAGAACATTGAAAAATATATTTCTGCGTATCGCACTATTGAAACGGTTAAACGCAAAAATCCTAAATATGAGGTCTTGAATAATTATATTCCCCATTGCGAAATCCTGTATGAAAAGGATGGAAAGGGTAACATCACTTCGGTGTTTATCTGGACACCAAATGATAAAATGGGTCAGACCTTTGATAAATATATTGAGACCGTAAGAGATAATCCGGTTGCTGAGTGTGAACGTAAACTTTTAGATATTTTGCGGGTAACCCATACTCTTGCAGATTGTATTTGCTTGCTGCATTCTGCAGGACTGCTGCATCTTGATGTTAAGCCGTCGAATTTTCTGGTCACATATGACAGCAGGATGGAGATAAATGTTGGTAATATTTCCATGTTCGATATCAATACACTGTATTCTATCGAACATGAGCTGCCGTTTGTTATGGGAACAAGAGGATACTGTGCTCCGGAGATTGAGGACGGAGTAGCAGATAATCGTTCTGATATTTATTCGATTGGGGCTATTTTGTTTTATGCCTTGGCAATCAACAATATTTTACCTGATGGCCATTATTCGGATGAGTTATATCCTCACATTGATGAGATTATAGCCGGCTCAGAATTGATTAAGCATTCGGACATTAATTCAAAGGTTAATGTAAGAGAGTGCATCACAAAGATATTGAAACGTTGTCTGGCTGAAAATCCTTCGGAAAGATATGAGTATTGCGAATTGCTGGAAGATGACTTACAGGCCGCAATTGATGAACTGTCCAAACATATGGCTGGTGTAGGGATTGTGGTTTATCAAAGTCTCAAAGGGGATGGCTCGGAGGGAAAATCCGAGATGATTCAGCCTAAATATTCTTTTGAAAAAACAAGGCAAAAATGGTATTTAATCGGTGCAATTTGCACTTTGACCGCAATAGTCATTGCATTATGCGTTGGAATCATTAATTCATATAACACAATAAATCGCCAGAATGAAAATCTATCCACCCTGCAGAATACAATAGACCGGCTGGAAAGTGATTTGAGTGAAAGACAAATAACAGAGTTTAAGCCTGAAAATGAAATAAAACAGGATATTGAGCCGGAAATAGTAGAAAGAACTCCTGAGCTTGCTTATGAGTTTTTGCAAAAAGAGTTGAACAGAGTACGCTTCTTTCAAACAGAAGAAGAGCGCACAGTTTATGCTGACAAGGAGTTCTTAGGAAACGACCATATTCTGGTAGACAAGCCATTGATAGTGCCGCTCGATGTTACTCTGGTTTTTTCAGATGATATACGAATTGTAAAGGGTGATAATGACTATGGTTTTGATGTTTACGGAACCTTAAAGGCTCATTTACCGTACCTGTTTTCCGAAGAAGAGCGTAAGGGGCAATATGCCTTGGGCTTAAAATATACATCTCGGATTATAGATGGTGATATGTCTATTACTTTTTCTGAACCGGAATACAATTTACAGGATTTGGGCGCAGAGGTGGCTACCTATGTTGTCGGTGGACGGCTGGTTGCAGAAATTAGTGTTGTCACAAATATGTATGTATCAGTGAATCATGAAAAATATGAGTCACTTGGCTATGCATTTGGTTTTTCTTATTTGGTTAAGCCAATGAGGGTCAAGTCGGTGTATTTTGAAAATTTTGACAGACCGTATATTGTGCACGAGGCGACAGGCTTTGATATTCTACAGGAAGAAATTTCGAACAGAGCCTTTGGAGCGATGGACGGCAGTATACCGTGTATAGTGGATTATCCGGTTATCGTCGAAAGCGGTTCAATCCTGTGGGTTCATGATCGCGTAACGGTAGAAATAGTTAAGGGTGGCTCTATAACCGTTGAGAAAGATGGTAATGTTTGGATGAGTAATCCGGCGCCAGGAGTGACGCCCGGAAAAGTGATTGAAAAAGGTGGAAAACTAATATTTAAGTAAGCTTTAACAGAAGGCTGAACCTGCAGAAATGCAGGCTCAGCCTTTTTTATTGTGAAAATGGCCCCTAACGCTTTTTACAAAACGGTTTTGGATTGCAGGAAACAAGAATCCCCCCCCTTATTTGAGACCTCATATTATGGAGTAACATATATACAAGGTGACAGAAGTCATCGTGAAGAAGATAGTAGATACGTATAAATAAAACACAGAAAGAGGAAGGGTTTCAGGAATGAGTAAATTAGTTAGTATTATCGCTGAAATAGAGTATGAGATGATTTGGGCCGATGTAGAAGCGGCATACTCTGCAGGTAAACTTTCAGAGACCGCACAGACTGCTTTTGCAAGAATATTATCGACTGAACCTGAGAAAAAAGAGTTGGGAGAATGGGTATTCCCCTTGGTTTTGTCTTTGGAAGCAGTAGCTGCGGGAAATATTACAGATGTTGAATTAAAACGTAAGCTAATCGGTTTTTACGGAAATGATTATATTCAGAATATGCTTCTTAGCCAGAATGGCATTTACACATTTGGCAATAACAGTGCCAAAGATATTGAATGCAATGACATTATCCGGACTGCGATGCGAAGTGATCGATGGATTGATTTCTTGACATTTATTCTTTGCGCTGCTTTTGAGGCAGGCAAACGGAGAGTGGATATCGGTAGAATCGAATCATATGCGCTTTCGGGACTGGAAGAAAGAATTGCTGCCTGCGAAGAATTTGAAGAGAAGACATATGGTTTTTGTCAGAAAAACTTTTGGATTGAGAATTGTGTGTCTGATGTAAAAGGGAAAAAGCATGAAGAGATTACTATCCTGGACACATATATTAAATATAACATTAGCTGCGTATCCATACTGAATAAAGAATTTTTTATTAATATGGCAGAGCGTGCAAAGAGAGAAAATGGCACGCTTTCTGCGCAGTATATGGTAAACAATCTCGCACGAATAGTTAATTATTTTTTTGGCAACACTTATTCAAACAAGTATGAATGGATAATATCCAATGTTTTTTATTTTGACCCGGTAATCCGTAATGCAAAGGATATTCCCAATGCGTTTTTTAAGCAGCCGGTTCCATCTGATGAGGGATATATAACCGGTGTGTTTAAGGAAGATATTACATTTGTGAGACAAATAATAGCTTTTGTTTTGTCGATACTGAATGTGATTGAAATGCAGCAGCGTAACGAAGATTTGCGCAATAGTGTATTAGAAAAATTGAACAGGATATATGGAGAAAAAATGGAAAAAGTTGATGTAGTCAATCAAAATGAACCAATTATTTTCAAGCGCCCGGTTTCCGGAACAAAGTATTGCAGCCATTGCGGAAAAGAAATTCTGGCAGACGCCAACTTCTGCAGTCATTGCGGGGGTGCAGCAGAGGCAGAATATTCAAGCAACGCAGGATATTCAAGAAATGTGGGATATTCAGGAAGTACCAGACAGACATTTGGTACAACCGCAAAGGGCTCTGATAATGCGAAAAAATTAATGATTTGGATGAGTGTGCTGTTATGCATAAACCTTATCCCGATGTTTATATCGGACGATGGTGATTTTCTCAGCATGTTTATATTCTTGTTCAGTATAGTTGTTGGGTTGGGAAATCTTGAGATCTACTATTACATGGAAAGCGGAGAATTGATTTATATCATGTTTGAAATGACACTGCAGTTTATTGCGTCAATAATAGCTATTAAAGCGCTGAAATCGTCAAAAAAATATCTATATGATCAAACATATAGAAAAAGGGCGCTGGATAACTGCAAGGTTGCTTCAATCTCTATGCTGATTGTGCAGGCTTCTGTTATATTATCATTTCCGTTTGAACACATGTATTACATTGACTCTTATAAGGGAATAATACTTAATGAATCGGAACTAAAAAGATTTTCGATACTGTATATGCTTTTTATGATAGTTCCCATCTTTATTGTAAAAAAGCTTAAAACAATGGAGTCGTCAGGGGAATAGGTGGATGAATCAGTCTTTTGCCTTTTCCGGAGATTAATGTGCTACTGATGATTAAGCTTAGACTAGGATAATCAAAGTTCTTGAGGGTTGGCCAAACTTGTTGAGGGGCAAACTTGAGGGGCAGACCCCCAAAAGCAGGCAATTACCCCATTAATATGTGTAAAACTTTATAATTGTTTATTTAATAAATTTTAGATGGATAAATATAAAAGGAGAAGTAAAGATTAAAAATGGCTACGTGCTTGTAGCCAAATTTGATAGATGTCGCTTTTAACTGTTGATATATTGTAGTTACAAAAAACAACATCCAAAACGGAGGAAGAAAGAATGAAGAGAATTATTAGTTTAACATTAGGCATTTTTGTAGTAATTTTAAGCACCATGGTATTTAGTGAAAAGGCAATGGCAGCATCAACTTCTGAAGTAAAAGCATCAAAGTTATCTATAACTTACAACAAAGACACAGATAAACTTGAACATGACATTAAATTAACAGTACCATATGTTTCAAAATCCAAAAGCGGCAGTAATTATATTCAGATGGTGATTACATATTATGATAAGGCCACAAAGAATAAGTTAAATTCGATTGCATATGGATGGTATATATCAAATTCAAAAAAAGGTGAAACGATTACTTTTAATATGCCGATATCAGTAGGTGCTGTGTTAAGCAAAACAGTTGAAGCTGAGATAAAGATTACAGATTACCGTAATAACACAAAGGCAACTTTAGGAAAAAAAGATGTGGAACTTTCGGAGAGTTATATTCTTTCGGTCAACAATAAAAATTCTATCGAACTTTGTCAGAAGAAGTATTCCACAACATATTCATATAACGGAACCAAAATTGACGTAAAAGGCCAGGGATGTGCAATTCTTTCTGCAGCAGTGGCAGAATCAGTGCTTACTCAGAATCCAGTTATTGATCCTGGGTATTACTCAATGAACTCTGAGGCTGACATGGGCAAGCATATTGGTCACATCGGTAGCATTAAAAGGATGGATAATAGTTCTGAAATGTGGAAAAGCTTCGCAGAAGAGATTAAAAATGGCCGTCCCATCATGGTTTATTCAGATAAAGCATCAAGATTCCATTATGTCCTTATTGTTGGAGTGAAAAGAGGCGTTGAAAAATATGATGCTACATCATTTTTGTTATATGATCCGCTTGATGGTTCATATGGAACAGAAACGTTAGACCAGAGCGGATATTATAAGGACTATTCAAAATATCGCTTCACAAAAAATAAATAAAGCGGAAGAGAATATTATAGGCGAGGGCAGTAATCAATATATTGGCCTCGCTTTCTAAATATAAATGCATAGTGAGAATGCGGGTAAGCATCTGTTATTTTAGGGGATATTTTGACGAAGTTACGACAAAACCGACGGTATGAATACGTTTTAGATTAGCCCAATGTATATTGATAAAATCAACTGTCTGATGTTCTTAATTTGAAAGCCCATTATCTAAATAATCCTTGAGAGGATGCTATAATATAAGAAAAAAGAACACTTAAAACTTTGAAGTGACCCCAAAAAGTTAGACTTTTTTTACGAGAGAGAGTAGATGTTGAATATCCTGGCTTAAAAAGAGCAAAAGACATTATTTTTTCGGTTTTGAAAAGATATTATTGTGATCCTTTGCATATAGTTCATAGATTCGTTTGTGTACAGCATAAGCATGAATTAGAGGGACTTATACTGCTCATTTGTAAATTGCTTGAACTGGAGGCGTTTACTATTACGCTATCTCAGAGTACTTTTGTGGATAGTCTTGTTGGTGCGTCAGAAGTCTATTCAAACGCGTCATTGGGATTCATTCACGAATCGTTGTCTAAAAAAACATTACCTGCAATGATAATCAAAAACATGGATGTATGCTCTAAAGAGCTGTATAAAAACATGGAAAATTTATTGGATGGGTGCTTATCAAGTGAGGTTTTTGGGGATATATCAATAAACTCACCTATGTTTTTCCTTTGCTACAACGCAAGCAGAATGAATAATCATAATTCCATTTTGATTAGTTATGAACCTTTATCTGAGAAAGAATTTCTTTCACATATCGCTTTGGCAGCTGAAAAGAAGAAGCTTTATCTTTCGATAGAAGCCCGGTTGAGGCTGGCTAAAATATGCAATAACGATTTGAACAAACTTGAAAACTACTTGAGCGAATTGGCAAACAAATATGAGCTTGCGAATATATCTGAAGCTAATTTAATGTCATCGTTGGAAATCTTTAAGAAAATGGAATACTATAAAACTCATTTTATTGAGGATTACGCAGAAGCATGTGAAAAGGCTTTTTCTTGTGGATGTGCATATCCCGATAAATTGCAGGAGTTGATGTGGCAGATCGAGATAACTGATGATAGTGAGATTGAAAAACTCACATCGCTTAGAACGAAGGCAGTTTTGTTTGCTAATGCATTAATGGTCGTCCAATTTATGAATGTGGGTATGAAATAAGGTCAGCCAGTTATAGTTTTTCTGAACTTCACCGAATACAACCCAAAAAGCAATCCGGTTGGTGTTATGTGGCAACTTGTGTTTACGGTTCATACAATTGCCCGGAGGTATGGACGCTTCGAAGATTCAGAGATTATAAGTTATCCACCACCTGGTATGGAAGGGCATTTATCAAAACATATTACGCAATTAGCCCGACAATTGTTAAGTGGTTTGGAGAAACAAGCTGGTTTAAGAAAATGTGGAAAGGTACTCTGGATCGAATGGTTTCCTCTTTACAAGATAAGGGTTATGAATCAACACCCTATGAAGATATTGATTGGAAATAGATAAACTCAAAAAAGTTGGTCTTAAATTACAAATGTTGCAAAAACAGCCACCCGATTTCTCGGGTGGCTGCAATTATTTTAGGGGAAATTTATTTAGTCTCCAAATCAAATCCGAAATACTTTACTGCATTGTTGTAGGAGA
>JAKSRT010000038.1 GCA_024403485.1 Lachnospiraceae bacterium
GTGCACCGCTTATGAAAAAAGTTCAGTCCTTCAATGAAAAGGGAAAACTTTTGGCCGCTATATGCGCAGCACCTACTATTTTTGGCAGACTTGGAATTTTGGCAGGCAAGAAAGCAACCTGTTTCCCGGGAATGGAAGCGGATTTGTTCGATGCGGACTATACGGGAAACGAAGCGGAATGGGACGGTAATATTATTACGGGACGTTCAGCGGGTTGTGCTACTGCATTTGCACTTAGGATTATTGAGGCAATTGACGGAGTAGAGGCGGCTAAAAAAATGGCTGACGCGGTTTATTACGATTACTATAAGCCGCAGGCATAAAGAGGGGATAAGATGGATAAGAGACAAAAAGCCATAAAAAAGCTTGAAGACTATAATCAGCTTCAGCTTCTTAAATTTGAGGATTCTTTGGATGATGACGCAAAAGAAAAACTCTACAATCAGATAGAAGCCTTGGATTTTTCTTTGACTGCAGAAATCGAAAAACGTAAGGAGGGTGTAAAAAAAGGAGTAATAACACCTCTTAAGGCGATGGAAATTTCTGACATAGAAGCTGAAAAAGAAGAACTCTATAAGGTGGGAATAGATGCCATTAAAGCCGGAAAAGTCGGCGCCGTTCTTTTGGCCGGTGGTATGGGTACAAGACTTGGATCTGATAATCCAAAGGGTATGTACAATATTGGTGTCACTAAGGAATTATACATATTTGAATGTTTGATAAACAATCTTATGGATGTAGTTAACGAAGCAGGTTCATATATTCCTTTGTTTGTAATGACCAGTGACTTGAATTATGAGTCCACTACAGATTTCTTTAAAGAAAAGAAGAATTTCGGTTATCCGGATGAATATATATTCTTCTTTAAACAGGAAATGGCCCCCGCCTGTGATTATGACGGTAAAATTCTTTTGGAGGAGCCCGGGAAAATTGCAGTATCTCCTAACGGAAACGGCGGATGGTTTTTGTCGATGAAAAAGTCGGGAGTGCTCAACGATGTCAAACGCTTTGGAATAGAATGGCTTAACATTTTTGCAGTAGACAATGTTTGCCAGAGAATATGTGATCCTCTTTTTGTAGGTGCAACGATTCTTAAAAACGTATCTATCGGTTCTAAAGTTGTAAGAAAAGCAGATCCGTATGAGAAGGTGGGCGTTATGTGTCTTGAAGATGGAAAACCTTCGATTGTTGAATATTATGAATTGACAGAAGACATGGCTCATGAAGTCGACGAGCGTGGCGAAAGAGTTTATAATTTCGGCGTAATACTCAACTATTTGTTCAGGCTCGATGAACTTGAAGAAATAGTTGATAAGAGCCTCCCATACCATGTGGTGGAAAAGAAAATTCCTTATGTGGATGAGCACGGGAAGACTGTAAAGCCTGAAAGTCCTAACGGTTGTAAGTTTGAGCAACTGGTGCTTGATATGATTCATTTGGCAGATTCCTGTCTTCCTTATGAGGTTGTAAGAGACAGGGAATTTGCTCCTGTAAAAAACAAAACGGGTGTAGATTCAGTTGAGCCTGGAAGCGTACTTCTAAAAAAGAACGGTGTAGAGATTTAAATGTTTTCTGTGAGGATATAATGCCTAAAAAAAGTGATAGAAATGTAAAAGGCGATATCGTGGTTGCGGCTTGGAAATTGTTTTATGAGCAAGGGTACGATGAAACTACGATAGACGATATAATTGAAACCTCGAATACCTCGAAAGGGTCTTTTTACCACTATTTTGAGGGTAAGGATGATTTGTTAAGTTCTCTTTCCTATCTGTTTGACGAAAAATATCAGGAGATATCGGAAGAGTTGGACTTTGAAAGAGATTCATTTGAAATTCTTATGGAACTTAATCACGAATTGTTTTCTATGATAGAAGATACAATTTCAGTAGAACTTATGGCTCGTCTGTATTCAACTCAGGTAATAACCCATGGTGAAAGAAATCTTCTTGACCATGACAGATATTATTACCGCCTGCTTAGAAAGATAATTAATACCGGAAAGCAGAGAGGAGAACTGTCTGATGACATAACCGTAAGTGAAGCTGTAAAGATGTATGCTTTATGTGAAAGAGCGCTGATTTATGACTGGTGCATTTGCAATGGTGAATATTCTCTTCACGATTATGCCAATAAGGTTATGCCGCTTTTACTTAGTCGACTCAGAAGATAAATAAATGCAATAGCAGAAAAGGATATTAATCCCCGGATATTACCGGGGATTTTTTGTTTGCAGATGAGACGACCGGATAAATAAGTATGTTCGGGACATAAATATCGATAATTGTTCAATTTAATAGTAGTCCAATAATAGTACACCTTCAAAAATGCTGAAAACTAAGTGCGTTTCACATATATACCTGAAATTGGTATTAAATAAAGTACGATATGCATTCTGTATTTTTTTGGTCGAACCAATATGTTATAGTGGCACAAGTGTTATGAATAAAAGTAATATTTAGCCGTACGATACACGGCTACAAGAAAGGAAAAGATATGTTTAATGCAACTAACATTTTGATTCTTATTACCATTATTGCTTATCTTGCAATGGTAGTATACATCGGTGTTAAATTCTCCAAGCAGAACAGTGATACCGATAACTTTTATTTAGGAGGAAGAAAGTTAGGACCTTTTGTAACCGCCATGAGTGCGGAAGCTTCTGATATGAGTTCCTGGCTTTTAATGGGTCTTCCCGGTGTAGCTCTTGCGGCCGGTCTCGCTGAAGCTTCTTGGACAGCAATCGGACTTGCAATCGGTACATATTTGAACTGGCTTATTGTAGCAAAGAGAATCAGAAGATACTCAATTAAGCTTAATGCTATTACAGTTCCTGAGTTCTTTACAAAGAGATATAAAGATCAGAAGAAGATTCTTCAGACTATCGCAGCAGTTGTAATTGTTGTGTTCTTCATTCCTTACACAGGATCAGGCTTCTCTGCCTGCGGTAAATTATTTACAACACTTTTCCCCGGTGTTAACTATCATACAGCAATGATTGTAAGTGCTATCGTTATTGCGGTTTATACAACACTCGGTGGTTTCCTTGCCGCTTCAACTTCCGACTTTATTCAGTCAATCGTTATGACAATTGCGATTGTTGTTGTATTTGGCTTCGGCGTTTCCGTTGCAGGCGGATGGAATTCGGTATTTGACAATGCGGCTCAGCTTCCCGGCTATTTAAATGTATTCCAGGGCTATGATGCAGCCAACAATGCAGCAGGCTCTTACGGAGCATTACCTGTTGCTTCTACTCTTGCATGGGGTCTTGGTTACTTTGGTATGCCGCACATTCTCTTAAGATTTATGGCTGCACGTAAAGAAGAAGAACTTACCTTCTCACGTCGTATCGCTTCTGTATGGGTAGTTATTTCCATGGCGGTTGCAACAGTAATCGGTGTGGTTGGTCTTGCTATGAGCAACGTAGATTCAGCTAAGTCCTTCTTTGAAGGAAAGGCTTCAGAAACAGTATTAATTAATATCGCTCTTTATCTTGCATCAAAGGGCTGGGTTTGTGCTCTTATCTGCGGTGTAATTCTTGCAGGTGTTCTTGCAGCAACAATGTCTACCGCTGATTCACAGCTTCTTGCAGCGGCTTCTTCCGTAACAGAAGATATTCTCACATCAAAGTTTGGTATTAAGTTTGATGTTAAAAAGCAGATGATAGTAGCTCGTGCTACCGTATTATTTATTTCGGTTTTAGGTATTATTATCGCATGGAATCCCGACAGTTCAGTATTCAGAATCGTATCATTTGCCTGGGCAGGATTTGGCGCGGCATTCGGACCTATCGTATTACTTGCTCTCTTCTGGAAGAGATCAAACCTTGCAGGTGCAATCTCCGGTATGGTAGCCGGTGGTATAATGGTATTTGTTTGGAAGTTTGTTATCGCTCCTGTGGGTGGCGTATTAAGCATATATGAACTTCTTCCCGCATTCATCATTGCACTTATTGTTAATGTTGTTGTTTCTCTTTGCACAAAGGCACCTTCGGAAGATATTGTTAAGGAGTTCGAAGAAGTAAGTGCAAATAAATAATGACCGAGGACCGGCGACGGTTTAAACAATTATGTAATTTGAACAATATATGAAAAAACAGACATCCCGCTTTTGACATGTTCAGTCTTTGACCGGACATATCTGTGAAGCGGGATGTTTTTATTATGCAGATTATTAATATATTTTACGCTTTGATTTTTATAATGAGATTGATAAATAGTTGGTTAATGTTTATGATGTAAATTGTTTTTATATAAATTGTTTTGTTGTAATTTAGTGTGATTTTATAAAGTATTAGGAATAAAACTATGAAAAAAACAGGCCTTTATAAGAAAATGACCCTATTGGCTATTGTTCCCGTATTACTGCTGGGAATTGCCATAACAATTCTTTCGTATGTCAGGTTTACGGGCACAATTTACGAAAGAGCCAGGGGTGAAATGAAAAATACGGCATCTTTTGTGATGATGGCCTATGACAAGGCGTATGACGGTGACTATGTTTTGTCAAAAAATCTACAGGGGACCAGCGATCTTTACAAGGGAAACAACAATATCACTCAGGATAACACAATAGTTGATGAACTGGCGTTGGAAACCGATTCTCAGATATCGCTTATTTATAAGGATATTCGAATTAATACAACCTTCCGTGACGGAACCGGTCCCCGATATACCGGGGTATATACAAATGCGGAAACAACGGAAGCGGTTCTTGGCCGCGAGGAATCGGTCTTTTATTCAGACGTGGCAATGTTCAATGACAAATACCTTGTTTACTATGAACCCCTTAGAAATTCCACGGGAGAGGTTGTGGGAATGGTAGAAGTTGCTCAGTCAAGCGCTTCGATAAAAAAAGCAGTACTTAAGGCTGTGTGGCCGATTACAGCGCTTACACTCCTTGGAATGCTTCTTGCCATTTACGTGTCATACAAAAATACAACGGAAATAACATCGGTATTGCAGAAATTGCAGGTGTTTATGAATAAGGTTGCAGGCGGCAATCTCAATACCGAACTGGAAACGGATGTCCTAAAGAGACAGGATGAACTTGGGGACATTTCGAAATCGGCCACTTCCATGCAGCGGAGTATCAGAGCCTTTGTGGAAACCGATCCGCTTACCCAGCTTGGTAACAGGCGATATGTTAAGAATCAGCTTGATAAAATCAAGACCAAATATCTTGAAACCGGTCAGCAGTACAGTGTGGCAATCGGTGATATTGACTTCTTCAAAAAAGTTAATGACACCTATGGTCACAATGCAGGTGACGAAGTATTAAAAGCTGTGGCATCAACACTTAAAACCATGATGAACGGAAAAGGCTTTGCAGCCCGCTGGGGTGGTGAAGAATTTATTATGGTATTTGATAAGTCCGGCATGTATGAGTCAGCGGACTGGCTGTGGAAAATACTCGGGAAAATCAGAGAAATGGTGGTTTCAGCCGATGGATACGATATTAAGGTTACAATGACTTTCGGTGTCGTGGATGGAAATGAGGGTACTTCGGAAGCTATGGTTGAAGCGGCCGATGAAAAGTTGTATTTCGGAAAACAAAACGGAAGAAACAGGGTTGTGGTTGATTTGCCCGTTAATAATAATATTCCAATGGAGGAAATGGAAATGGTAGAATTTAAAGGTTATAAAAAAGGAGTAAATTTCGGCGGATGGTTATCTCAGTGTAATCATACCTTTGAACGTTATGAAAACTTCATTAAAGAAGAGGATGTAAGGAAGGTTTCGGAACTTGGTTTCGATCATGTTCGTGTTCCTGTTGATTACAATGTGGTTGAAAAGGACGACGGTTCTGAGAGAGAAGGGGGAATGGAATATATCCAGAGAGCTATTGACTGGTGTGGTAAATACAATATCAATATGATTCTTGACCTTCACAAGGCAGCAGGATTCTTTTTCCACGAAGAAGCCAACGAATCAGGCCTTTTCGATGACGAGGCACTTCAGGAACGTTTTTATTCCCTCTGGGAAAAGTTTGCCAAAAACTTTGGTAAATACAGCGATCGAGTAGCTTTTGAACTTTTAAACGAAGTAACTGACAAAGAATATATGCCTAAATGGGCGCAGATTATTAACACATGTATAAAGAGAATACGCGCGATTGCTCCCGATGTTTACATTGTAGTGGGCGGTTACTGGAATAATTCTCCCGAGGCTGTGGCAGATTTACCTATGCCTCTTGATTCAAAAATAGTTTATACATTCCACTGCTATGAGCCCATTACTTTTACACATCAGCATGCTACCTGGGTTAATACGCTTAAAGATTTTGAAATGAAATATCCTGCAACAGTAGGTGAATTTAAGAAGGCGCAGGAAGAACACGGCTTTACAACAGAGGCGTTCAAGGGACTTGACGACAGTGAAATGATTGGACCAAAGTACTTTGAAAATTACCTTGAAATTGCAATCAGAGCCGCAGCGGAAAGAAATGTTCCTCTTTACTGCGGAGAATACGGAGTAATCGATCTTGCTCCTGCAGGCCCTTCACTGAACTGGCTTAAGGATTATACCTCCGTTATGAATAAATATAATATCGGACGTGCTCTTTGGAGCTACAGAAGCATGAACTTCGGTCTCATGGATGCTCATTACGATGAGGTGCGCGAGGAAATGGTTAAAATAATGTAATTTGATAAAGGAATATCGGTAATCCGATATTCCTTTTTTTGACAAAAATATGCTATAATTTTCTCTTGATAGGAAACAGTCGGAGCTTCTATGACTCGACGATAAAATATAAGAAAGTGAAGGAAAAACACATGGATAAAAAAGAACAGGCATTAAAACAGCATGAAGAATGGGCAGGCAAGATTGAAGTTATCAGCCGTGCCAGTGTATCAAACAAGGAAGAACTTTCGGTAGCCTATACCCCCGGTGTTGCGGAGCCCTGCCTTGAAATTCAAAAGGATGTGGATCTTTCCTATAAGTATACAAGAAGACATAACCTGGTAGCGGTTATTACCGACGGAACAGCAGTACTTGGTCTTGGAGATATCGGACCCGAAGCGGGTATGCCTGTTATGGAAGGTAAATGCGCTTTATTTAAGAGCTTTGGTGACGTTGATGCCTTCCCTCTTTGCATCAGATCAAAAGATGTTGATGAAATTGTTAATACAGTAAAGCTTCTTGCAGGATCCTTCGGTGGTGTTAACCTTGAAGATATTTCCGCTCCCAGATGTTTTGAAATTGAAAGAAGACTTAAGGAGTGCTGTGATATTCCGATTTTCCATGATGACCAGCACGGAACAGCAGTTGTAGTTCTTGCGGCAATGATCAATGCTCTTAAAATCGTTAAAAAAGACATTAAGGATATTAAGGTTGTTACAAGCGGGGCCGGTGCTGCAGGTATCGCCATTATCAAGCTCCTTGTAAGCATGGGTCTTCAGAATGTTATTATGTGTGACCGCACAGGTGCTATTTACGAAGGACGTGACGGACTTAACTCAGAGAAGATTGAAATGGCTAAGATTACCAACAAGAATAAAGAAAAAGGAAGCCTTGCCGAAGTTATTAAGGGCGCTGATGTATTTATCGGTGTATCCGCTCCCGGAACTGTAACCAAGGAAATGGTAGCTACAATGGCTCCCAATGCAATTCTTTTCCCTATGGCTAACCCTGTTCCCGAAATTACTCCCGATGAAGCTCTTGCAGGTGGTGCAGCCGTTGTGGGAACCGGCCGTTCGGATTATCCTAACCAGATTAATAACGTGCTTGCTTTCCCCGGTATCTTCAGAGGAGCATTGGATGTTCGTGCATCCGACATTAATGATGAGATGAAGGTTGCTGCCGCATATGCAATTGCAAGCCTTGTTTCCGACGAGGAACTTAATGCAGAGTATATCATTCCCAACGCTTTTGATCCCCGTGTCGGCAAGACTGTTGCCGCAGCAGTTAAAGAAGCTGCAATTAAGACCGGAGTGAACAGAATATAATAGATAGTGCAGGAAAGTTTGAAATATTCGGATTCTGCAGGTGAAACACCGAAAAATAAAATTGAAATGAGGGACATATGAGACATTTTCGTGATAGAAGTGATGCAAAGTATTTACGTGATTTGGATTCGATGCATTACATCATGCCTCTGATTTTTCCTAACAGATGTGATAATGAAGCATACATGTCAATGGATGTTGTAATAGAAAATACCGAGGAATTTATCAGAAAACAAAATGAAGGCAGAAAAGAGGAAGACAGATATTCGATTTTTGGCGTAGTTATCGCAGCTGCTCTTCAGACAATTTATAAAAGACCTCAGTTAAACCGTTTTATAGCAAACGTTAATATGTATCAAAGAAACGGTGTTAATGCAGCGTTTGTAGTAAAGAAATCTCTTGCTGATGAGGCTGAGGAAACACTGGCACGTATAGAAGCTACCGGTGAGGATAATCTTGAATCAATACAAAAGCAGATAAATGATCAGATTAGAAGCTGTAAGGTAAACGATGACCAGTCAACGGAAAGCATGAATATTATTCAAAAGCTTCCTTTCAAAAAGCTGATTGGACGCCTTGCAAGATGGGCTGACAGACATGGATGGATGCCGAAGTCTGTAATAGCTACAGACCCTTATCAGTGTTCTGTTGTACTTACAAACCTTGGCTCAATCGGAATGAGTATCGGTTACCATCACCTTATGAACTGGGGCACAAACTCAATTTTTATTGTGGTGGGCAAGAAGGTTAATAAAGTGTTCTATGATAATGACGGAAATGTTAAAGAAACCAAGAAGGTTTTAAGACTTTCATTTACCGTTGACGAAAGAATTTCGGATGGCTTTTATTTTGGTAAGAGCCTTCGAATGCTGAAGAAACTTGTTGAAAATCCTGAACTTATGCTTGCAAAGTTCGATGAAAATTAGGCATCGGCCGTCTGACCGGTCATCGTAAAAGGAAAGTTTTCTTTTGCCTGAGTATCAGAAAGAATATGTTTAAATTTGATATTATAATTGATGAATTCCCTAAAGACAGGGAACTTAAAACAAAAAGAAGAAAAGCTGCCCGAGGAGTAATATTTTATCAGGGAAAACTTCTTATGGTAAAAACATCCATGGGCGATTATAAATTTCCCGGCGGCGGAATTGCCAAGGGCGAGGACGGCAATCTGGCCCTTAAAAGAGAAATAGAGGAAGAGACCGGATATACGGATGTAACCGTAGGCCCACTTCTTGGTCAGGCATTTGAACAGAATAGTGATATTTTTTATGAAAATATAATGTTTCAGATGGATTCCGACTACTATCTTTGCTTTCTGAACAGCCTTGAGACCAAGGCGCAGAAGCTTGAAGGCTATGAAAGCGATTTGGAATTTACTCCTGTTTTTGTATCTGTCGGGGAAGCGTATGAAAGCAACCGAAGCCTTCTTGACAACAAAAAGGGACTGGTTCTTGAATGCTCAAATGTTAAAGGTATGACCGTAAACGAATGGGCTATGCGGGAAACCACAGCTCTTAAATATCTTCTGGAAAGCTATGTTGATAAAATACTTCCGGAGATTTATGTCTGTGGGCAGATGATGAAAAATGCAGATCGCTCGGTGCTTGAAGTAGACGATAAGGCGGGTCATGCAAATTTTGTAACCAATTATGACAAGATGATTCAGGGAGAACTTAAAAAGAGACTTCTTGCTGTTTATCCCGGGGCTTTGTTTATTGGTGAAGAAGACGACTCCGAGGCCTCAGACAGTGACATTGAATCCGATAGATTTGCATTTATTGTCGATCCGATTGACGGAACAACAAATTTTATGAAGGATTACAGGCAGAGTTGTATTTCTGTTGGGCTGACTTACGGTGGCGAACTTGTGGCGGGAGTAGTATATAAACCCTACAGCGAGGAAATGATTTGCGCTGAAAAAGGGAAAGGTGCCTTCTGTAACGGTAAGCCGATTCATGTATCGAACAGTGATCTGGACCATGCGCTGGTTTCTTTTGGCACCGCTCCTTATTACGAAGAACTCAGAAGAAAATCCTTTGAAAAGGCTGAAGAATTCTGCGCTCGTTGTATAGATGTTAGAAGAAGCGGGTCTGCCGCTATAGATTTATGCAACGTAGCCCAGGGAAGAGTCGATCTTTACTTTGAATACAGAATTTGCCCCTGGGATATTGCAGCCGGCTCAATAATAGTTACGGAAGCCGGGGGTAAAATAAGCCAAACGGATGGAAGGCCGATAACATTAAAAGAGAAGTGTTCCATATTGGCTACAAATGGCATAACTACAATGATATAGGATGGATTAATATGGAAAATTACGAAGAATATATTGTATTTACAGATACAACTTCAGACGGAAAAGAAATAGAACTTGCTGTTATCGATGATTTTGAGGTTGATGGAAATTCATATGTGGTTGCGGGTCTTGTGGAGGGAGATACCATAAGTGACGACGGTGTATTTCTCTATAAAGTAAAGGCTGCTGATCCTGATTTTGAGGTTGAAAAAATAGCAACTAAGGAAGAGTATGAGAAGGTTGCGAAGGCATACGCCGAAATTTAATAATTTATAAACACAGAGCAAATAATTAGAACTGCAGTAGAGTATACTGCAGTTCTTTTTTGCACATTTAGTCGGATATTTTTACAACTATTATATCGTCAATATATTTAATCGAACCAAAGTCAGGATAACAAGGCATTTTTTTGACTTCATCGGTCGCAGCAATGCTTACAAGATTCATATCCACATTTAGAATATAATTGATATAAAAGTTCTCGCTTCCGCCATAGGTAAGAAGTGAGTCACCCATTCCGTAAACTTGAATGGTTTCAAAGTTTTCAAGAGTGGGAATACTTTTGCATGATCTTAAATTACCGCTTAATGCAACAGGAGTTTCTCCTAAAACATAGCCTTCCATATTTTCTATATCATTTATCATTCGTGATAATAATGAAGTGGTTGCTTCCTGCTGAAGAGCTTTTTTTAGATAGACCTGGTTTGCATATACGCAATTATTCCATATCAATAGAACTATGGGGACTATACAAAGAAAAGATGGAATCCATTTAGTGGGCTTCGCAACACCATGATTTGTTGAAATTGCACTGAATTCCGAGATGGAGAAAATATATATTAAAAGCATTCCGTATATCATAAGTGTATGCTGCATTCCTTGTGAAATAATGCATACAATATTTATTCCCAAAGGGAGCAAAGCCATTAAAGCCACTTGAAGTAAACAGCGCAGGGTGGCTTTTTTCTTTATGTTATTAATCAGTACAAGATAAATTGTGGCGAAAATAATCAAAGCATTGGATATTCGGAAAATTATTATCCAAAGAATACTCATGTTGACAGAGCGGAATGTTAATGAATAAAAAACCTCGGGATTTACAATGAAATCGATAACATTTTTGTATGCAGAGGCAACGGATGAAAAGAATCCCGTTCCGATTACTTCATCAATATCTGATAAACCGTTATATGAATCGGCTGTCCAAATGTTTAAGGCCTTTTGGAAAGTTTTCCAGATGATGAAATATAAACCACAGCTTAATATGGTAATGCCGCCGTAAACCGCAACTTTGATTGATGTTTCGACTACCGAATCATCTTCGGAAAGAGCTTTTATTGCTTTAATCATTACTAAACCGACTGTAACACAAAGATATGCCTGATATATACCAAGCGAAAACACTATAGAAAAAATAGCAGGTACAAGAAGATACCATTTGCGTTTGTCTGCAAACCATTTATCAGTGAACCAAACGGCTGCAACGGATAATAAAAGAGCAAGTGCATAAAAATCAGAAACCTGAAGAAATGCGGAGTTTAATGAAATAAAAACCGGGTTACCGGTCATGATTGCGGCACAAAGAATTATAAATAGAGGTTTTTCAATTTTAAGATAATCCGATATTAAATAAACGGACAAGCCGATCCATATAGCACTAAGCCAACCAATCAACCAGGGACTGGTAAGGCTTCCGCGTACAAAAACAAGGAACGGATGCATGAAACGACCGAGAGCAATTTGCCAGGCATAATCATTTTGACAGAGCTGAAATAGTGCATCGCCTGAAAAAAGCATATTGGAAAATCTGAAGCCGTGAGCAAAAAGATAAAAAGCTATCGCCCCGGAAAGCGAAATAATCAATTTGGATTTGTTAATTTCTTTGGTAATAACAGACATAATAACCTCATAAACAATATGTATATTACATTTGCATTTGAATGATTAACAGGCAGGCAAACCGGTTAATCGGAAATTTTAACAATTACCGTTCCATCAACTATTTTTATCGAACCGTAATCCGGATAATTGGGCATGGCTTTAATCTCATTGTTGACCGGAATCTCGATTTTATAAATATTAGCATTTAATAAATATTTCAAATAGTATGAGTCGGTACCGCCGTATGTGAGGAGCGAGTTGCCCATTCCGTAAGGTACTATGGTTTCAAAATTATCAAGGACGGGGATGCTTTTGCAATTTCTCAAATCGCCCACAATGGCTACAGGAGTTTCTCCGGCAATATAATTTTCGGTATCTTCGATGTCGCTTAGCATACGTGTAAGAAGCGCGGTAGTTGCTTCTTCCTGCAGAGCTTTTTTGAGATATACCTGGTTTGCGTAAACAATATTATTCCAGCAAAGTAATAAGATAGGTATTATGCAGACGGCTGAAGCAGCAATTTTGCGGTTTCTTATTTTTTTGCTGTCAAATGCAGAAAATGCATCTTCATCAAAATATACAGATATTGTGAAGATATAAATCATCAACATTCCATAGGTCATAAGCGTATGCTGCATGCCCTGAGAAACTACGCATACAATATTGATTCCAAGGGGGAAAAGAAGCAGCAGCATTACCTGCAGGAAACATTTTAAATATTCCTTTTTCTTTATGTTATTAATGATTATCATGCAAATTCCGAATACAACCAAAGCATTGCAGAGTCTAAAAAGATTCAGCCAGATAATGCTTAAATTAACTGAACGGAATGTGAGAGAATAGAAAACTTCGGGATTGACCAAAAAGGTAAATACATTCTTATAAGCCGAACCAACGGCGTTTACCAATCCGGTCCCCATTACACCATCTATATCAGCCATACCGTTGTAGGTGTTGGCGGTCCAGATATTTAAGGCCTTTTGAATAATTTTCCATATTAAAAAGTAAAGAACACCGCCAATGGCAGTACTTCCGGCATAGATGCCCACATCAAGAAATACATTACCGAGATTATTTTCTTTTGACAGTGCTGCTATTGTTTTTATTATGACAAGACCAACAGTAACACATATATATGCCTGATATATTCCAAGAGAAAGGGTTATTGAAACAACTGCTGAAAAAAGAAGTAAAATTTTCTTTTTGTCAGAAATCCATTTGTCGATTAAGTATACTGCTGAAATTGATAAAAACAGTGACAAGGCAAACAAATCTGACCAGGGCAAAAATGCTGAGTTCAGTGAAATGATAATTGGATTGCAGGTCATTACGGCGGAACAGATAATTATGCCTAAAGCAGATCGGATATTTAAGTAATCAGTGATTAAATAAACTGACAGACTAAGCCATATTATTGCCATCCAGCATATAAGCCAGGGATTTGTGAGACTTCCGCGAAGAAAAATCAAAAAGGGATGCACCCAGCGACCCAATGCTATCTGCCAGGCATAATCATCCTGGCAAATTTCAAACAATGCATCGCCGGAGAACATCATATTTGAAAAGCGATATCCATGGGCAATTAAATATAAAATTGCAGCAGATATAACAGAAATAAGAAAGTGTTTTTTGCTAATAGATTGAAATGACATAGTATTTCTCTTAGTTTTTATTCTTTTCCGTCCCAACAGTAAGTGCAGAGTTTATTCTTGTCTATTTCAACCGCGTCAAGCATATCATCGAGACGATTGAAACGAAGAGAAGTAAAGTTTAATTCCTTGCGGATTTCTTCTACCATTACATCATACTTGGGATTATCGGGATCTGCGTATTCTTCAAGGATTTCGGGAGTGACATTTCCGTTTTCCAAGCGATCGATGACACGACGGGTAATAAGATCCATCTCAGATGATGAACGCGAGAAATTAAGATATTTGCAACCATATAAAAGAGGTGGGCAGGCAGGGCGGATGTGAACTTCCTTGGCACCCGAAGTGTAAAGAAATTCTGTTGTTTCACGAAGCTGTGTTCCTCGAACAATTGAGTCATCTATGAGAAGAAGTTTTTTGTCTTTGATTAAATCATCAACGGCAAGAAGCTTCATTTTTGCAATAAGGTTACGCTGGCTTTGGATGGTAGGCATAAATGAACGGGGCCAGGTAGGAGTATACTTGATGAAGGGTCTTGAGAAAGGTACACCTGATTTATTTGAGTATCCGATTGCATGTGCGAGACCGGAATCGGGTACGCCGGCAACAACATCGGGAGTTACATTATCACGTTCAGCCATTTTTGCTCCGCAGTTGTAACGCATTCTTTCTACACTTATGCCTTCATACGAACTTGAAGGATAGCCGTAATAAACCCATAGGAAAGTACAGATTTTCATCTCCTTGCCGGGTGCAACAAGCATCTGATACTTATCCGGGGTAATAATGCCGATTTCTCCGGGGCCAAGTTCTTTCTGCGTTGTATATCCGATGTTTTTATAAGCGAAGTCCTCAAAGGAAACACACATTGCTCCATCTTTAGTGCCTACAACAATGGGAGTTCTTCCTTTTTTGTCTCTTGCGCAATATATTCCCTTGGGGGTAAGCAGAAGGAGTGAAAGAGAACCGTCGATACTTTCCAAAGCATTGTTGATGCCATCGATGAGATTATCTTTCTCATTAATAAGTGCAGCAACAAGTTCGGTTGCATTTATTTCGCCACCGCTCATTTCAAGAAAGTGGGAATGTCCGTTGTTGAATATTCTGGCAGTCAACTCGTCCACATTATTGATTTTGCTTACGGTAGTAAGAGCATATGTACCATGGTGAGACCTAACTGTTAATGGCTGAGGCTCAAAATCAGAAATACAACCTACTCCCAAGGTACCGTGCATATCATGGAAATCCCTGTCGAACTTTGTTCTGAAAGGAGCATTTTCTATATTGTGGATGGCTCTGTCAAAGCCCTTTTCTTTATCCCACACACACATACCGCCTCGCCTTGTTCCGAGGTGGGAATGATAGTCTATACCGAAAAATAAATCGAAAACACAATCGTTTTACGCAACCGCAAAAAATCCACCCATAATAAGTCTCCTTGGTTATTTTTAAAATTGGGGCAATCAGCTTTTTGAACTAATTCAAACCCTATAATAAAATTTATCACTTCCCGTTTTTTTGGTCTATGGAAAGTTAGAATAAAATTGAAAAAGATTGAATGTAAATTACTGTAAGTTATGCTAAACTTAAAGGGTGCAAGAGGCATGCTGCACGGTAAGAGGATTGTGATATGAATATGGATTTAAAGGAAAACGGAATGCAAAAGAGAACGCGTATGTTTTTTAATCATAAAATATTGGTGCTTTTTCTTGTTCTTTCTACTATGCTACTTACTGCCTGTAAGGAAAAAGAAGACTTAAAAGAAACATACCGAAGAGAAGGTATTCAGGCGCTTGAAGAAGAAAATTATGATTTGGCAATTGAAAAATTCGAGACCGCGCTTACTCAAACACACGGAATAATAAAAAAGACCGATTATGATATAAACTATTATCTTGGATATACCCTCTATCTTAATGGTCAGTATGATGAGTCTAAAGCGGTTTTTGACGCAATGCTTGATATAAGGGAAAAAGAAACCGATGCTTATTATTACCGTGCCCTTTCGAAACTTAAACTGGGCGACAGAGCCGGTGCAAGAGAAGACTATGATAAGGTTACTTCCGCGGATCCTGAAAACTATGATACTTACATTGATATATATTTCTGCATGTGTGATGCCGGATACGGTCAAGACGGTCAAAATTATTTGAAGGAAACTCTTGAAAACGCAAAAAAGATGAGCGACTACGATAAAGGACGAATTTGCTATTTCCTTGGCGATTATTCAAATGCGAGAGTTTATCTTGAAAAAGCCAAAGATATGAAGGATCCCGAAACGATTCTGATCCTTGGAAAGACCTATGAAGCTATTGATGATAACAGCTACGCAGCCAGTCTTTATAATTCGTATCTTGTTGAAAAAGGAAACAACGCATCTGTATATAATCAGCTTGGAGTGTGTCGATTAAGGCTTGAGGATTATGATGCGGCATTGGCTGCATTTACATCGGGGCTTAGTCTTGAAGATCCGGAGTGGGAGCAGGAACTTCTCTATAATGAAGCCATTGCATATGAATATAAATTGGATTTTGATACCGCAAAGAAGAAATTGGAAGCTTATGTTGAGAAGTACCCTAAAGACGAGGCTGCAAAGAGAGAATTGTTGTTCTTATCGACAAGATGAGTACGATGGGATTATTGTACTATTGTATACAAAAATACTTGCGCAAAAATGTCTGTTATGTTAAGATTTTAGAGTATTTTTATTAAGGAGGATTATATTTATGAAAAAGTTTATGGCTTTAGTGCTTTCACTTGCACTCGTTATTGCTATGACAGGTTGTGGCGGTTCTTCTTCCGCAAACCTTCGTTTTGTAACCGGTGGTGAATCCGGTACATATTATGCATTTGGTTCTGTTATTGCTCAGCATGCTACCAATAATGCAGGTATCAAAGTTGTAGGTGTGGTTGGTAACGGTTCTCAGAAGAACGTTAACGAACTTAAGGACGGTACAGCAGAACTTGCTTTCTGCCAGTCAGACGTTATGGCTTACGCTTATTCAGGAACAAACCTTTTTGATGCTCCCATCAAAAACTTCTCAACTGTAGCTGCTTTATATACAGAGCAGGTTCAGATTGTAACTCTCGATGAGAATATCAAGACAGTTGCAGATCTTGCAGGTAAGAAGGTTTCCATTGGTGCAGCAGGTTCAGGTGTATATTTCAATGCCATTGATATTCTTGGTGCTTACGGACTTACCGAAAATGATATTGAACCTACATATCAGTCCTTCGGTGATTCAGCAGATGCATTAAAGGATGGTCAGATTGATGCAGCATTTATCGTTGCAGGTGCTCCTACAACAGCTGTTACAGACCTTTCAACAACAAAGCAGGTATACCTTGTATCTCTTGATGCTGAACATGTAGCAGGCTTGCTTGCTTCATCTCCTTACTATGCAGAATGCACTATTTCAGCAGATACTTACGGAATGCCTAACGATGTTACCACCGTTGGTGTAGGTGCTGTTGTTCTTGTAAGAAACGATGTTTCCGAAGACGCTGTATATGCATTGGTAAAGGATATCTTTGATAACGCTGCTGATCTTGTATCAAGCCATGCTAAGTATGGTGAATTAAGCCTTGAATATGGCGCATCCATTACTTCAGTTCCTTATCATGCAGGTGCTGCTAAGTACTTCGAAGAAAAGGGCTACACAGTAGCAAAGTAATTTGATTAGTTTTAGGGCGGTAAGTCCAACACAGGACTTACCGCTTTTTTTAACGGAGGGTGACAAATGAGTTCTGAAATCGAAAAGAACATTGTTAACGCAAACAACACAACAGAGCAGGATCTCGATGAAATCATGCGTAAGTATGATCGTGAGTCCAATACCCGTATTTGGGAAGGCAAAGCCAAGATTGTGATGAATACATTAACTGCAGTCTTTTCCCTTTATTGTATCTGGTCCACCATGTTTTCAACTGCTCAGCCGGAAACAAAGCTTACACTGTTTCTTGGTATGATAACCATTATCGGTTTTCTTACATATCCTGCGCAAAAGAAAAATGTAAGACCGAATCATATGCCTATTTATGACATACTGATTATGCTTGTGGGAGCAGGATGCTATTTCTATTTTGCCATCAATGCAGTGAACATTATTAAGATGCAGGCTAATACCAATATTGGCACATTACAGGTTGCTATTGGCGTTATAGCTATTCTCATTACTGTCGAACTCTGCCGTCGATGTGTAGGTATTCCGATTCTTTGTGTAGTAGGCGTTCTTGTTCTTTATGCATTTATTAATTCAATGGCTTACGGAATGAGATTTTCTGTTGCATTAAGAGTTATTATTGATAAGCTTTTCTATTCAACGAACGGTGTAATCGGAACACCTGTTAACGTTTGCTACAAATATATTGTATTGTTCATTATTTTCGGTGCTTTCCTTGAAAGAACCGGTATTTCAAACTTTTTCATTTCACTTGCGAACAGAATTGCCGGACGAAGCTCAGGTGGACCTGCTAAAGTAGCTGTTATTTCTTCAGCCCTTTGCGGTATGGTATCCGGCTCGTCGGTAGGCAATACGGTTACAACCGGTTCTGTTACAATTCCTATGATGAAAAAGACCGGATATAAGCCTGAATTCGCAGGTGCGGTTGAAGCAGCAGCTTCAACAGGCGGACAGATAATGCCTCCCATTATGGGTGCTGCGGCTTTCCTTATGGCTGAATATATGGATATTCCATATGCACAGGTAGCAGCAAAGGCTATTCTTCCCGCAGTTCTTTACTTCGCTGGTATTTTTATAGCAGTTCACCTTGAAGCTAAAAAGCTTGGACTTAAAGGTATGTCCAAGGATGAAATGCCTAAGACAAAATATCTTATTACGAATTGTTATTTACTTATTCCGCTGATTATTCTTGTGTGGCTTGTTGCTTCGGGCGCAAAAACAATGCAGTTTTCTGCAGCTATAGCAATTATTGCAGCCATTGTTATAGGATATATTAATAAGATTCAGAATGCTGTAGCCGAGAAAGATGGTGACGGTGAGAAGAGAAGCGTTGTCCAGTCTATTGGTAAGGCAACCAAGGAAACTCTTTTCTCCACAGCAGATGCGCTTTCTGCAGGAGCTAAAGGAGGAGTTACCGTCGCTGTTGCATGTGCCATGGCCGGTGTTATTTCCGGATGTATCACTGTTACAGGACTTGCTTCGGTAATGATTAATGCAATTGTTAAGGTTGCCGGTAATGCAACAATTGTTGGACTTTTACTTACAATGCTTTGCTGTATTGTCCTTGGTATGGGTGTTCCCACAACCGCAAACTACTGTATTATGGCTTCCACCTGCGCTCCGATTCTTATTGAACTTGGTTTCCCTGTAGTTGCAGCTCACTTCTTTGTATTCTACTTTGGTATTGTAGCTGATATTACTCCTCCTGTTGCACTTGCTGCCTATGCAGGATCGGCTATTGCAAAGAGTAATCCCATGAAGACCGGTATTAATGCATCGAAACTGGCTATTGCTGCATTTGTTGTTCCGTATATTTTTGCATATAGTCCGGCGATGCTTTTTGACGGATCTACCGCCTTGTATGAAGTGCTTCTGATTTCCGTAAGCGCGATTGTAGGCTTGTTTGGTATTGCGGCATCCCTTAATGGATTCCTGTTTAAGCAGATTCCTGTTGTGTTAAGATTGATTCTTGCAGCCGGCGGTCTTTGCATGATGATACCAGGAACTCTTACCGATGTAATCGGTCTTTGCGTAGTTGGCGGTATCACAGCTATGTTGTTTGTGGCGTCAAGGAAAACAGCGGCCAAAGCGGCATAAGATATTTTATGACTTTTGGGCAAAAGCGGAATGGTTGCTTGGCTTTATTGGCTGTTTAGAATATTAGTTTTTATAAAGATATGATTAAGAGATGGCATTATTGCCATCTCTTTTTGCGTACGATGAGCAGGGCAACGGTTTGCGCTTGTATCAGGACCTGCATTCGGCGAGTGTCCAACACGAAGCATGAAGTGCGAAGTGAAGTGTGGAGCCGAGTCGGCGATTTAGGCAACAGAAGCTAAAAACCGGAAGATATTACCTAAAACAGAGCGGCGAACCGGAGCCGAGCCGGCGATTTAGGCAACAGAAGTTAAAAACCGGAAGATATTACCTAAAACAGAGCGGCGAGCCGGAGCCGAGCCGGCG
>JAKSRT010000039.1 GCA_024403485.1 Lachnospiraceae bacterium
TTTTCTTTTTCTCTGAACCGAAAATGTCACCCTCGGAAATAACAACAAATTTTATTTCCGGATATTCAAAGCCACGAACCACATAACCGTACATCGTTTCAATTTCACCGGGTGCAAGGCATCTGTCACGTTTGTCGCCAAAAAAGGCTGTTACGTCGTTTTCATTAATATTTCCCGCAAGTCTTTCCGCTCTTGTACGTGAACCGGATAATATTAAAACCCTATAGTTTCGCTTATGATACGATTCAAGATCTTTAATCAAGCTCATGAAGTCGTTGTTATAAGATGGAATGCTACGGGCTGCAACAAAAGACTTTTCATCTGCAGGGAAATCGTTTGTTTTCCCATCCATTGTAGAAAGCAAAAGAAGATTCTGCTTCTTCAGTTTGGCTATAATCTGAGATTTTGAAAATAAAACATCTGCCTGACCGGGCACAATGTACCCTTTTTCAAGACGCATTTTCATGCTCTCTTTAAACTCAAGTTCAACTCCCCCGGCATGTTCGGCCGTTCTTGCCGGCTCATCAACAACAAAAAGTACATCTTCAAAATAATCAGCAAAGGACATTATTTCAGGGACAAAATAATGAATATAACTATCTGCATTAAAGCTCCAGGGAAATTCAGTAATGGTTTCTCTTACTTCTTTTACAGCCACGTCCAGTCTGTGAGCACACTCCGGGTTCATTTCCATTCTGAACTTATCGGATAATTTTTTTGCATCTTTTTCAATTTTTGCAAGTCCCTGCAAAAGAGCATCTTCTGACAGCGGAAGTTCCGTAGCCGGGAATATATTAATACAGTCAAGTCTTTCTATGGATCTTTGGCTTTCCACGTCAAAGCTTCTTAAGCTTGTTACCTCATCACCCCAGAATTCGATTCTGACGGGATTATCGTCGGTCAAATCAAATATATCAACAATTCCGCCCCTTACGGAAAACTGTCCGCCGGTCTCAACCTGGTAGGTTTTTTCGTATCCCATGGCAACTAGTTTTCCCGAAAGAGTACGAACATCGATTTCTTCGCCAAGTTCTATTTTAAGAATGTTGTTCTTTAAAAGATTATAGTCGGCTCCTGCATTCATAAGTCCGCTGAAAGTGGTAACCATCGTACACGGCAGCCCGCTCATGATTCTTTTTATGCAAATCAAGCGATCCCTGGTAAGCTTATTCGAATGAACATCCGCTTCGTAGAAAATCACATCCTTGGCCGGAAAAGCATGAACATTTTTATCGTATATTTTTAAATCTTCGTATATTTCTCTTATGCGTTGATCCGAGTAAGTCACTATTACCCTATCATGAAATTTCTCTCCAAGCCCCCAGGCAAGATTCCATTTCTGCGAATCGACGCAACCTGAAACAAGAACCGAAGTGCCCTTTTTTGAAAGAACAGCTTCCGCTCTGTTAAAACATTCAAGTTCTTTTAACGGTTCCGTTAATACTCGCATCAAATCCCTCAATATAAATAATCAGTTATCTTGAAACTTTTCTGTTAAAACGATTCATCGCTTCATCGGTAGAATCAAAAATCATCAGCTTCAGTGCTTCCATCGTGTCATCTAAAGCTTTATCAAGATTCTCGGCATCTTCTTTATGAAAATGTCCAAGCACCCAGTCTGCTAAATCCATTTTTGCAGGTTTTTCTCCGATACCGATTCTTACTCTTTCAAATTCAGTGGTACCAAGATGGGCAATCAAGCTTTTTATTCCGTTATGACCTCCTGCACTCCCCTCTTTCCTGACACGTATTCCGCCTACATCAAGAGTGATATCATCATAAAGAACTATAAGCTTATCCGGCTTATAATAATCAACAAGAGGGCGAACGCTCTCCCCACTTGAGTTCATGTATGTTTGAGGCTTTACAAGAATCACTTTCTTTCCTTCAAACACGCCCTTTCCTATAAGAGCTTTAAATTTAACGGTTGTAACATCAGTGGAAGAAAGACGTGAAATTCTGTCAATCGCCATAAAGCCCGCATTATGTCTTGTATTTACATATTCCTTGCCCGGATTACCCAGGCCCACAATCATTATCATCTTTGTTCTCTCGTTTCCTTAAACAATTGTTTTTATCAAATCTAAACGCACTAATAGCGTCGTGAAAAAAATATCGCGACGTATATGCCTGTTTATTGACTTTATATTACTACAAATTATAAAAAAATGGGATGTATTTTGATTTCCCGATACAGTTTCTTTCGGATAATCTCAACATCCCATTCAGCATTATTTAATATCACAAACAGTTAAATGATAAATCTCTCGTTCTTTTCGACAACAATCTTTATTTCGTCTTCACCCTTAAATGTTGAATTGGCACGAATTGTTCCATGGCTTTCAACAATACAGTTTTCGATATAAGTGTTATCACCGATATATACGTCATTAAGAATAATGGAATTCTTAATTGTACAGTTATTACCGATATATGTCTCTCTGAAAATAACGGAGTCTTCTACAGTACCGTTAACGATTGTACCGCTGGCAACCAACGAATTCTTAACTGTAGCACCCACATTGTATTTTGCAGGAGGAAGATCATCTACCTTTGAATAAATATCAGGATACTGCTTAAAGAAGAAGTTACGAACTTCAGGCTTTAAGAAGTCCATATTTGTATGGAAATAATCTTCTACCGAAGCAATATTTCTCCAGTAATCCTTAATCTTGTAACCGTATATTCTCTTAATATCCTTAAAACGAATTAATACATCACGAACAAAGTCATATCTGTCTTCTTCGGCACACTTCTCTATCATCTCAATAAGTGCACGACGACGAACAACATATATACCGCAAGAAATTGTAGAAGATTTAGCAACTACGGGTTTTTCCTCAAACTCTTCGATTCTGTGATCTTCATTCATCTTGACCGTACCATATCTGTCTTTTTCAAGAAGGTCATCAGAATCGCGACATACTACGGTAATATCTGCCTTTTTGTCGATGTGATATTCAAGAACCTTATTAAAGTCCATCTTATAAACACAGTCACCTGAAGCAATAACTACATAAGGTTCATGACTGTTTCTAAGAAATGCAAGATTCTGATAAATAGCATCAGCGGTTGCGCGATACCAGAAATTATTTTCAGCTGTAACGGTAGGTGTAAACACATAAAGACCACCCTGTTTACGACCAAAGTCCCACCATTTTGAAGAACTCAAATGTTCTCCGAGACTTCCCGCATTGTACTGAGTAAATACTCCAACCTTCTGAATGTGTGAATTGGACATATTGCTTAGTACAAAGTCGATACTTCTGTAACTGCCGGCTACAGGCATTGCAGCAACTGCACGACGACTTCCGAGTTCTTTCATACGATGGCCGGAAGCACCACCTGCTAATACGATACCTATTGCTCTCATTATTCGTCACCTGCCTTTACAAGAGTACGGCCGCTGTCAAGGATACTGTTAGGATAATCCTGAGCTTCCGTTATTCCGGAAATAACTGTGTTCTTTCCTATCGTAACATTACCGGGTATTACAGTCTTTTCTCCGATTGTAACAAGACCCGCATTGTAAATCTTAGGATCGGTTTCATTGGGAGCTTCGTCACCTACACCGATAGTTGTATTTTCTCCGATTTCAACATTTTCGGCTGCTATTACTTTATTTAAGCTTGCGCCGGCTTTGATTTCGGTTCCGTTCATAATGATGGAGTCACGAACAACAGCATCTTTTCCGATTGTTACACCGCAGCCTATGATAGAGTTATATACCTGTCCGTATATTTCGCTGCCTTCACCGATAATACTTCTTTCCACAACGGAATCATTGCTGAAGTACTGAGGCGGAAGGGCATCTGCCTTGGTATAAATCTTCCAGTATTCTTCGTAGAGGTTAAATTCGGGAACTATATCGATAAGCTCCATATTAGCCTGCCAGTATGATTCAAGAGTTCCTACATCCTTCCAGTAACCGGTAAATTCGTAAGCATACAAAGGAGCTCCGTTTTTATGGCAATAAGGAATGATATGCTTACCAAAATCAAGAGCGGGCTGCTCTGCCATGGCAATAAGCGCTTCCTTAAGAGTCTTCCAGTTGAAAATGTAAATACCCATTGAAGCGAGATTGCTTCTCGGGTGTTCGGGCTTTTCTTCAAATTCAGTAATCTGGCCCTTATCATCGGTAATCATGATACCGAAACGCTTTGCTTCTTCCATGGGTACAGGCATAACTGCGATTGTAACTTCAGCATTGTTTGCCTTATGGTAGTCAAGCATAACTTCATAGTCCATCTTATATATATGGTCACCGGACAGAATAAGAACATACTCGGGATTAAATGTTTCCATATAATCGATGTTCTGGTAAATTGCGTTGGCGGTACCTGTATACCACTCGCTGTTTGCCATTTTTTCATAAGGAGGCAAAACAGTTACACCACCGATATTACGGTCCAAATCCCACGGAATTCCGATTCCGATGTGAGTATTCAGTCTTAACGGCTGATACTGTGTCAGAACACCTACCGTATCAATACCTGAATTAATGCAGTTTGAAAGTGGAAAGTCAATAATACGATACTTTCCGCCAAAGGATACTGCTGGCTTTGCCATTTTAGAAGTAAGCACTCCCAAACGGCTGCCCTGGCCGCCGGCCAGAAGCATGGCAATCATTTCCTTTTTGATCATAGAAATTGTTCCTCGCTTTACTGATTTTACGGACAAAAATCCGTTAAAAAGCCCCATAACAGCTTGTTTACAATTATCGATCATCCCCCCAATAAGGATAGTCTGAACAATTGTATATTTATGGAAAAATTGTACTCTAAAATGTCAGATTTTTCAAATGCTTTCTTAATAATTTACCTTTTATTTTTTTGGTGTTAAAATAAAGACGCACAAAATCCATTCGGAGGCAGTAATAGTATATGGAAATTAATTTCAGCAATCCTCAGCATATATATTTTATCGGAATAGGCGGTATCAGTATGTCCGGTCTTGCGGATCTTCTGTTATCGGAAGGCTTCAGGGTTTCCGGTTCCGATGCGAAAGAAAGTTCTCTTACAAAAGATCTTGCCGCAAAAGGAGCCACCATTTATTACGGTCAGGAAGTATCTCATATAACGGATGACGTTGATCTGGTTGTATATACAGCGGCAATAAGAGAAGACAATGCCGAATTTATCTGTATGAAGGAAAAGAATATTCCATCGGTAACAAGGGCAGAGTTTCTTGGTCTGGTTATGAAAAACTATAAAACTCCCATTGCCGTAAGCGGAACACACGGGAAGACCACTACTACTTCCATGATTTCGGAAATTATGCTTGCCGCGGATACCGATCCCACCCTGAATATCGGCGGGGTTCTTCAGTCAATCGGCTCAAATACAAGAAATGGAAGCGATGATTTCTTTGTATTCGAAGCCTGTGAATATACCAACAGTTTTCTGAGCTTTTTCCCTAAAATCAGCGTTATTTTAAATGTTGAGGAAGACCATCTTGATTTCTTTAAAGATATAGATGATATAAGAAACTCCTTTAACAGATTCGCTAAGCTTCTTCCCGAAGACGGTTTTTTGGTTGTTAACGGAGAAATCGAAGCTCTTGAAAAGGTAATTGATGATATAGCCTGTCCCTATGTAACCTACGGCCCCGACGACCGTTTTGATTATTATCCGAGTGACATTTCCTTTGACGCATTCGGATGCCCCTCTTACACCTGTCATTTCAAAAATAAAGGTATTACCCATAAATTCAAGCTCGGTGTAACCGGAATGCATAATGTTTATAACTCTCTTGCCGCCGTGGCAGTTGCCGATTATCTCGGACTTGATATGGATACGGTTGAGAAGGCTCTTCTGAATTGTTCCGGTTCAAAACGAAGATTTGAAAAAAAGGGATCCTTTAACGGAGTCACCGTAGTTGACGACTATGCCCATCATCCGACGGAAATAGAGGCAACCTTAAAAACCGCAAAGAACGTTGAATACAATACTCTCTGGTGCGTGTTCCAGCCTCATACATATACAAGAACCAAGGCTTTTCTGCAGGATTTTGCAAAAGCACTTTCTATAGCTGACCGAGTTGTTCTTGCCGAAGTATATCCTGCCAGAGAAAAAGATATTTACGGTTGTAACTCGCAAAATCTTTACGAAGAATTAATCAGTCTTGGAGCCAAATGTGATTATTTACATTCTTTTGAAGACATAAAAGTATTTTTACACAAAAATTGTATCAACGGGGATTTGTTAATAACTATGGGAGCCGGAGATATAGTAAAAATAGCCGACGAATTGGTTTCTGAATAATTATCCACATTATCCACAAATTTCGAGTATTTTATGTAACTTAAAATTTGTGGATATTTTATTCTTCAAAACCGCCCAAAAATTAAGGGTTTTCAAATTTTATCCACATTATCCACAATATTGACTAACACGGGCAAATTCAGTAACCGTCTGCGTTTTCGGCATTTTCCCTATACACTTTTCAACACTTCTTTGTTACAATTTCTCATGTTCAAACACTACTCTGAAAGGTAAGTATTTTCCGCTATTCGGTAAATGCAATTTATATAGATGGATTTATTTGTAACAAGCGACAACCGAGCACATGCTACCGTCGTATCAAACACTTTTATAGATGAATATATGAAAGATGCCAACGACGCTCAGCTTAAAGTGTATCTTTATCTGTTAAGAACAATGAGTGCCGGCATTTCCACCGACATCACAAAAATGGCCGATCTGTTCAATCATACCGAAAGAGATATTGTCCGTTCTTTGGAATATTGGGAAAAGAAGGGCTTACTCTGCCTTGAATATGACAAAGCAAACACTATTTGCGGTGTCAGATTCTGTTCGGTTTCCGATGGCGGAACAGCCATCAGTGTGCCCGGAACCCAGGCTTCTCCCGTTGCACTGAAAGTTGTACCTGACGAGGAACCTCTTTCTGGAATCAATGAAAATATTTCTTACTCAAGAGACCAGCTCAAAGCCTTCAAAAACTCCGACGAAACCTCTCAAATTGTATTTGTTGCCGAACAGTACCTTAAAAGAACCCTATCTCTTGCAGACATACAGGCCTTGTATTTTATATACGACGAGCTTAAATTCACCTGCGAGATGACAGACTATCTTCTTCAGTATTGTCTCGACCGTGGCAAGGACAGCTTTTCTTATATAAAGAAGGTTGCGATAAACTGGCATCAGTCCGGAATTACCACACCAAAGCAGGCAAAAGAGCAGGCCAGCACCAAGTTCGAAAAATATGTATACACCGTACTAAAGTCTCTGGGCAAATCAAGTATTCCCCAGCAGCCCGAAGTTGATATTGTAAATAAATGGTACAAGGAATGGAGCTTTGATTTGGATGTTATTGCAGAGGCTTGTAAGCGCACTGTTTTAGCCACCGATTCTCACCGGCTTGAATACTGTGATAAGATTCTTTCCTCGTGGAAGGCTTCCGGAGTACATCATACCGCCGATATCGCAAAAATTGATGCAGCATACAAAAAGGGCAAGTCAAAAACCGGCACGGGTTCCGCAAACGGAAGTTTTGGTCAGTTTACAAAAAATGATTATGATTTTGATGCTCTTGAGAAAGCACTTACAGGGCAGTAATATATTATCTAAGAAATAATTACCATTGTTGATGGGGATTTTAGGTTATGGGATTAACAAATGCACAGTATGATGCAATCATAAAAGACTACGATAATACCCGAATGGAAAACAGGCATATTCTCGAAAAAAGAAGAGAATATGTCTATTCTCATGTTGATGGGTACAAAGAGTTGGATGATTCCGTCATATCGGTTTCCATGGAAAGCGTGAAAAAGAAGCTGGCCGGCGACCAAACTGCAATGAATGAACTACACTCTCTTTTGGATGAGCTTCGCTCCATGAAAAAGAGCCTATTGGTCGGAGCAGGTTTTTCCGAAGATTATCTTGATGACATTTATACCTGTCCTGACTGTAAAGATACCGGATATATCGGAAGTGAAAAATGTCATTGTTTCATCAAACAGATTACAAATATTTTATATGACCAGTCAAACATCAGAGAATTCTTAAAAGAAAATAATTTTACTAAATTATCAACAGAATATTACTCCGGTGAAGATTTAGATTTGTTTAATAGTGCCGTTGAAAAAAGCAAACAATTAATCAATAATTTTAGTGTAGAAAAAAGCAATCTCCTTTTCTTTGGAACAGTCGGTACCGGAAAATCTTTTTTATCCGGTTGTGTTGCCAAAGAGTTAATTGATAAAGGCTATTCTGTTATTTATTACAGTTCCATAGGTTTATTCGAATTATTGGCCAAAGAAACCTTTCATACAGGTTCCAAGGACGACCTTTACAACCTATATGATTATCTCTATAATTGTGATTTGTTAATTATCGATGATTTGGGGACCGAAACAACTAATTCTTTCATTTCATCGCAGCTTTTCGCTTTAATAAATGAACGGAAACTTCGCAAGAAGTCCACAATCATTTCCACAAATCTATCCCTCCAGGAAATAAGGGACAGATATTCAGACAGAATTTTTTCCCGTTTTGTTAACAGTTTTACTGTTTGCAAATTAGCGGGTAAAGATATTAGAATACAAAAGAAAACAAACAAATAGCAGAAAGAGAGGTCACCTTTTCATGGGAAATCGTGAAGAGAAAAGAAACCTGGAAACCATTCCCGTAGGTTCATTGGGAATTATCCCTCTTGAAAGTTGCAAGGAAATGGGCGCCAAAATTGACAGTTTTCTTGTAAAGTGGCGTGAAGAACGAGAAAGCGAGCACAAAGAAAGTCTCGCATTTTCCGGATATATGCGTCCGTCTTATATCCTTGAAGCAAAGGTTCCCCGTTTTGGTTCGGGTGAAGCAAAAGGACTAATCATGGAATCGGTACGTGGTACCGACTTATATCTTTTAGTTGATGTATGTAACTACTCTCTTACATACTCAATGGGTGGTTTCGAAAACCACATGTCTCCCGACGATCACTATCAGGATTTAAAGAGGATTATTGCTGCCGTAGGCGGGAAGGCCCGTCGTATAACAGTTATTATGCCTTTCTTATACGAAAGTCGTCAGCATAAGAGAACCGCAAGAGAATCGCTTGACTGCGCAATGGCACTTCAGGAGCTCACCTCCATGGGGGTTGACAATGTTATTACCTTTGATGCCCACGATCCCAGAGTTCAGAATGCTATTCCTCTTCATGGCTTTGAAACAGTGCAGCCTGCATATCAGTTTATCAAGGGTCTGTTAAGAAATGTAAAGGGACTTTCAATTGACTCCGATCACATGATGGTAATCAGTCCCGATGAAGGTGGTATGGGACGTGCAATTTATTTAGCCAACGTATTAGGTCTAGATATGGGTATGTTCTACAAGCGTCGCGATTATACTCGGATCGTTAACGGTCGTAATCCCATCGTCGCTCATGAGTTTTTAGGTTCAAGCGTCGAAGGCAAAGATGTTATCATTATGGATGATATGATTTCATCAGGCGAAAGCGTATTGGAAGTAGCTGCAAATCTTAAGTCCAGAAAAGCTAATAAAATTTTTGTTTGTTCAACCTTCGGGCTCTTCACAAACGGTTTGGACCGATTCGATAAAGCATATCAGGATGGAATTATTACAAGAGTTTTGACAACAAATCTTATATATCAATCTCCCGAACTCCTTTCAAGAGAATGGTATATTAACTGTGATATGAGCAAATATATTGCTTATATTATTGACACTCTTAACCATGATACTTCTATCAGCGACCTCTTGGATCCGGTTGAACGTATTCAGACTATAGTTAACAAATATAAAATGGGTGAATTGGATTAATAATAAAGGGAAACCTTCAACCGAAGGTTTCCCTTTTTAATTATCCCGGATTCTCTATTTAGGTTTATAAGCCCCAAACAGGTTTTTGAAAAGAATTTTGATCAAATTGAAGTTGCCTTTGAAAAAACTGATTTTTGTAGGAGTTTTTCCTTTTGCAGGGTATGCTCTTTTAACAGGTATTTCGCAAGCCTTCATTCCTATCTGAGTTGCCCTTACCGAAAGATAAGCCAGCAATTCATATGTCACAAATATATCCCTCAAGGGCTCTACTCTTTTATCGGTTAAATATCTCACGGAATATGCTCTATACGCATTGGTTGAATCCGTAAAGCGTTTGCGGGCTGTCAGAGAAATAATCGGAGCATGTATCAGTTTTACCGAAACAAGTCTTATCAAAGGGGTATTAATTGCTACTCCTCCTTCAACAAATCGAGAGCCCTGCACAAAATCATATCCATCCTCTAATTTATCTATAAACTTTGGTACATCTTCTATGCTGTCTTTGTCATTTCCATCTATTGTAATAACTCCGTCATAGCCCCTCTCAATCGCCCACCATATTCCCATTCGAAGCTGAGCGCCTTGTTTTCCGGTATCTCTTTTTACAAGCAGCGTATTAACATTATATTTCTTAAGAGTTTCCTCATCCGTACTACCGTCCGTTGAGCCACCGTCGCATATAACAATATCGGCATAATCCGAAACTCTGCTGTCAAGTGCCCTTTTAAGTTCGTTGTGTATACGTTCCCCTTCATTGATAATCGGAATAAGTAGAACATAGTTCTTTGATTTATCAGTATATTCAAATGCTTCAAATTGCGGAACTCCCGCCCTTTTTTCGTATAGCATGTGTACCTCACATTGATGTGCAAATATATCAGTTATTTAGTGCACTAACATATTTAATCACTCTGCTTATATTTGAAATATCTTCCTGCTTTCCCATTTCAACAGAAACATAGCCTTCATATTTTTGAGTTTTTAATATATCAAAGAGTTCCTTGTGAAGCTGCCTCTTTTCAATCACCTTCAACCCGGGTTCACTGATATGTACATGATTTATGTGTTTGATGTTATCAGCAATCACACTCAAAGATTCATTGTTTTCAATGGCTGTTCCCAAATCATAATTCAGTAAAAAACCTCTTGAATCAACTTGATTAACAAGTTCTATCGCTTCTTCTGTTCTATTTATAAAATTGGTATTATAAATAGGCGGATTAGCTTCCATGGAAAGGACCGTTCCCTTCGAGAATGCATATTCGCCCAGATCTTTGAAAAAGCAAACTGCAATATCATGCGCTGACCTTACATCATAGCCATCCGGGACATTTCGGTTACGCGGGCATCCAAATACAAGATTTCCGCAATTAATTGCCTCCGCAAAATCAATTGCTTTTTTAGTATATTCAAAAAGAGCTTTTCTTCCTTCTGTCGTCGCAAACAAATTTTCGCTTCTTCCGTACCAGATTGACTGCATCGAAGATATATCAAAGCCCTCTTTGACTTTAATATCAAGACTCCAATTACGGGCTTCTTTTATTTCATCGTACGGATTATTGGGAAAAATTCTGGTAGGGGCAATTTCAAGACCTGCAAATCCCGCTTCTTTCATATAAGCATATACTAAATCATCTTTTTCATTTTCCCAACCTATGTTTGATATAGAAAGTCTCATTGCAATTTACCCGATACAAACCTTTTTATGTCTTCAAGCACCTCTTCTTTACTCATCAAATACTCACCTTTGCCTCCGAATACGTCAGCATACTTTGTCCTATAGTCATAGACTATTGGATTTGTATTAATTTCATTAATAAAATCCTGTCCGGTAAGATATTTATAGACCTCTGCGGAAGATACAGGCTCGGTTGCAGGATGCCACATTGTGATTCCGGCCTTTATGGCAGTCTGTATGTCTCTCCATAGCCTTGAAAGGGGGTAAAACTGGTACACGCTCCTGCTGTCGGTAAAATTTAAAGCAGTAAAGCCCAAAGCCAAAAATAATTTTTTCAGTACTTTTCTTTCGTCTTCTTCAAGTTCACGGCATTTATAAAAACCATTGTCCTGAAGTGTATAGTATTCCGATAATTCACCACATGAAGCAGTCAATTCGTCAAATTTAGTCTCTTTGAGCATAAAAGGAATAATATTTATATAGTCATATATGAAATTCTTTTTAATATTATTCCCATACAATCCCGGAAGTCTGATAATCAACGCATCGGAATAGTTTTCTCTTACCCACTGCTCAAGTCTGTACCTGTTTAATCCATAGGGGTGAAGACCGTCGGTTTCAATAGTAGCATCTTCGGTCTTTTCATTGGGATTGCCGAATACATCAACCGTAGAAATAAGTACCAGTCTGTGTGGATTTATTTTTTTGATATTTTCCTGTGCCTGATAAACCAACTGCATATCCGCCTCAGGATCAGAATTGGCAAGATATTTTTCTGCCCGCATCCCGGAGTATATTAACAAATCAGGTTCAGTCCCATAAGCTTCCTCTATATTTTGGGAATTATATACTCTGTCTATTTCCGCTTTTCCTTCGGAGTAAATATTACTTCCGACAAAACCGGTAAAACCTACCAGTGAAATCATAACAGCCTTAATCCTTCATCAACGAATCACATATTTTCTTAACAATAATATAAAAGCAAATCTGCACATAACCAAAATACCAAGTCAAAAAGTTAACCGTGGTATGTATATATGAATGGCTCTTACACAAAACAATCCACGATGCTCCCGTAATAAAGAAAATGATATATAAAAATACCTGTTCGCAGCTAAGTCTTTGCTTAATATAATCATAAACAAAGATAGCAATTGGAATAATACATAACAGAGGAAACATTTTTCCGCTTATTCCCGTAATTATATCCGTTTCAAAATTAAAATACAGCTTAAATACGTCCCAGACAGAAGCATTTAAAGAATCCCATAAGCTCTTGTCAAATGCATTTAAACTTCCGCCCCCGACACGTCTTAGTACATCTTCTTCAAAGATGAGCTTTATCCCGGTAAACAAGTTTCCTTCTCCTCTAAGACCTGCGTGTACGCATATCGCTGCGAAGAATCCTATTAATGCACACACTCCCATTATGAATATTGTCTTAAACAACAACTTCACACTATCCTTCTCTTTCTTAAAAAGAGACATACACAAGTCCACAAGTAAAAATGCTATAAGCCCAAGCATTATCGATGTAGTAAATTCATATCCACACAAAGATTTTAAAAATATAAATAAAACTGTGGCAATATATCCTATATATCTAATTACAGCTTTACTGATGTATATCGAAACAATAAGTCCCAGTGCCATTGGTGCAAACCAGGTATATTCGGCCCAATAGAGGCTCCGTCCAAAGCTCGTAATCCAAGGAGAGAGAAAAAATGTAATTCCAAAGCAAAAAGACAACAATGTATTAAATTTGATTCCGACTAAAATTGTAACAATTGAAAAAACCACGGCAGACAGCAGCGCACTGACAAGTCTTAAAACCTCTATAGCCATCTCTTCGTTAAAAGGTCTGGCTATATGCCTAAGTATCTTTCCCTGCAAACCGTATTGAGATTTGTACTCGCGTAATACTCCCTTGGGAAATATCTCGCCATCTGAAGATATTAATTCTGCCTCATCTACGCTACCGCATTTATAATAGTTAATCGGACCATCATGACCTACCGTAATTAAATAATTCAGTCCGTAGTCTTCCACCGCTGTTATCTGAACCAATTCTCCGTTTTTGAAGCGAATCATATTACCAACGGCTATTGCTTCGATTGTAGATTCATTATGAAGAACGTTTATCATCTGATTATTTCTCGATATACCATGAAGATCAAAATTGTCGGTCTTATCATAATATGGTAAATCAAGATATCCCAAACCATATTTATTTAAAGCAATTCCCTTCTTCTCTGCCCTAACAACATCTATTACAATTGATTCCGACTGCTGAGAAATAGTTTCAAAAAGAGTCTCGTCGCTTCCAAATGAATTATAGATATAGTTACAAGTAAGCAGCGATACCATCACTAAAAACAGTGCCGCAATGCGAGTAAAATTATTGCTTTTGTTAAATATTTCACCATATACAAAAACAAAAATACCCAGTACAATCAAAAGCAATATAACCTTTTCGCTTAAAGAAAATGTGGATTCGCTGTATCCGTATGCCAAAAGCATTTCGTTTCCCAAGTTTTCTCTTGGAAGATAGTTACTGTCTACCAACTGAATCTTAGGAGCATTTATATAATCGACTGCTTCAAATGTTACCGAATAAGTTTTTCCTTTTTTATAATTTTTATCAAGCGATACAATATACCAGGTCAAGTCTTCCATTTCGCTAAGACCGATTTCTTTAGTCTCAACAAGACTTCCCTTATCTGAATATACAGAAACTATAAGTTTCCCGAAATCATTCTCCGTTATATTTACCAGATTAATTTCAAAACCTGCAAAATGCCTTTTTACAGGTGAAAAAGATGTTTCATATCTTCCATCCGATAAGTCATACGTTCCTCTGAAATCATCGGGTTCTATCACATCTAGCGACAATGGCTCACAGTAAAAACCGTGGCAAAAATAATCCATCGGTATTATAAGTATCAATGCCAGCACAACCAATGCTACACATATTGAAAATACTGTCTTTTTACTTTTCATGCTTATCTTCCCCACGACGGTTGACTATTCTATACCTGCAAACCAGGTCACAAATTTCTTTTACTGTAATATATATGCATATCTGAACAAATCCAAAATACCAGATTACAAAATTAACATGAATATGGACATATGAATGGCTCTTGCACAATACAATCCATGATATTCCTGTAATAAACAAAATTACATATAATGCAATCAGTTTTATATCTAACTTATTTTTAACGTAGTTTTTGACAAAAAGAATGATTGGTATGATACATAAAATAGGGAATAACTCCCCTTTTATTCCTGTAATAACATCTGTGGAAAAGGTAAAGTACATCTTTACAACATCCCATATTGAAGCATTAAGCGACTCCCATAAATCCGTGTCAAATACATTTAAGCTTCCACCGCCTACGCGTCTTAATACATCTTCTTCAAAAATATGCTTTATTCCTGCAATAATATCGCCTTCACCCCTAAGATTTGCATGAATGCAGATTGCAGTGAAAAATCCGGCTAATGAGACCACGCCGAATACAAATACAATCTTGAACAAGGAAAAAGCCTTGCCTTTATCCTTGTTTACAATTGCAACAACTAAATCTACCAAGAGAAAAGCTATAAGTCCCATCATAATTGATGTAATTAACTCATATCCGCAAAGTGACTTGAAAAGAATTGCAAAGAAAGCGGCTACATACCCGCCGTATCTAACCAGGCGATTATTATATTTCATTGATACAAACAGTCCTATTGCCATTGGAATGAACCATAAGTAAACCGCCCAGTACAAACTTCTTGAAAAACTCACTATCCATGGAGAAAGCAAAAATGTTAATCCAAAGCAGAAAGCCATAAGCGTATCGTACTTATAGCCTATCAATATTGTTATCATAGTAAACACGCCGGCAGATACAATTGCACAAAGAAGTTTCAATGCATCTATCGCTTTATCATCGGCAAACAATTTTGATAAATGGCGCAATATCTTGCCCTGCAAACCATATTGTGATATATAAGCTTCTAAGTATCCTTTCGGAAGTTCGCCTCCATCAGGTGCCAGATACACTGCGTCTTCAAGACTTCCGCACTTGTAATAATTTATCGGTCCATCATAATCAAGCTGAAGCATATAATTATAATCAAAGTCTGACACTTCGATAATTTCTGCCTCTTCGCCGTTTCTGAACCTTATATAATAGCCTTCTTTTGCCACCAATTCAGAAGCTTTATTATTATACATTGCAACCAGCTGAAATACTGTAGACAATCCGTGCTTATCAGTTTCATCGTTCATGTCATAAAAGGGGGTCATATACACACCCAGCCCATATTTGTTTAATGCCACCCGATCTTGGGATGCTTTTATTACACCTTCGACAATATATTCCGATTGAATTGATGTCTCTTCAAATAAATAAGTATCTTTAACAATAAAGTCCCCACAAAAAGAGTTAAACATAAAATTCTCGGTAAACAATGCTGTTAAAAAGAAAAACAAAGATATTACTCTTGATATTTTCTTCTTTTGCAGAAATGCTTCACCAAACAGAAATAAAATAACAGAAAGAGAAAATATAATCATAATCATCTTTTCTGTATCATTAAATGTAGACTTTGAGTACCCGTATGAGATCAGCACCTGACTACCAAGGTTCTCTTTCGGTAAATATCCATTGTCAACCAAACGAATTTCAGGAGCGTTGTCACATTCAACGGCCTCAAATATCATTGTATATTTTTCTTTGTCCTTATACTTACCATCAAATTCAACTATATACCATTCCTCATTTGGAATATTATTTAATTCAATAGAATGAGACTCTATTAGTTTTCCCTTATTTGAGTATGTGGAAACAATAAGCGAGCCCTCACCGGAAACATTTGCCAAATTTATTTCAATACCGGATAAATGCTTTTCCGTGGGAGAAAACAGCATTTCATACTTTCCCTGTGAAAGATTGTAAGTACCCAAAAAGTCACGTTCATCGATAACATGTGTTGACAAAGGTGTACAATAAAATCCATGAAAAAAGCAGTCGCACGGCACGGCCAAAATCAGAAAAACAGTGATTAGTGCCGCCAAAATGACAAATATTATTCTTTTCGCCTTTAATAAATCCGGTTTACTTATCATAATAATACCCTTCACTACTTTGTAAGTTTCTCTATACTCTCAAAGCTGTACTGTTTTCTTTTGAAAACCAAATCAACAATAATTTGTAAATACTTTATTATAAATGTAAGAATTCCGAACAAACCAAAAAAGCAGAATGAGAAGAACAATACCATTGTGGTCCAACCTTCAACAGGATTTCCCATCGCAAAAACAGCCAGTGAATACAATGCTATGATAATAGTTGCCAAAATCATTATTACAGTCATAGCTTTAGTAAATCCGTAGCCTAAATCAGTAAATAAAATCAAAGAATCGGCTGCAAGCTTAGATCTGTATTTTTTCTCGCGTTTTCCATTTTTATCCAGTTTTGATTTCGTAGGCTCATAAGCAAGATTGTCTGTTTTCAAACCACAGTTTGCATATATTACCTTTCTGTACGGAACAGATTTATTCATGCTGCTTATTCTGTTTATTACACGACGACTCAATATCCTAAAACTTTCCGTTCTTATGTTGGAATTAAGTTCGGTAAACCTGTTGAATACATAGTAAAACAGACGGGAAGTTCCTCTCTGTTTCATATTTGACGATGCGCTTACAATGTCATAGCCCTCAAGCGCTCTTTTGTAAATTCGAATTATTTCTTCTTTATCATAATCTAAATATGTATTATCAAATTCATATACAAAATCGCCGATTGAAAGATCGACTCCTGCCTTCATAGCAGTTTCCAAGCCATGAAAGTAGCTCATATTTAAGACAGAGATACAGGTAGTTTTTGCTTCCTTACTTATTTCCTTTATCACAGCCACACTGTTGTCTGAAGAAGAATCGTTCACACATATTATTTCGGAATGTTCAAAATTATCTTCCAAAACTTCCATAATGGTGCGTAAAATTTCATCTATTCTCTTTTCCGCATTTCGAACATATATAACCGCGGACACAAAATTTTTTTCTTTACTGTTATTCATTTAGGAGTACCTCATCCAAGTCGTATACTGTGTTTATCTTTCCCGAAAGTACGCTTATAAATGTCGGATTAGTGGAATAAGTTTTAATAACCGTGGGCCTTGAATCATCGATTTCCGAACTCATCAGTATCGGCTTCATTGAAAACAACGATTCTTTATACTCAAATTTGTAATCATCTTTTAAATATTTTCTTGCCAGGTTCGCCATATACGGATACGCCGTTGCAGGTTTTGCAGGACAGTCATTGCAATTGCCCAAATGCTTTTTGCTGCAGAAACCCTCACTGTTATTCTGACATGCAAAACAGGGAACGTCTTCATAACAAATGGCATGCGGCGTAAAAGTAACAGAAGTAAGAGAGTGAAGTCCTGTTTTTCCAAAAGGCATTATGGAAAAGAAAGGACCGTCCATAACGGTAAATCCGTAATCATTCAGGTTTTCGTTTACATCACAAAGTATTATTTCACACAGTTCATATTTTATACCGAATTTTTCAAATCCTGCCATTTCAAGAATCTGATTTACTCCTGCATAAGTTGCATTAATCAAAAATCCGCTTTTGATATCTTCCCCATCTTTTATATGCAAAAGATATGATTCCTGCTGCCTCTCTATTCCGGTTATTTCCACTCCGAACTTCAAAGTAACATTTTTATGGTTCTTAATTTTCTCCAAAAAGAAGTCGCGTAGAATTGCGGCATCATAAGTATATTCCCTGGTCAAAAAAGCTCCATCGCACATCCCTTTTTTAAAAAATTTGTCTACATGCAGTTCTTCACATTTAATATTGGCAGCCTCGCAAAATTGTTTAAACTGCTCGCCGTCAGACCAGGAATACTCAGCCGATGTGGCATATATTTTGTTAAATTCCCGATTTATACAAAAATCGTAGTCTTTATTAAATCTTTCAAAATATCCGGCAGACTTCATTGCTGTGGAAATAGAGCGGGGATAATGATATCCTTGATGAACTCTTGCCTGATTTATGTAAGTGGCTCTTCCAAATGCTTTGGAATCACATTCCAAAACCATTATACTCTGCCCCTTTTCTGCGCACAGCAAAGCAGAATACAACCCATATAAGCCTGCTCCTATTATTATTTTGTCAAATTTGTTAGAATTCATTTGTGCCTCATCCGTTTATTTATCCGGAACATATGTTATAAACTGGTTCCCGTTTGCTTCAAACATTTCCTGGGCTTCGTTAATTCCCATTTTGTACCAGCCCTTTTCGGGTTCAAGAACTACTATCGACAATTGATTATACCCAATAATCAGATATGCTTTTCCATCATTCATAAGAACCAAAACAGGGATGTCCCTATTAACATAGTAAAGAATACTGTCTAGCGAACAGCCCGTCAAATCGCACACATTATAGTCAGAAAGTGCCTCTTCAAGAATTGATAATACAGTCTCTCCTATGGAAAATAAATACTCTGTATTTCTGACTGCTCCTTCATACTCAAGCATTCTGTCCAGGCACCATGCAACCTGATCAACATCGCCCTCAATATTAGGTTCTATGGATAAGTCCATTATCTGATTTCTCAATGCTCTGTTTGCTCTTATCCAAACATAGTAGCCCTCGTCGTCCACAACAGTACCGTAGTTATTATTTGCCTGTGTAACCGCATTGGACGCTTTCGTACTTATTGTCTGAAGAGAACCCTTATAATAGACATAGTAGTGATTCTTATCCGTAATATTCTTTCCAAGATATAATTCTTTGCTTCCTTCATAAATCACGGTCTCAGGCGAAAGCATGATAATCTTTCCCTTCGTATCGTGGCTGAATTTAATTCTGACTATCGTCTCATACAAATCATCGACTGCAGTCTGTATCACATTCTGTCTCTGCTTTGGTGTCTGATTGTTTGTCATATAATCGTTTTCGTAAGGAAGATACTTAAGTTCTTCCGAATCACTTTTTACAACCCTTTCCATCGAAAGAAGGTTGTCCTTTAACCAAACATTGGAAACATATATTCCGGGCTCAGCATATGTCTTTAACTGCTCACCATATTCGTTTTGAATCTTTAATTCATACATTGGGAAAGTAGTTCTTCCCGCGCCATCGGTTACTACATCCCTTTTCTCAGCCAGACCATATATTAAATCCTCGTTCATAAAAGCCAACGGTTTTATATATTCACCCTCGGGAGCAACCGTAGTATTAATCTGACCGGTATTTAAATTCATAACCATCAAATTTTCCGAAGCATTTACATTATTTCCGGTCTGCCATACAAGCATTGACTTTGACTTGGAAATTG
>JAKSRT010000004.1 GCA_024403485.1 Lachnospiraceae bacterium
TGCCAAGTGCTCTCGGGCCAAATTCAGCTCTGCCTTGGAACAAGCCTATTACTTTTCGATTTGCAATATGCTCCGCTATTGCATCGGCTCTGTCTTCCTTGCTAACCTCATGGTATGGAATATTGTTGTCTTCAAGCCATGTCTTTACTTCATCGTTGCTGTAACCAAGGCCTAAATAGCTGCCCTGCTGAGAGTCATATTCTTCCGGAACTCTTTCATTTCCAAGATAAGAATAATATGCATATAAGGCGGCACCAAGAGCACCACCGGCATCTCCTGCAGCAGGCTGAATCCAAATCCTGTCAAATATTTTTTCTCTTAACAGAACGCCGTTGGCAACACAGTTTAAGCCACATCCCCCTGCAAGAACAATATTCTTGACTTCGGGATAAAGTGACTTTGCATACTTAGCCTGCTTAACAATGATTTCTTCTGTAATCTTCTGGACAGACGCAGCCACATCCATCTCGTGTCTTGTAATTCGGCTTTCAGGCTCTCTGCGAGGGGAACCAAGCAGTTTTTCAAGACTATCGGTAATCATTGTACGACCGTTCTGATAATCAAAGTATTCAAGATTTAAGCGGTATGAACCGTCTTCCTTAACATCTATAACATTTTCTTTAATAAGATCATAATATTTGGGTACACCATATGGGGCCAAACCCATAAACTTATAGTCTCCCTCGTTTACTTTAAATCCACAGTAATATGTAAATGCACTGTAGAGAAGTCCGAGAGAATGAGGATAAGATATAGTCTTAACCTTTTTAATATCATTATTTTTTCCATAACCTATGGTAGTAGTATCCCATTCGCCAACACCGTCATTAGTCAGTATCATGGCTTCATCGAAGGGTGAAGGGTAGAAAGCAGATGCCGCATGAGAAATATGGTGTTCGCATACCATAAACTTGCAGCTCTCCTTAGGTTTTCCACAGGACTTTAAGAATAAATTCTTAATCCAAATGCGCTTTGAGAAAATGTCATCATAGGTCCACTCCACAAGATCATCTTCACCTTCGGGTAATGAAGCGGCATTGGCTACAAATCTTTGTAAGGTCAATAACGGGTTATCATAATAGCAAACCAAATCAATATCGCCGATGGTAACGCCGGCAGTTTTTAAACAAAATGCCACTGCGTTTATCGGAAATCTTTTGTCATGTTTAACTCTGGAAAATCTCTCTTCCTGAGCAGCTGCACTGATTTTACCGTCTACAACAATTGCTGCAGCCGAATCATGATAGAGAGCTGAAATTCCCAAAATAATCATATAATATCTCCTTTTATATAAACTGATGCTGCTTCAATACTTCAAAAATGTTTGAGGCAACAATCCTGTTTCCTTCTTCATTAATGTGTAAACGGTCAATATAAACATCCTCGTTATCGAATATTCCCGACATATCCTCTAACCAATCCAGCTTTTTTGCATCTTCACATACAAGCTGTCTGAATCTTATGGATTGCTCCTTATTCTTCTCCACAGATTGCTTATCAACTCCGCAAAAACAAATATTACCCAAATATTCCTCTTCGTATGTGGACATATTTACTTTTCCGTTGCACATATTGGGCTGATGCACAGTAATATGCTTTATTCCCATTTCCGAACAAATAGCATTTATCATACGCTGATTTCTTATCCAGAACCTGTAATTTGAATCAGGCTCTCTTTCGCCTTTGATTCCCCAGGTTACACCAAATGGATTTGATTCAAATCTTGTACCGATTGAACTGTTTTGTCCGCTTAAATAATTACTTATCCTCTTCATATATGAATTGATATAAGGATAATCACCGAGTTTAATATCGTTACAGCCGGAATAGTTAATAATGATATCCGGTTTAAGTTCAACTCCGTCTCTAATAATTTTATATAACTCATCTGCTGATGAATATCCGCTTACAGCACCGCACATGACAACATTTTCAATTCCGGATTCATTAATCATTTCGTGCAAATATTCTGACCAACACTTAAACGGATACAAGTAAGCGTCTGTGGTACTTCCACCGATAGTAAGTATTCTGACCGCGTCCGACTCGGGATTGCCAAACATTCTAAATCCATTGTACTTATCGTCGGTAAAAAGATTGTATCCGCATACCGGGTCGTAATAATACGGGGCACTCAAAGATTCAAAAGTATATTTGCGCAAGTTTTTATAACTTACTCCTATCTTTAATCCCAAAGAATTTAAAGTAGCTTTAGCCTTTGAAAAATCATCTTTTGCGACAACAACCATAATGTCATCGGGATTTTCCATTAATAGGTCATAAACAGACTGTTCGTCGTTGATTGGATCATCAAAAATCTTATATGCAATATCGACATCCAGGTTTTTTAATACTGATGATATTTTTTCGCTGTATTTGCGATCTGAAAAAAGTATCATTTTTTTCTTCTTTGAATCCTCAATCAGAAACCACAAATCAACATCTCGAATTACTCTAAACACTCCTTAATCACCTTTCAAATAAAAAGCATATGGGGCTTAAACATCCAAATAACGAATTTCGGTAGTATTCTTCTCTATACGAGCCTTTAGTACTGCTTCAGCGATAGCCCAATCTTCTTCATTATCAAGATCCGGGGCTTCATCCTTAGGAATTGAGAATGTTGCCATATTTCCGCCAAATACAGGGCATTCACCACTTTCCTGAAGCTTAATGAATGTTTCTCTCTTCCACGCAGTCATTGCCCAAACAATGTAATCCAAAGGATATAGATTTTCACTTGGAATCTTGTCTTTTCCGTCAAAATTAAGCTTTTCTCCAAGATAAAAGCCTTCGGCTTTTATTGAATTAACAGACATGATTGTATCAAATTCATTGTTCTGAAGATATTCAACAAACTGCTTAAGTGTATCAAGACGAAGTGTCGGAGAAGTTGGATTAATCATTACTATGTAGTCGCAATCGTGGGTTTTAAAAAACTCATATACAAAGTCTCGGTTTGTAGCTTTATCACCGGACAATTCAGCAGGTCTTTTATGAAACTTCGCACCCATTTTTATACAAGCGTTTCCAAGTTCTTCACTTTCGGTATTAACCCAAATCTCATCAAACATTTCAGATTCGATAGCCAAATCAATAGGATATTGGATAAGAGGCTTATCCAGCATATATCTTATATTTTTTTTAGGAATTCTTCTTGATCCCATTCTGGCGGGAATCATAGCCAAAATCTTATATTTTTTCATTGTTTACTCCATGTTACTGATATATTTGTATATTTCCTCGGTACGACTAAATAATATATCCGGGTCAGAATCCTGTTTTTTTGCAGAAAAACCAAAACCATAAGTCACACCGATAAATCCGATTCCTATTTGCTCTGCAGCTTCCATATCAAAAACCGTGTCTCCCACAAGGATTACTTCCTGCTTGTCGACAGCACCCAAAGCCTCCATACATTTAATAACAATATCCGGCTTCTTCATCTTATTTTCCATATCACTGCCAAGGATAAAATCAAAATATTCGTCGAAACCAAATCCCCTCAGCAATACCTTCGCATAATCATCACGCTTATTGGTAGCTACACCGGTCTTAATTCCTAAAGACTTGAGCTTCTTCAGCAAATCATATATTCCATCATATGCCGTTGCTCCCATAAGAAATTGATTCTTATACGCATCACGGAATATTTCTGTAGCTTTTTTTGATTCCTCATCACTCATTTTGTAATATCTTACAAATGATTCATATATTGGCGGACCGATAAATGTATCCATTTCTTCTTCGGTTGGTACCGGCAATCCATACTGCTTAACGGTATAGCAAATAGCCTGTTTCACTCCCACTGAAGTATCCAACAATGTTCCGTCCAAATCGAAAATAACATATTTTACTTGCATTTATATTTACTCCTGATATATGGACGCAGTGAGAAATTCAATATCAACCTCTTTTGAAAGCTTTGCTAACGAATCTTTCGTTCTCGAATTGATATCATCACGGTCATCTCTTGAAAAGTGGAATGAATAGCTTACGTCAAAGTAATCCTTCTCTGTGTTACTCAATCCGTCAAATCCCACCAGCTTAACTTGACCGATTCCTATTTTACTCAATAATGAAAGACATAAAATCAAGGCGTTATCGATAAGATAGTTTTCTTTTTCAAGAAGAAATTGGTAATTGATTGTATAATCAGGCTTTATATCGAAAGCATTCACATTTGAAGTAATAATAAGTTTATTTCCAAAAGGTTCGGCAGACAATGAATCTACCATTCTGTTATATCTTTTGGCATTACTGCAGAATACAAAATCACATTCAAATTCTTTGGGCGCAAAGTTTGTGGAAATCAAAACAGCGTCTAATTTTTCCTGTTCATGCCTTACCAAATCTATATTATCGTATAAGCTTCCGCCGGGTCCGATCAGTATTACATTTTTCCCTTTTAAAATGCCCTGCAATTCATTAAAACCGCTTCCTTCAAAGGCAAAAGAACTCTGATGCTTTATATATAAGTCCTCAATAATATCCACATTGTAATGAAGTTTACGTTCCTCCGGTATTCTGTGAAGGATTTCGCTGACATCGCTTACCGTAAGCGTTCTTTTGTCCAAAAGATATTTTACATAGTCAGGATGACAATTTTCCATTGCAGAAAGATAAAAATTATATCTATATCCCCAATAATGCTTATTGTAAATAGGCATCAGGTCATTATCCATTACCTCAAGATACTGACATATATCATAGTGTTTTCCGTAATACTGGTTCAGGTGAAGAGCGAGCAACTCACTGGTACAGTTTCCCGCACTTTTTCCCATTCCGTAAACAGTCGCATCAACAATACGTTCACGGTCTGACGGATGTTCCAAAAACCTGATGGAATTACTGAATGCCTATGATTTCAAAACAATGAGTCAGTTTATTTGAATCAAGCAAACCGTACGTATCTACAATAGAAAAAGCATATGGCTCAACCTCATTAATCTTCTCTACATAGTCGGACAGTTCTGCATCGGAATAGGCTGTAATTGATATAGCCTGAATAAATAACTTGTATCCCTTTTCCTTTATTGCCTTACAGAAAGGCAGAGCATCCTTTATTTTTTCTTTTTTAAAAATAACTCTTATTCCGTCGATGAATGAGTCTTTGCACTCACTGATATTATCAATGGAGCATGTTCCAAAATCAATCATTGCAACGGGAGTGGCATTTCCCTTTTCAATGCCGGAAAAAATCTTATCAAAGCACTCTGTGGAAGGCGCAATGGTACGATTCATATCAAAAGGTCTTCTGTCGTCCAAAAAACCAATCTCAATAAAATCCGTTCCGGCCTTATCCAGTCGTTTATATATACTTGAAATTACATCATGACCAAAATTCCAATCATTTACGTAACCACCGTCACGCAAAGTACAGTCAAGCATTGAACATTGCATACACTAGCTCCCGTCAGTTATCTGTGCTTAAGCACGGAGACAACATATGTATAAAAATCAGGAAGATCCACATCCTTTGCGTCTTCCCTTCTGTTAAGAATATCTTTTCTCTCAGCTATCTTCTTTGCAAAAGAAGTTCTTCCTTCATCTGTTAAAATACTTTCGAATTCCTCTATTGTAATATCAACTACAGATAATGGAATACCTTCAACCATTAAAATCGGAGAAAACTTAGGAACAAAAACAACCGTGCAGTCAGCAAGAGCAATAATTTTGTACAAACGCTCATTGGCAATCTTACAGCCCGGTATTTCTTCAAGCATCGCATACTTATCTCTGCTCATTCTCGGGTGCAATGAAAGCAACACATAATCGTATGTTTCCCTAAGAGACTCCACTATTCCTTTGTATATCTTTAACGCTTCTTCGTATCCAACAGAATATGATGCTTCGGCAATGGCTTCTCCGGCTATAACAGTCAGCGTTCCTTCACCAAAACCATACTCTGTTCTAATATTCTGAAGATGCTTTTCTTTTTCGGCATACGTCTTTAAAACCCCCGTACGCTCAATAGAACGCATCATATGAAGCTTTTTACTATGCTTTTCGTCAAAATTCGCTTTCGCGTCGTCAAATGCCTGCTGTTCCGCTATTCCGACAAAATCAAATTCGTTACCACCCGGATACCAAGGGCTGTACGGTGCTGTACCGGTAAAGGCCATTGCTATCATATCCGGTATTTCATATCGCATAATCACGATATCACCCACATGGCCCACATTTTCCGAATACTTTCTGCTAATATACTTAAACCAAAAGGTCTTTTGCTGCCAGGTCTCGACTCTTGGAAATTTAACTCCAAAATACACGGCGGCATCAGGAGACATAAAACAACCAAACGGGGCAAATATTGCAGGAATTTTCATATCCCGTGAAACCTTTATTGTCGCCAGTTCATATCCCATCCTTATACCGTCAACAAACAAAGCAGCATCAGGCTTGTGCTGTTTAAATAATGCTCTAATTTCAGCCTTCTGCCCATTAATCTTCTTAATTCTTACCAAAGCTTGAAGTCCTATGTAGAAGAAATTGAATCTCTTTCGAAGAAAACGTTTAATCTTCTTAAAAGCGGATTCTTTCTCCTCTGTTACTTTGCTCTCATAATGATTTGCAAAATCGTTGGGTTTAGCAAGAATAATCGGCTGCATTGATACATCTTTTATCAAATCAAAAGGCATCTTATTTGCATAATCCGCACCTTCGTCACACAATACATAATATTCAACGGTATCATCGATGGCACTGTTTATTTGATTGGCAAGTTCGGCCCAAACATGAAAGCAGTTAGAACTTCCGGCAAACATAAAAACTTTTTTCATCAAATTTTCCTAAATTACAGACGCCAGTATCTGTAGCCCATCTTTTTAATATCTTCAGGTTTCCACATTCCCTTAACATCAATAAGAATTTTCTCTGAATTGTCGTCTGTCTTTATAAACAAAGAATCCAACCTGTCACCCACAATATCCTTAAAACAGTCGTGAGCAACCGCAAACATGATGCAGTCCGCGTCCTTAATATCTTTTATATCCGTAAGTTCAATATCATATTCCCGAATGGTTTCTTTTGCATCAGCCCAAGGATCTACGATTACAGGCTTAATGTCAAACTGCTTCAAGCGATGAACAATATCTATAACTTTAGTATTACGAATGTCGGGACAGTTTTCCTTAAAGGTAAGTCCCAAAATAACCACCTTTGCATCACGAACCACCTTGCCTGAGCAGATAAGCTGCTTTATAGCCGCATCAGCTACAAATTCACCCATACTGTCATTTATCTTACGTCCCGAAGATATAATTTGACTGTGATATCCGAGATTTTCAGCCTCATATACAAAGTAATAAGGATCAACGCCGATACAATGCCCGCCTACAAGACCCGGACGGAAGCCTAAAGCATTCCACTTTGTATTCATACCGTCAACAACCTCATTGGTATCGATTCCCATACGATCAAATACCATTGCCAGTTCGTTCATAAAAGCGATATTTATGTCTCTTTGGCTATTTTCTACAACCTTAATTGCCTCAGCTGTCTTAATGCTGGATACGGGGTACGTACCTGCTTCAATAACAATATTGTAAACATTTCGAATCTCTTCCAGGGATTCTTCGTCCATACCGGATACAATTTTACGAATGTTCTTTAATGTATGAACCTTGTCACCGGGATTAATTCTTTCGGGCGAATAACCTACTTTGAAATCAACTCCGCACTTTAATCCGGATTCACGCTCAAGAATCGGAACACAGACGTCCTCGGTTACTCCGGGATACACTGTAGATTCATATACTACTATTGAACCCTTTGTGAGATTCTTGCCCAAAATAGCAGAAGCAGATTCTACCGGAAACAGGTTTGGAGTCTTATCCTGGTTCACGGGAGTAGGTACCGCTACAATGTGAAACTTGGCTTCTTTAAGCTTACTGTCATCAGAAGTAAACAAAACGGTAGACTTGGCTATTTCTTCATCACCCACTTCTTTTGTGGGGTCGATTCCCTTCTTATATAAATCAACCTTTGCGGTATTAAGATCGAATCCTATAACATTTATTTCCTTGGCAAAAGCCACCGCAAGAGGCATTCCAACATATCCAAGTCCGATAACCGATAAGGTTTCATTCTTGCTTTTTAAATCATTACATAAAGACATTTTCTTATATCTCCTATTATCTGCGGAAATTACTGTTCAAGCATGCTGCTCTCTATAGGCGTGTTGGCATCTATCGCTACAACTGCCTTTTTACCTATAACACTTTCATACTGCTCCGCAGGAATACCCTTTAACGGTTTTTTCATGCGCACCTTCTCAAGTGTTATTTCTTCGCCTGCCGCAATGGGACCTGCCGCATATAATCCTTTTGCAAAAATCTGCTTAAGATCCGCCTGCTGCTTTGGAAGAACCGTTTTATCAACTTCATGATTAAGCATTGTTGTTATCGCACGAACGCCCTTTACGAGTTCGGTAAGTTCATCAACCGTAACCGACGAAGAAACATCCGGGCCAAACATATAAGGGCTTAAAGTAATATGTACTTCAACAATCTTTGCCCCCCTGGCTACAGCCGCCAGTGCGGGGTAAATCGTTCCGCTGTGGTCCGACAATCCGATTGGACAGTCATAATCGGCAATTAATTTATCAATAACATTGAGCCCTACTGCTTCAAAAGAAGACGGATATGAGGTAGTGCACTGAACAATACCTACCTTGTCACTGTACTTCTTAATTGAATCATAATGCTCTTTTATATTTTCGTAAGTACTCATACCGGAGGATATAATAACCGGCTTACCGGTCTGAGCCATTCTTTCCAGAAGGTATTTGCTGTATACCTCTCCGCTTCCTACTTTCCAACCCACAATGCCGATTTCTTCCAGAAGATCAACCGCTTCGAGTGAAAATGGAGAACTTAAAAAATCCAGCCCTTTTTCTTCGGCATGATTTTTAAGACCAACCCACTGTTCTCTTGTGAATTCCATTCTCTTCCAGTAATCGTATCTTGTATTGTCTTCATAGCTGAATTTAACTCTGAAGGGTTCTTCCAAAGTGCTTTCCGCATCGGCTATATGAGTCTGAAATTTTATGGCATCAACTCCTGTTTTAGCGGCTGCATCTATGAAAGCATGAGCCTGACCGAGACTTCCGTCATGCGTCTGGCTTACTTCCGCAATAATGTAAACATCCTTATTTCCGGTTTCAAAAAGCTTATTAATGTTCATTCTGAGTCGCTACCATCCATTCTGTCAGCTTCATATCATATATAGTATCTATATTTACCGATCTCTCATGAGGCATCACATAAACGGCAGGTTTATCGGCCACTACAAGTTTTGTCCTAAGCATATAATCGGTATTTGTAATGAATATCGCACCGTTTCGAACATACATAGGCGGAAGATCCTGTCTTCGCTTACCTTTATTGTGATTTTCGTCAAGGGCAATTCCTAAATTGCCTTCTAGATAATATGAATTGAATACACTGACACTCTCTTCAAGATAGCAGGAGACAAGTGACTCACTGCCCGATTCATCATACACCTTAATGGAATTGATAATATCTTCGCCGTTTCTTAATGGAGAAGTAGGCTGCAAAAGAACGATATCATCGTACACCTTTCCCTGTTCTTTAAAAAATTCAAAAGCATGAATCATGCAATCGACACTTTTTGATTTGTCAGAAGCCAGTTCAGCCGGTCTTAAAAACGGAACCTCAGCACCATACTGTCTTGAAATCTCTGCAATTTCTTCATCTTCGGTGGATACAATAACCCTGTCAACTACTCCGGCTTCTTTAGCTTCAAGTCCCGCCTCAATGGAATAGGCAATTAAAGGCTTGTTATTTATCAAATATATGTTTTTTCTGGGTATTCCCTTGGAACCGCCTCGCGCGGGTATAAGTGCCATACGCTGTTTCATAATAGTCCTCGGTTTTTGATTAATATGTCATTCTCTTGTGAATCGATAATTCAACATTTGCAAGATAATCGGCAATGATTTCTCCGGCTCTTCCGGTTCCGAAGATTTCCTGTTTTTCATATCTGCCATGGGCAATCTGCTTTTCAACACACTGCGCAATCTGATTTCTGTCATAATCACAGAATGTAACATTATGGCCATGTTCGCGCCCTTCCTGACGGTCGCCTACAACAACGGTAGGAGTACCAAGAAATGATGCTTCTCTAATAAAACTCGAACTGTTACCTACGCAGCACACTGCATTGTTAAGAACACAGTTATAAATTTCAGGGGAAAAGTTTTTGTGATAAGCATAATTGCAATCTTGATGTTTATCTCTGAATACTCTGATACCACGGGATACCATATCGCTTCCCGCATCTATATTGGGCCACATAACAAGCTTCTGTTCCGGTCTGTCCACAAGAGCGTAAAGGGTTTCTTCAATCTGACGACGTCCCTCCTCCGGAGTAGTGGTAACAGGATGCTGAAGAACAAGAATGTATGGCTTTGTGAAATCAAATTCATGACCCACAAATTCAGGAATTTGAGCAAGAAATTCAGGTGTAATATCAAGATTTTGGTGGCAAAGCGTATCCATAGCGGGGCATCCCGAATTAACTACTCTCCAAGGCTCTTCGCCCATCTTTAAAAGTCTCTGTTTACTTTCTTCGGTAGCCGGGAAATGGTAATGAGAAAGCTTTGTAATAGCATGTCTTACCAGTTCATCAATATTACCGGTAATTTCACCACCCTGAATATGCGCCAAGGGGATGTTTAAGTAAGATGCCGCAATGGCTGTAGCCATTGTTTCGTAACGGTCCGCCACGGTAATAACAACATCCGGTTTAAGATCTTCAAAAACACCGGAAAGCTCAATAATACCAAGTCCTGTAGACTTTGCCTGTGCTTCAAGGTTTTCACCTTCAACCACATAATAAACCTTTCTTAACGGCTTAAATCCATCCTGCTCAATAACACGAATAGCCCGACCGTAACGATCGAGCAATACACTTGCTGAAACAACTAACTGAAGTTCCAAATCGGGATGAGCTTCAATAGCCTTCAAAACATATTTAACACGGCCGTAATTGGCACGACTTGCAACTACAACACAGATTTTTCTCATTCTATATACCTCTGATATCTTTAATCATGTTATTATACCATTTATCGCTCTTTAATAATATCCCCATTTTCAACGCGATATATCGTATCGCATCCTTCAATGGTAGTCAAACGATGGGCAATTATTATCATGGTCTTTCTACCATGGAAAGCGTTTATTGAGCGCATAAGTGCATCTTCTGTTTCATTATCAAGAGCTGAAGTGGCTTCATCGAATACCAGAACTTCCGGATTACCGTACAGTGCACGTGCAATTCCGATTCTTTGTCTTTGTCCGCCGGAAAGTCTCACTCCCCTTTCACCTACCTGAGTATCAAGACCCTCCGGAAGGCTTTTAACGAAATCTGCGATTTGTGCTTCCTCAAGAACACGCCATATTTCTTCATCACCACAGCCTTTGTTTCGTCCGAAAACGACGTTTTCTCTGATAGAAGAATCCAACAAAAATATCGTCTGCGGAATGTATCCTACCTTCTCAAGCCAGCTTGAGTAACAATCCGATATAGCCACATCATTAAGAGAAACCGATCCTTTTTGCGGTAAAAGCAACCCGAATAAAATATCAACCACTGTTGTTTTACCCGATCCGCTGGCGCCTACTATTCCCACCGATATGCCCTTCGGAATAGTTAAATCAGCATCGGAAAGAATCATTTTTTCGCTGTTGTCATATTTAAACTCTATTCCGCTTAGTTTTATGTTCTCTATTGTTTCAATTGGTACTTCTTCCCTCTTTACTTCTACAGGTGCATTGGCCTGCTCAATTCTTAACTGTTCAAGATGTGTTAACAACTTATCAACCGAAGGTGTAAAGAAAGTAATCTGGTTAACTGCGGCTCCGATTCTGCTGACGCTTGGGAGCAATCTCATAGCAGCCATGGCAAAAGCAGAGATAATCGGGATTAAAACCGACATAGTTTCTCCCGATAAAAGCATTATGGCAAATGCAACCATGGCAGCGCTCATGCAAACCATTTCAATTATCATTCTGGGAATTGCGGAATAAGTTGCATTTTGGGCTTCAGCGTCAACTCGCTTTGCTCCACTTTCTGCAAAAAGATTTTCAAAATATGCTTCTGTTCCGGTTATCTTTAGTTCTTTGATACCGGTTATTGCCTGCATAATACATTTGCTGTTCTCAACTTTTCCTTCCATTCTTCTGTTACTTGCTCTAACCATTGAAGGTCTGACAAACTTGATAAGAACAAGAAGAGATATGGCCATCGAAATGGCTACAATTATGGTAATCATTGGACTGATAACAAATACGGTAACTATAAGAGCAAAAGAAACAATTGCTTCTGCAACTACCTGTAGAAGCAGGTTCAGTAATGCAAAAGATCCAACTACATCATCGTTGATTACACTAAGTATTTCCCCCGTACTGGCGGAAAGGAAATATGAATACGGTTTATGAAGATAAATGTTGAAGGCTTCTTTCTGAATATCCAGGCGGGCATTAAATACAAATTTATTCTGAACTTTAGTTTGGAAAATGAGATACAGGTTTTTAACAATGTACAGAAAAATCATCGCCGCTATAAGGAGCAGAATGAACGTTTTTTGATTGTGAATTCCAAGAATCTTAACAATTTTTCCTATTCCTGAATGATTTTCCAAAAATTGCTCATCCATGCATACGGATAAGAGGGGTACTATCATTGTTACCCCTAAAACTTCCAGAAAACCACCTATAACCATCAAAACCACAAGAGAAGGAACTTTTCTTTTCTGCTCTTTTGTTAAAATGGTGTTCATTTTTTTATATACCTGAGTAAGTACCATATCTGTCTTTTATTCCTTAGAATAATATTTTAATCTTCCTACTTTTCAAAAAAAGGGCGAAGCCTTTCCTCGTATGCTTTCTCTCGTTCCAACTGGCTTCTGTGCTTTTCAACCGAATGAGTACAATACATTTTTTTCATTAATTTATCAAGCTTCTCTGTGTCTGCCGCTTCATTATCCAAGTTAGGTACAATAACGAGGCGCTTAATCGGGTTACGATATACAAAATCCTTTACATATCGGTAAGCGAGTCTAAGCTCCATAAACATATTAAGCTGACGTGGTTCAGGCTTAGGTCTGAATCTGTATGCTTTCTTGTTATATATTTCCTCAGCATAGTCAGCCAACGCTTCATATGCCTTTTTACCTTCTGTAGTATTAACAATCGAATGTTCAAAAATACCATCTGCTAAAGGATAATAATCTCTTCCTGCTTCTACTGCATTTTCAAGTTCATTGACGGAGCCAATCTTTGTTGCTCCGCGATATGTATCCGCCCAGAAAGCTTCGTTATGCTCTCTTGTTTCAATTAATCCAAAGGGTTTCTTTTGCATAATAACATCGGTCATGCTGGTACTGTCTGTCGTTAGAAACATATCGCAGGCAGGAATCCAATCCTGTATGGTACCGTCATTTATGCATCTGAAAGAATCCGGCATTTCCTTCATTTTTTTGATGAGTTCTTCTTCCTTCTTCATTTCAGCCGGATGATATCTGTAAATAATAAGCACATCCGGATTTCGTTTGATGAAATCATAAAGAATTCCAAGAGTACCTTCGCATTCACCCGGTGCCTCTTCAAATCTTTTTGCCGCAAGGCCTTTTAATCGCTCCGGAGCCCATGCAATATATTCATCTATATCTTCCTGATTCATACGGGCATACTTAAAGTTTGAAAAAAACATAATCCAGGGCTTGTTTACGTCCAAGTCATATTTTTTAGCCCAGTCCTCTTTTGTAAAAAACAAATTTCTGTATTCTTCGCGATCAATGTCCAGATGGATATTCCCCACTACTTTTAAATTACTTTCCGGAACTCCGGCAGCGCTCATTCGTTCCTTCGTTTTTTCACCCCAACAGACGTGATATCCGTATTTTGCATCTCCGGTAGGCATTTTGGGGCGCCACTGAACCGTAAAATCCGAAAGAATCTGTTCAGACTGAAGATTAATAATGTTCTCAGGTCTTTTACCGAACGAAATTGCCTGACGAACACAACCATCTGCATACAAAAAAGGATATATTACAACTTTAGGTGCCCATTGCCTGCGATAAGGGCTCAAAGTATTATCAACCGGAAAATGATCCATCTTTACCGTATATCCCCTTCTTTCAAGCTCAAGCTTCAAAAGAGTGCAGCCGTACAATTCTCTCTGCCAGTTTTCATATGAAATTACAAAATCTATTTTCTGCTTTTTCATTTTTTTCTCCGTAAACTTTTAATACAAAATATTACTTCTATTAGAATCATTTACAGCATTTCGTATTCCTTAAGCATTTTGGCGGCTATTTCATTCCAATCAGCGTATGATGAGGCTTCAATGTTTTCTGAGTGAATACGATCCATTGACTCTTTATCCTTTCCCGCCCACTCATATATTTTTTCGAGCATCTTCGCTTCGTCATCGCACATAAATACACCTTCAAGATTGCCAAGAATCTCAACAGACTCAGCATCACCCGGGGTTGTAATAATCGGAACCCCGTGAGAAAGATAAGCTATAAAGCTCCCCCTTCTTAAGCTCATACCGTCTTCAAACAAAAGAGTGGCTACGTCACTGTTTCGTATCTCAACGGAGGCTTCTTCGTCAGATACGTAACCGGTTATAACGATGTCATCCCTAAGCCCGAGACTATCGATTCTTTCACGCACGAATTTATGATATTCAAGAAAATGATTATCGGGATTAACATCCACTTCACCGATTATTTTAAAGATAAACTTATTATCCTTATCATTTTCTTTTATGCTTTTCCATAGTTCGAGAATTCTTTCTATTCCCTTACCGGGGTAAACTGAACCGAAATAAGAAATCACTGTTTTCCCCGATATATTTTCTTTTTCTCTGTCAACAACAGTAATGTTGCTTCCGATTAATGTTCTGTGAACACGCTTTCCCGCAATTTTTGTTGCTGCCTGCCTGTCTTCCATAGCCGGAATCCATATACCGTGAGCAAACAAAAGAATAGGTACGATTGCCATTCTTCTTAGTAATCGCGCTTTTGTAAACTCATGGAGTCTAACGTTGCATTCAATATTTGTTTTATGTTTTCTGTTATATCTTCTTATAAGTATAGGAAGAAAAGTGGCAAGAAATGTCTTGCCATACAAATCCCCGGGATATTCCATATGAACATGAGTGATATTTTCTTTTGAAAGAATCTCATATAAGCATTTAACATTACCGATACGCATTCTCCAATCAGACATAAGTTCATATTTGACTGATGCATTAGCTGAAATATTATTCGTAATAATAGGTTTATCTGTTGTAAGAAGAACCACATTATCACCACCGAGATGGTTTACCATTGCGTCCATCAATACCTTTGCACTTGCGGCAATGCCTTCCTGATTGTCAGGAAAACTACCGGTTACATATAGCATTTTGTTGTTCATTAGTTTTATCCTCGTACTGTTCCCACGAACATTCTTTAAAATTCTTGTTGCCCACTATGCCCAAGATGGCAAACCACATACAAAGCAGCCAACTTACACCATCCATATCTTCTAAAGCAAAATACGCATGCACACAGAATACGCTTATTATTATCCATGATGTGTACACTGATTTCGCTGTTACAGATACCCTGTACATATCCCTGAGTTTATAAATAAGTGCCACCAGCAGAATCGATGTTCCTATTAATCCCGATTTGAACAGAAAGCCCAAATAACTGCTATGACTTCCAAGCGGATACAAGTCCCACGAACTTTTTACTTTTATACCATAACCCAAAAAAGGATACTCCTTTATCTTTAACCATGTTTCTGAATATATTACCGAACGACTGAATTGACTGCCTTCTCGCATTAGCAATAACTTTTCAACTAAAGTAATACATAATTCCAAATTAAATATGCAAAACAATCCGGCAACGACAGCACAAAAAATAACGAAACCCTTTATCTGTTTACGTTTTATTTTTGCAACAATTCCCATAAGCGGAAGTATCAAAACTGGAACCCAGTATAATAAGTACCCGGTTCTCGACCTGCAAAGCGCTATTGGCAAAAATCCCATAACAGTAAAAACAGCAAGACTTAAAAAGCGTCTTTTTGTAAAACGTCTTCGTACATACATGCTTGCCCATGGATACAAAAGAATTTCAAATGCGGTCACTAATGTCGGATAATCCAAAAAACCTTCAAAACGAAGTGATGTCCACTCCCAGTAAAACAAATCACTTCCAAATATCGAAATATTTTTCGGATAACCATAGATTTTCGAGTGAAGAATAGCTATTACAGCCAGCATAAACATGACAAAGACATTAATAAATGCCGCTTTGGTAAGTTTGTCAAACGAAAAATCATAGTGTAAAAAGTAAAGATACAATATTGTAGCCACTATCCATAATATGTATAGATAGCCGGTACTGACAATTCGTTCCAAAGCAATATTTTCATCTATCCAAAGTCTTCTGAAAATCGAGATTCCATATACTCCAAGATAAATGAAAATCAGCATGGAAAAAGTATCAATTTTTACCTTACGACTATGTGAAATCATTAGTACACAGGCAAAAATATATATGCCCAGCTGAACCATTTTCGGGATAACCGCTATTGGAAAAAATAAAAAAAACAAACTTTCAAGCAGAAATTCTATACCGATTTTTTTGTTTTTATTCGCCATACAGTCCCCTTTGTTATTCTTTATATACAGGGAAATTGAACTCCTCATTTTTCTCCAAAGTCTCAATAATCTTAACATCCATATATTTGGTGGTCAAGCCGTGGAAATATGCCGCGCGAGCTATAACCTCATTGCATTTTACAGTGTTTTCCGGCAGTTCAGGATTGTGAGAAATTGGTATATATACCTCGCAGTATGTTTCACCTTTTTGGTCGGCCTCAACTATCTGATCGATAATATCATTACATATGTCCTTAATGATTGGAGTGTAATATACATCTCTGTAATTTTCCTTGGTCACTACAAATACAGAACTTAAAACAAATAATGCAATCGGAACACCAATGAAAAACTGCGGAACGTTTTTCATGATGTAACCTGTTGAGACAATAAATATTAGTATTTCAAAGAATGGAACAGCCCATAAAGCTGCACAGTTTTGAGCGCTGGCCGGTGAGACTCTTGCGCAAAGAAGAAAATCAAATATAAATGTCAGTAATAAGCTGAACAGGGTTTTCCACTGGTAACTTATAAAGGAATGATCTTTTTCATTTCTCTTTACAGCTCTGTATATCCAAATAACCCATGCAACAAATAAACTGCCAAATACTAAAAGAAGAAACAGCTTATTCATTCCGAGAATTGAATTGATATATATTGCCCAGGTTTCCTTAATTTTAATTTCGGTTCCACCTGCCACAGCTCTGTCTCCGCAAGCTTCCAATATCGCAGAGCAAAACCACATCAGAAGAATCAAAAGATAGGTATAATTATCTTTAACATACTCTGATACAAATTTAATGAAGCCTTTCTTTTCGCTGTTTCTTATCTGTATATATAATTTTTCTACCAAAATCGATCCAACAAAAGCAGCTCCTATTATGCTGTGGAATAGGTTTGAATTAATGCATAAATAAATGAATAAAAGAAGGATTCCGTTTGCATATATCTTTTTTCTGTTAAACCATTCAAATTTTTCAATTTCAAAAAGAACAAATACCAGAATTGCATTAAATAAGCCAGGAACTACATAGTTAAATATTGCATTTGTATTGCTGGCATAAAACATACTTGAAAAAGAAAACTTCAAATTATAATACGGCATAAAAAACATTAGTAGGACAACTATAACCAGACCAGATATTATGCCCGCGGACAAACCATAATGCTTTTTCAGCCATCCGGCCACATACCCCATCAATATGGTAGTAAACAAACTTAATACAATACCGAAAACCTTAGCCATAGAGCCAATGTAATCACCGGTAATCGGATAAACAATATCAACTGCTATCTCTGCCGAAGCAGGAAGCAATACCTCCGGAAGAATTTTGGTAGGATTAAAATAATGAGTAGAAGGTATTCCGATCCGATTGTAGGATATATAAACCCAGTCATCCAGTTGATAAACATACATAGGATGCACGTTGCAGAAAAATATTATCAGTACTGCAAATACAAAAAGTATGGTCAATAATGAAATAACAAAATCTTTACTCTTAAGTTTTTCTTTTATCATTTACTACTCCTCAGGATATCCGAACTCCGCATTTTTTTCTTCGCTTGGTACAAGAATTACTTCCATTTCCGAATTGATAATGCCATGTTGAAACAGGGTTTTGTATATTCTCTCACCCCCATAAGACAAAACAATAGGCCATTCCGGATTAATATGTTTTGGTACATATACCTCAACATATGTATCTCCGTTCTTTTCGGCTTCAATTATCTGCGAAACAATATCATCATCTATCCTTTTAATCTTTGAAGGTGTATACGTATCTTTATAATTATTTTTTGTTATCACGAAAACAGAAATAAGCACAAATGCCAAAAGAGGGAATGTCATACCTACCCATTCAAATGAGCTGACAATGTATCCGATGCATAAAAACATAATAATCACCAGATAAAAAACGATTCCCCAGTTTACCGAAGAGTTTCGTATGTATCCGGGAGCCAACTTTGAACTTACCAGCACCAGATAAACGGTAACGAGAATGAGTGAAAATACATTTCTCAAAAGAAGAACCACATATTCCCGATCCTTTTCTTGCACATTTTTTTGAACAACACGTCGAAACAAATAAGTCGCCAACCCCGCAGTCACACATGACAAAAGCATCAGCCAAAATATTTTATTGATTTCCTTTAGCCCTGTTATCAGGTTTCTTATGGTTTCACCCACCGAGCCATAGGATGTATCGATTGCCCAACCGGCCCGTCTGCCGTTTCCCTCCAAATAAAGTGCTAAGAACCAGCACATCAAAATTCCCAAATATACTGCATTTTCCTTAATGAATCTCAATATTACTTTGTGTAACTTTTCTTTTTTTAGGAGTTTTAAAAGAAGACTTATCAATCTAAAAAACAGCAGTGACCCCACAAAACTCATAAAAATAATGCTGCTTGTAAGGCTTGAAAAAATACATAAATAAACCAAAAGAACTACTATGGAATTCTTTACAACATGTTTTGAGTCAAACCAGTTCATCTCCTCGTCATTCCATATTATAAAAAGAAGAATTCCGTTAAATACATTAGGAACAATGTAATTAAACAATGCATTTACTCCACCACCATAAAACATATGCGAGTACATATATTCCTGAGTATAGTATGGAGTAAACATCGTAATAGTTAAGAAAATCAAGAGAAAACAATAGTTAATCAAAGATAATGAAAATTTGTTCTTTATTATTATTGAAAAAAATACTAAAAAAACAGTAAAAAGAACACTCACAAAAATTCCCGTTGCAAATGCAATCGACTGAATGTAATCGCCTGTAAAAGGATAAATTACCGTTGCACCAATCTCACCGATAAGCGGCAACAAGCATTCGGGTAATACTTTGGTCGGGTTCCATGCATTAGGCATAGGAATGCCCAAACGGTTATTAGATATATATGTCCAATCATCTGTATCATAAATATACAAAGGATGTGCCCAAAGAAAAAAAACGGCCATACATATAAGTAATGCGATAAATGCCATGCGATATACAGTTTTTTCCTTTAGCGGCCTGTTTTCCATTACAAAATCCTATTCACCAATCAATTTTGATACAATCTCTTCAAATCTTGAATTAAAGGAAGCATTGTTGCTTTCAAATTTTCCGGTTCTAAGCGAAACGATTTCTGCATAATTTTGAATCGTTTCTTTAAGTTTGGAAATATCTTCCACCAATATAATATTCCCGTATTTTTCTTCCACTGCGGTGCAAAACTGTACTTGATGATCATTCACATGTTCATTAAACGCAGCTTTTCTCGGAACAACTATAGGAATTTTTCCAACCTGAAGGGCCGCGATAAAACTGGCCGGGCCTCCATGAGTGATTATAATATCCGCTTGCGATACTAATTTGCTCATTTCTTCATATCCGAACAGTTTCTGCCATTTACAGGACTTTGGTACATAATCACTAAAGCCACTCTGAACAACAACTTCATCACTAATCTCACCCGAAGTTTTCAATTCATCTATGCACTCTATTAATCTGTTAAACTGCTGCTCGTGGGTTCCCACCGTAACAAAAATCATATACTGCCTCTCAAACTGTTATCATTAAAAAATGCTTCCAAGATTTTCGGCCTTCTTATAAACCTTTTTCATTTCATCCCATTGAACAATAAATTTATCCGTTACCGGATATACCATCTTTCCGGTCATGGTAGGACGGTCAATGCGGTCAAAAACCTCAATATATACGGTTTTAGCACCATATAGCTTTCCGACGTAAAAGAAAGGAACAGCCACTGCGGCTCCTGATGAAATAATAATATCCGGTCTCTCTTTCTTTATCAGTTTAAACGCCAGCTTAGTATTAATAATAAGTGCTTTCAGGCTTCTGTTAGTGGGAAAATAACAAGGATACATCACTTCATCCTTAAGGACACTTCTTGCATCTTCTTTATCAAAAGTAACCCAGAATCTTTCCTTGTTTTCCCAAAAAGGTTTAAGCATATACAAATGAGTCAAATGTCCGCCCGATGAACCCACCAGGCAGACTTTAATTTTTTTATCCATTATAGTATTCCGCATGAGCCAACCATAGTAACTTCCCATCGCTAACTCACATTTTATAATTATTTTGATCCCTTACGGCTAAGAACCACACCAATGGTTTTAATAAGAATTTTTATATCTTTTCTTACAGACCATCCATCAATATACTGCAGGTCTAGCTTAACGACCTCATCAAAATCTTCGATATCACTTCTGCCGCTTACTTGCCAAAGTCCAGTAAGCCCGGGTGTAAAGCTCATTCTTCTTCTGTAGTACGAACTGTACTGCTCATATTCCTCCACTGTGGGTGGTCTTGTTCCTACAAGGCTCATGTCTCCGATTAATACATTCCAGAACTGAGGAAGTTCATCAATACTTGTCTTTCTTATGAATTTTCCGACCTTTGTAATTCTGGGATCGTCATCCATTTTAAACATGGGACCGGACATTTTATTTTTTTCCATAAGCTCCTTCTTGCGTTCTTCGGCATCTTCATACATGGAACGGAATTTGTACATTTTGAAGCGTCTTCCGTTTCTACCGATTCTTGTCTGTGAAAAGAACACAGGTCCCTCTGAATCAAGCTTAATGGCCAACGCAACGAAAGGAGTCACAACAATAAGAATAATTATTCCTACCAATCCACCTACAATATCCATCACACGCTTAATAATTCGCCTTCTGTAATCAATCATATTCATGGAATATGTTACCACAGGCATTTCGGCAAAGCGCTCCATTGAGCTATACGGGGCATCCATTGAACGCACATCAACACAATTGTGAACTACAACACCCATTGACAAAAATTCTTTGATTTCTGCTTCTATTTTCTCATCATTAGAATCTGCACAGTCAAAAATTACCGCGTCAAGAGTAGATTGTCTGCCTACCTCGGCAGCACTTTCAAGCTCAGCTATTATCGGAACTCCGCATACACTTTCACCCACCATATCACAATCGGTCAGAACAAGACCTATTATCTTATAGCTCCACTCGCCGCCACGTTTTATATTATTAATAATCTTTTCTACTCTCTCTCTCGTGGACACAATCATTATTTTATCGCTTCCACCGGTGGACCAGTAATATGCTTTCATAACAGATCTGAAAATGCATCTTAGTACGAAAGTTAATATGCCGGTTATTACAATAAAGTATCCAAGCATCAGTCTTGAAAACTTCATTTCCATATCAAATATATAAATATATGCGCTTATGCCGATAAACAGAGTGAGTATATAGCGTACAACCTTAACTAACTCATCAAAAATACCACGTTTAAAAAAGTTTTTATATCCGGCTGAAATCAAATCATAAATAATGCTACCTGCCAAACACAGCATCAAAATTTCAAACCATTTTCCTCTTTCACGTATAGCATTTCCTTCTGTCCAAAATCTTAAATAACATGCCGCAACATAGGCAAATGTTGCCGAAAACAGGTTAATCACTATAAATCCGTATGTTTCAATCGTCTGATTCTTTTTATTGTAGGAATTCATTTCCTCATCAGTCTCCTCAGATTCACCTATTTCTTCAAATAAAACTTTACTAATGTATATAAGCGGAACATTCCATAATACACTTAGTGGAAATTGTTCCAAAAATCCGTATACCGCCATCGCAGTCAATGCAAGAGCTCCAAATGTGTTCTTTTTCCGAACGCAGTGCCAAATTGCTGCCGAGTATGCCACCAAAAAGACTACCGTTATTATCCAACCGTAATTATATGCAGAATGAAAGTAAACACTGTCAAAAGTCTCTCTTATCTTATTCCCGATAAGCCCTATTCCTGTTCTGTCGTAAAATATTCTTGTATGGTGAAAACGCCCTGTAAAACTTCTGTGAATATTCGTTAATACTCTTGTTCTGATTTTTTGACTGTTTAAAGCAAGCCACGAAAACCATATGGTGCCTCCAATCATTGCAGGAGCTACCATATCACAGGCAAAGCCATATATTTTCTTATATTTTCCTGCGGTAAATCTTAAAAATAGCACAATAAAAACCAGTGCACATACAGCAATTACAATCGATTTAAGTATCAGCTGAAAAAAAGCCACGCCGTCAATATCACTCTGTCGATTCTTTTCCATGTAGAAATAAGTTTTCGATAGTAACGCCGTAAGAATATATGTTACTATCATTAGCACATAAGGCGTAAAGGAACAAAACCTTAAAAACTCAACTCCGATTTTTGTTTTCCTAAGAATGTAATGCAATGCAAGTAAGAAACAAAAACCAAGCCATATAGCAAAGCCGGTTCGACAATACAAATACTTATACGCGACTGCAAAAAAAGTTGTAAAAAGGACATACCAATACCATTTTGCTTTCTCTCTGTATACTATGAAAAACAACATCGCTATGACTATCATATTTCCGTACAACATGTTTGCACTGTAAAAACCATAGCATTTTACTTCGGTGAGTCCGACATATATTCCCTCTTTAGGTATCTCGATTATCTCATTTTCAACTACACCGGTAATAGCAAGAAGCACTCTAAAAACCGTTAATGGTAATTTTGTCCACAACGACAGCTTGAGCGTTTTTGTAATGTCCACATTTTTAGCTCCTATAACTGCCATATATGTAACAATGAGAGTTCTTTCACCATTGATTAGAAAATTGACTATCAGCAGAACCCCAATCAAAACCATCCAGGTGATCTCTTTTAGGCTGTAGTCGGTAATAACCACTTTTACACCCAAAAGGAGAGTTACCACCGCAAAACAGATTAGGTATATTTTATCTTCAGAGGTGATACCAAAAGACATCAATCCACCCATCACAATAATAAAGGGAAGATAGAACCACTCCTGATAATCACCCAAACGCTTTCTAAAATCCAATAGCTTGTTCATTAATTACTCTCCGTGCGATGCTTTGTCACCAAATCTACCTTTAATTAATCCAATATAATAACGCATTTCAGCGCTTCTTGCATAAAAGGCAAAGAAAACAATCTGGGATACCAAAACAGCCGCAATTCCACCTGCAAAAAATCGTCCCCAGGGATTATAGTCGGCCAGAGTCATCTTAATTCCGCCTATGCCTAATATAGCTATGGAAAGAACCAAAAGGTGTGAAACCGTTCCCCAAAGATATTTTGCAAAAGACATATCAAACAAGGGGCCGCACACATATTTAGGGTAACCATATAAGTATACCACAAGCGAGCTTACTATTGTACCGACAAATACACCTGCAACACCCAGATACATCGCAAGGACAATAGATACCGCCAGATTCAGCATCGCTTCAATCACAGGGACAAATCTGTCCTCATGGAAGATTCCCGCAGCTTCCTTAAAGGTGATTACGCTGGTTCTTACACCCTGAAGATAAAAATTATATACAAGTACAATCAGCACCGTCTCCGAAAATAGAAAACGTTCTCCCATCCAGAGTTCGATAAGCGGCTGCATAACGGCATACATACCAACCGCAGCAGTTCCAAAAAGCCAAAAATTTAAAAATTCGACCTTTTTAAACACATCTTTGTTTCTTTCCTTGCTGCTGTCCAACAAGAAGTTTCCCACGCTGTTTGAAAGAGTTTCAAACCCCTTATTAAACAAAGCAGAAATACCTGCAATCACCAAATAATAATTGGCATACAGGTTCATGGCTGTGATTCCCACAACACCCGTCAGCACAAGGCTGTCACTTCCGGTTACAATAAGTTTTCCTATTTTATGAAGAAAAAGACCTTTAACCTTTTTAACAATGTCGTTCCGCACTTCACTGTCAAGTGGCTTAACGTTTTTCTCCGCAGTATAAGGATATTTAACCCTAATATAAAGAGAAATAAGAATATTTGGAACAATCTTTCCCATACTCTTTATTATCAAGAATGCAATATAACTGTGAAAAGCAAGCAATACATAAATCTGAAGCGCATTCTGCACCATATATACACAAAAATATATGGTGTCGGGAATGAAATTTACCATGTCTGCGTAAAGCATGGACTTTTTGTATCCAAGAAAATAAGAGCATACACAGTCAAATATAAAAAGAACAAAAATCAGGTAGATATTTTCCTTAATCTTGGCTCCATCGGTAAGCAAAGGCAAAAAGAATGCAACCACAACTCCTATGAGCAGCACAACCCCAGAAATGACCATATAGCTGTACTTATAAAACTTAAGAAGTGATTTGATCTTCTCAGAGTCCCTCTCTGCCATCGGACGGTACATATGATAAATAATAGCCGTTCCGATTCCCAAATCTGTCATAGACATCATACTTATGATGCTTGAAAAAAGACCGTTTATTCCGTTGTAATCATCTCCAAGTGACAAAACAAGAACTTTTTGCACCAGGAATGCCGTAACCAGCGGAATGGCATATGTAAAAAGGGCCACCGCCACATTCAGCATAGAACGACGGGTTCTGTTCATCAGGAAACATCTCCTCAATTATGCTTCAAACAATTTTACAAATTCTTCTGTAATAACCGAAAGATTATACTGTTCAAATGTCTCTGTCGCTTCAGGCTGTTTTGAAGCAATTTCAATCTTTTCAATCCACTCTTTTACATCGTAAGGATCATCGACATAAACAGCCTTGCCGCCGGTAACTTCCATAAGACAGCTCTTTTTGGTCATTACCACGTTTTTCCCCTTACGCATTGCTTCTATAGGGGGCATTCCAAAGCCTTCAAAAATACTGGGAAAAAGAAAGAGTTTACAGTTTTCGTACAAACTGTCTCTCTCGGCATCCTTAACAAATCCGGTACATATTACATATTCGCTGATACCAAGTTCATCAACCAAAGCTTCAAGTTCCTGCTGTCTGCCTCCTACACCACTTAATACAAGGGGCTTTAGCAGGGGACTCTCTTCTTTTTTCAATTCTGCCAACACTTTTAAGACAGTATTCAAATTTTTGTGCGGCAAAACAGAGCTTACACAATAATAGTATTCTCCCTTTGTTATTTTAAGTCTTCCCGCAATGGAATCAAAATCCGCAACCTCTGCATCCGAAATGATAGGGTCGTATATAGTCAGTATCCTGTCTTTCACGTAAGGATATCTTGTTATCAAATCCTCTTTACAATAATCGGATATGGTCACTACTTTCGAAGAAGTTTTGCATGCATATTTCCATTTATATTTAAGAAACAGCTTCTTAACAAAAGAAAAATACTCCGGGTAATGAAGTGCCTGAACATCGTGAATAACGGTTATATACTTCATTTTTTTAGAAAAACTCAGTGGTTTACTGTAAACAGGGATAAACATTTTGTCTATCTTTTCGTCTTTTGCATATCTGTCGATATTAAGGTTTTCCCACAATATACGCTTCCACTGAACCGCACAGTTTACCGGACATTCTTTTATGGTTATGTTATTCTGTTTTAGCTTCGTATATTCCGTAAAAGTAGACGCATTATCTTTAGCAGCAAAAAGAATATATTCATTTTTATCATCATAGGTTCCAAAGCCCGTAAGCAAATTACGCGTATATGACTCTGTTCCGCCACATTTGCCGGGGCGCACCCATAAAAGATCGATTCCTATTTTCATATCACACCCAAAATTTCTTTCTTCAATATTACTGATTCAAAAGCGTTAATACCCACTCGCGAAGTGAATATTTATTATAGATTTTTTCCGAAAGCTCGTGGTATTCCCTGTCAAAAAATGACACATCGACTTTCCCGTTATTACGGTCAAAAATGCAAACGTTGTTATCATCGTAAAAATCGTAATTTACAACATCTTTATTAGTTGTCATCAGTTTCTTTTTTAATCCAAGGATTTCAATTGTTCTCATTGTAAGTCCGGTTTGCGTTGAACTTTCAACATCAAGGACACAGCTCGCCTCGCTGTATATTCTGTACACTTCGCTAAGCGGCAAAAAGCCAAACTGAACATCCTTCTTTTTAACATGACTAAAATATGGATTAAAGAGTTTGTTGTAATAGAAGACAAAAATGTGGGGCATATAAATATAATAGTAAAATTTAAGACCCTTTTCCCTGCATTGCTCGTCTACCGCCTTAATGATGGATACTCTGTCCTCGTGTCCCGTCCCTATGAAAGCAATATCATATTTCTTTTCTGCTTTTTCATAATCTTCAGGCAGTACCTTTTCACAATAATAAAGGGGCAGAAATTTCAACCTATCCTTGTATTGCAGGTAATCTTTTCGATCAAAGGTCCAAACCTCATCATAAGAGTCCCACTTTTTTTCTATCCCTTTATTATTAATAATGCTGTCCCACATATACAAAACAAGTTTTGCGTTGGGGAATTTATTTCTTAATTTATCAAGTACGGATATGGGAGTATATTCTCCCCGTACCGAAAGAACATAATCTATATCACCATCTATTGCATCTATCTTTTTCTCATAATGGGAACATAACGGGCCGTTAATGTAGGGCTTAAACTTAAGTCTGCCTAAGACCTTATCCCAAAATCCATCATTGGGTTTATCGGTTATTGTTATGCAGGTCGCCCCCAAAGACTTGATTTCCTCCTCAATTTGAAGATAGTATGCCCTGCTCGCTATTAATATTATTCTTTTTCCCGATAAAGGTTTATTTTCCACTCTTTACGTCTTTCCCTCTGTCATCAAATCATCGGCATATTACTTATATATTCTTCTGATGCTCTCTTTCATATCATACTTCGCATATTCGCCAAAAGAATATTTACTCAGTGACTGTTCTATACTTAAATTTCCAAAAGCCTTATCAGCCATGTTTCCTATCTTCCCCGGCACTTTTGCGGCCAGCCTCACAAACGGATTCAACATCCCCCACAGTCGGATTTTTTTCCCGTTTGAAGCAGCAATCTCTTTAACCATCTCTGCTGTCGAAACAAATTCCTTATTCTGAGGATAAAAGTATCCGCCCTCACCGGATTCTCCAAGGATTCTCAAAAACTCCGTCAGGTTTTCTATATATAACATGCTTCTCTCATTGGATATTGAAGGAAATACAGGAAGCTTCATCGCTATTTTTGTCAAAAGCGGAAAATTTCCTTTACTCAAATACCCATAAATCATAGGAGCTCTTACAATCGCCACATGAAAGCTTTCATCATTAAGCTCCATCAGTTGCATTTCGGCCTGAAGTTTACTGTCGCCGTAGAAGTTCGACGGTTCCGGATTTGTATCTGCTGAAATTCTCTTTGTTTTTCCGACAGGTGCACTGTCTCCAAAAATGATAACGCTACTCATATATACGAATTGAGAAACACCGTCCGCTTTAGCCTTTTTCGCAGTCTCCACAGCCAATTTACAATTTATGTCATAATATTCCTGTTGGCCTTCTTTGGTAAGCGTTGAAATATCCACATGAGCTTTTCCTGCCATATGAAATACGGTATCCGTGCCGGCAAACGAAGCCTGTTTCCAATTTTCACCGCGAAGCGATATACAATCGACTTCGTACATTCCTTTAAAATCGGGTCCCATAAGATAATCCTTAAGATTCAACCCTATATAACTTTTCTCCCCTGTTATCAAGCATTTTTTCATCTGAAAAACCTATATAATCCAACTGTGATTCTTATTGTCTTTTCGATACTGTTTTTTGCGATTTTCCCTTTTGGAAACCATCATCTTTACGATTTTTTTTCGGATTCACCCGACTCTTTTGATTCTTTAAGCGCACCGGTTCCACCCTCGACAACACCATCTCCCCTGAATACGCTTATAAAAGTTCCAAAAATACATCGTATATCCATCAAAGGGCCCATTTTTTTAACATACTCGCCATCAAAAGCAGCCTTTACCGGTATCTCAAGCTCATCTCTCCCGTTAATCTGAGCCCATCCCGTAAGACCTGGCTTAATATTATTTGCACCGTATTTATCACGCTCCGCAATCAAATCATCCTGATTCCATAAAGCCGGGCGGGGGCCGACAATTGCCATATCGCCTTTTAAAATATTAATAATCTGCGGAAGTTCATCAAGACTGCTCTTTCTTAAAAATCGTCCAACCTTTGTTATATACTGCTCAGGATTAGCCAGAAGATGCGTTGGCGTATCTTTGGGCGTATCAATTCGCATTGATCGAAATTTGAGCAGTTTAAAATACGACTTATTGATTCCGATTCTCTTTTGCGAAAAGAAAACAGGTCCTCTGGAATCAATCTTTACCGCCAAAACCAAAATCAAAAAAATAGGAGAAAGAACAATAAGTCCAATTAAAGCCAACATTCTGTCTAATATATCTTTAATACGAACATACATAATTCTCTCTCCTGCATCTTTTAGTCAAAATTATAGGTGGGTACAATTTCCTTTACTATTTCACGAATATCCTGATTTTCGTTGATTGCGGCATCCTGAAGAAGATTTAATTTTTCTTCAAACCATTCGCTGTCAAATTCAAGTGGCTTTCCGATAAAAATCATCTTATTTGATGTTTTCTTAAGTCCTTCCTCATTCATAAGAAGTTCCTCGTACATCTTTTCTCCGGGGCGAAGACCGGTAAATACAATTTCTATATCCTCATCTACCTTGTAGCCCGAAAGTTTAATCAGATTTTTGGCCAAATCAAGAATTTTAACCGGTTCACCCATGTCAAGAACAAAAATTTCCCCGCCCTTTGCCGATGCTCCTGCCTGCAAAACAAGCGATACAGCCTCGGGAATAGTCATAAAATATCTTATGATATCGGGATGAGTTACCGTTACCGGTCCTCCCTCTTCTATCTGTTTCTTAAACAACGGAATTACACTTCCGTTACTACCCAAAACATTACCGAAACGTACTGCAACAAAGTTGGTGGCCGATTTCTTGTTCATGAGAGTAATGACCATTTCACATATATATTTGGAAGCACCCATAATATTTGTGGGATTAACGGCTTTATCCGTAGAAATAAGAACAAACTTCTTTACTCCGTATTTATCAGCCATTTGCGCTACCTTGTAAGTACCGAATACATTGTTTTTAATCGCCTCATTAGGACTGTCTTCCATAAGAGGAACATGTTTATGGGCAGCGGCATGATATACAATATCCGGCCTGTATGTGCTGAAAATGTATTCCATACGATTTGTATTTCTTACCGAAGCAATCAACACCTTTAAATCCAGTTCAGGATATTTTCTTATAAGTTCCTGCTGTATTTCATAAGCATTGTTTTCATAAATGTCCACAATTATAAGCTGTTTTGGCTCATGTTCGGCAATCTGTCGACAAAGTTCGCTTCCGATAGAACCGCCTCCGCCGGTAACCATTATTGTTTTATTCTTTACAAAATCAAGAACTTCCTCGGTATTGATTTCGATAGGTTCCCTTCCGAGTAAGTCTTCAATGGCTACCTCTCTAAGATTTGAAGTTGAAACCTCTCCGTTAAGAAGCTGGTACATGCCGGGAAGCGTTCTAAGCTTACAGCCCGACTCTTTACATATGTCAAGGATTTCTTTTCTTGTTTTTACTCCGGCTGTGGGAATTGCAAAAATGATTTCGTCAATATCATACTTTGTTGCCGATTCAAGTATTTTTTCTCTTCCACCTACAATCGGAACACCTCTTAACAATTTTCCGTGACAAATCGGAGCATCGTCAATAATACACTTTGCATGCATATTAAGGTGCTGACTGGTTTCAATCTCTTTTAAAATCGCATCTCCCGCTTCACCGGCGCCGATGACCATTATGTTATGAAATTCAATTTCACCACTGCGTTCTTTTCGCTTCATATTAATGGTTCTGAGAAGTCTGTAACTAAAGCGTGTACAGCAGGTTGCTCCAAAAAGAATAAACCAATATAAGGGATAATAGCTTCGAGGCATTCTGTGGTTGGTGCCGTAGCAGTATATAATCTGCACAGCCGTAGCTGAACATGTTGCAAAGGTTATGTTTATTAGTTCCGCCATGCTTGCATAACGCCATACACTTTTATACATCTTCCAGCCGAAGAAGCAGACAAGCATAACAACTATATTTACCGGAAGAAGCTGCTCAAACAAAAGCATGTATCTTTCGGGAATTGCTTCAAAGCTGAAATCAAAACGGATAAAAATTGCCACAAAGGAAGCCACAACGCAGGCCATAATATCCAGTAAAATCATCGCTATTATTCTGCTTATGGTTGTTTTTGACATATCATTAAAAATCTTCATTTATATATTCCTAGTCTTAATATGTTCTGTAACTGTCTGATTATGAGAAGGCACAGTCTCACATCAGTATATTATACTATAAAAATCTCAATAAGTTTTAAATATTTTCTTAAAAGCAAAAGAAAAATCCCCCATAAGCAAAGGCCTTTGATTGCACCATCTTCTCATAGGGGACGAAATTATTGTTTATTAATATGATTTTGTTTTAGTAAGAATAATAAATCAGACATCGTATCCGTTAGGATTATTCTTCTGCCAGTTCCACGAATCGGCACACATTTCTTTAATGCCGTACTCAGCAACCCAGCCAAGCTCTTCTTTGGCCTTTTCGGCACTTGAGTAACAGGTTGCAATGTCACCGGCACGTCTTGGTCCGATTTCATAAGGGATTTTAACACCATTGGCTTCCTCAAAGTTCTTTACTATATCAAGAACACTGTAACCTATACCAGTTCCAAGGTTATAAACCTTAAGACCGACATTCTCTTTAATTTTATTTAAAGCCTTAACATGTCCTTTAGCCAAATCCACAACATGAATATAGTCTCTTACACCTGTTCCGTCAGGGGTATCGTAATCATTGCCAAAAACCGTGAGATGATCACGCTTTCCAATTGCTACCTGTGTTACATAAGGCATAAGATTGTTTGGAATTCCGTTAGGATTCTCTCCTATGGTTCCGCTCTTATGCGCTCCGATAGGATTGAAGTATCTTAATAGAATCACATTCCATTCAGGATCCGCCTTCTGTATATCCGAAAGAATTTCTTCAAGCATGGACTTGGTCCAGCCATAAGGGTTTGTGCAGCGTCCTTTGGGGCATTCCTCGGTAATGGGAATAAACTGAGGATCACCGTAAACAGTTGCTGATGATGAGAAGATTATATTCTTAACTCCGTGCTGTCTCATTACATCCACAAGTGTCAATGTTCCCGCAATATTATTCTCATAATATTCCCAGGGCTTCTGAACAGATTCGCCAACTGCCTTGAGTCCGGCAAAGTGAATGCAGGCATCTACTTTTTCTTTATCAAGAATTTCATTCAATGCCTCACGATCCAGAATGTCGGCCTTATAAAAAGGGACCTTCTTTCCCGTGATCTTTTCTACTCTTTCAAGAGATTTGGAATTGGAGTTTGAAAGGTTATCAACTACAACTACGTCATAACCGTTTTCCTGTAATTCAACTACCGTATGAGAACCGATATATCCGGCACCGCCTGTAACAAGAATTTTCATTTCATTTCCTTTCATAAGTTGCCTTTATGTTTTATTTACCAGTATAGCCTAATCAATATTTTCTGTTTATACAACATTCTCATGTTACTATTACCAGTCAAAATGTTAAATACATAGTATAACAGTGCAACACTGCTCAGTAAGATCAAGACAATGCCATTAAAATTTTATTGTTTCGCCGCCTTTAATCACAAGCTCCTTATCACCATAGCAGAACCACACATCTGTAGCTGTGGGATTATAACATTCATTCATGGCCATATTAAAGCGAAGCTGTTTGAATGCATACCAATAATCATATATTTCAATATTTGTCGCATACCAAATATCTTCTTTGCCTCCAACCAGCTTACAAAAGTTTTCGAGTACATCCCAGTTGTCTTTTTCTTCAAATTCATAACTGTGGCCCCATAAATAGAACATTTTGGGATCCCAGTTTGCGGGGATGTCAAGAAAGCGCTGTGCAAGTTCCATTAACATAGGATCGTTATGATGACAGGTTGCATCAAGTCTTAACCAGTCTTTGGGAATATTAAAGTCATGTGTTGTTCCAACTGTTCTTGCATAGCAGATACCGCAGCTTCTCAGCACCTCCACCGCCGTATCGTCATAAGCGCCGAAAGGATAAGCAAAGCCTCTTATCATACCTCCGAACTGTTCTTCAAGAGCCTTTCTGTCGTCAACTATTTCCTGAGTGGCTATATTAATAGGAAGCCCTACCAAGGAAGGGTGAGTATAACCGTGAGTAGCCACTTCCCAGTCACAGTTTGAATAAACTTTTGTAACCTTTGACTTAGGCATTCTTCTGTGAATTGTGCCCGGAGCCCAAGTAATATCCTCAGGTGGATAGCAGCCGCTGTTTAAATTAAAAGTACCTCTTATTCCGTATTTTTTTACTATTTCAATAAGCTTTATGTCCTGTTCAACACCGTCATCGTAGCTTAATGTAACGGCTTTTCCCTTGCCACCCGGGAATCTCATAATTAAATTTGCCACTGTTGTTCTTCCTCCAAAACAAAAATTACCTTCAATTAAAAGTATGATATAATGATAGCGCAATTTTCAAAAATATAATATGGATTTTTCTTATGATATTTGGAATTTTCCATAATTTTTAAACCTCGGAGATATTATTATGGCCGGAACTTTATTTGTGGTAGCCACACCTATCGGGAACTTAAGCGATATGACACCAAGAGCAATTGAGACATTGAAAAGCGTGGATTTGATTGCTGCGGAAGATACAAGAAACACTTTAAAGCTTTTAAATCATTTCGATATACATACTCCCCAGACCGCCAATCACAAATTCAACGAAAGACAGGCTGTGGATCGTCTGGTAAAAGAACTTCTGGATGGTAAAAATATAGCTGTGGTTTCAGATGCCGGTACCCCCTGTATAAACGACCCGGGCTTTATTCTTGTTGAAGCAGCCGCAAGTGTAGGAATCGAAGTAGTTGGTGTCAGCGGTGCCTGTGCAGCGGTTACTGCCATATCCGCTTCAGGGCTTCCCTCAGATTCTTTTCATTTTATGGGCTTCTTTCCAAGGGAAAAGAAAGATGCTTTAAAAGTAACCGATTTTATAAAAAATACAATAAAAGATCTTTATGTTTTTTATGAATCACCCAAGCGCATAATCGATACAATGGCAATCCTTGCCGATGAGCTTCCCGCCGCGAAAGTTGCTCTCTGTAATGACTTAACAAAAGCCCACGAGCGCATATACAGAGGCACACCATCAGAAGTACATGGTCAGCTTCTTTCTAATCCCAACGCGCAAAAGGGTGAATATGCTCTGCTCGTTTATTATGAACCCGAAGAAAAAAATACCCCAAAAGAAAACCCAATTTCTCTTGAGGCACTTTTAGTTGATGAAATTGTCAAATCAGGCTGCACCATGAAAGATGCAATTGCAAATCTTGCTGCCCGCAAAGATATTGAAGCAGGCAAAAAGGAAATATATGCGGCTTCCCTTAATTTAAAGGAACTGTTTTAAAGATTTAATCCTGTAGCTTCATCTACTCCGAGTACTGCATTTAGGCACTGTACTGCTGCACCTGAAGCTCCTTTTCCAAGATTGTCAAATCTGCTCGCAACAACAATTCTTTCCTCATTACCGGTTACAAAAATTTCAAGACCGTCCCAACCTGATGCTGCATCTGAGAAAAGAATGTTTCCGGTCTGGGCTTCTGCACCAAATTCGTTTACTCTGATAAACTGCTCACCTTCATAAAACTTTGCCAGATAATCTCTTATCTCTTCAGGAGTTTTCTTTTCACCGAGCATATCGGCATATAAAGGAACCTCAACAAGCATTCCGCTGTAGTAATCCGTAGTAAGAGGATTAAACAAAGGAGCTCTGTCTATCCCCGTAACTGCTTTCATTTCTTTTAAGTGTTTATGGCTTTGAGTCCAGGCATAGGTCCTAGCGGAACCATACTTTTTATCTCTTTCAGGATTTTCATATTCTGCTATAAGTTTTTTTCCTCCGCCTGAATAGCCTGAAATTGCAAAGCACGAAACAGGATAATCCTTTGGAAGGATACCACCTTTAACGAGCGGATAAACAAGACTTATAAATCCTGTTGCATAGCATCCCGGAACCGCTATTCTCTTTCCCGTTTTAATCTTATTTCTGTGTTCGTCGGATAATTCCGGAAAACCGTATGCCCAGTCGGGATTTGTACGGTGAGCTGTCGAAGTATCGATAATTACCGTATTATCATTGTCACAAAGCTCAACCGCCTCAATAGCTGCCTGATCGGGAAGGCAGAGAAAGGTCACATCCGAAGCATTAATAAAGTTCTTAATCTCTTCAGGGTTCTTTCTTAACTCAGGATCGATTTTTAATATTTCAATATCATTTCTTCCCTCAAATCTTTCAAATATACGAAGGCCGGTTGTACCTTCACTTCCGTCTATAAATACTTTTGTCATATTTCCTCTTTTCATGCCTTATGACATACTTTGTTATTAATAACTTGTATAATACCTTTAAGGCCAAAGAAACGCAAATAAAATCTACGTTTCCTGAATATAAATATCCTGAATGTTATCAAAACCAATGGATTTATTTACTATTTTTATTATTCTCGAGTCCGCATCGATTTTTGATAATATGCCTGTAATCCTTAAATAATTCTCTTCTTTTTTGCTGTAGTAAATACAGGTAACAATATCCTTGATTCTCAGCGACCTGAATATTTCATCAAGTTCGCTAAGTTTTTCTTCGGATAATTCACTCTTTTCAACCACGATATGTTCTTTTGCTCTAAGCGCCTCTTCGTAACCCTTAAGCGCCGCAAAGGGCATAAATTGCTTGGCTCTCTCCTCCCTGGCCATTTGAGGGCGGGGTTTGTGGTTCATACGGGGACGGGATTCAGGGTTCATTTTTTGTGACCTCCTATCTGAGCATTTCGCTCAATGGTAGTTCCGCCCTCCTCGAGGTTCATCCCTTTAAGAATTGCATTCTTACCAAATTTGTTCTTTATGGAAATAACCGCCTTCTGCATTCGGTTCTCCCTTTCAAGTTCCGCCGGATCGGTAAACAAATCGTACTGTCTAAAACTTTCATCGGTTACATTGTTAAAGGATAATCCTACCCTTTTTATATAGCAGTTTTTATCCATAATCCTGTCATACAGTTCATCTACGCACGGAATAATAACCCTTGCGGAACTGGTACTTACCGGAATATTTATACTTCCCGAAGCACTTTCTCCTTTATGTGCTCCTCCGTAACCCAGATATAAGCTCACATTTTCGGTAATAAGTCCCTTGTCTACAAGATCAAGGCAAAGAAGATCAGTCATTTCCCGAACAATCAGCTTCCCCTCGTCAAAACCATGGTCTGCCGCCAATACCTGACCACTTGATAAAGAATTTGCCCGTGGACGATAATTTTTAATATCAGACATAGTGGTAGTTTCCCGTCCCCACGCATGATCAATAAGAAGTTCGGCATCTATTCCCAATAAATGATACAAAAGGTCTTCGTCGGCATTGGCGATTTCACGCATGGTTTCAATGCCGCTTCTTTTAAGTCTTGCGGCAATTCCCGGACCCACTCGCCAAAAATCCGTTAATGGTCTATGATCCCAAAGAATATCCCTGTAAGTCTCTTCATCGAGAATGCCTATGTGGTCCTCAACATGTTTAGCCCATATATCAAGAGCTATCTTTGCAAGATAAAGATTACTTCCGATGCCGCAGGTAGAGGTTATTCCGGTTTCCTCGAAAATATCATTCATAATTCTTTGGCCAAGCTCTTTAGCTGTCATATCATAAAGTGTCAGATAATCTGTTACATCCATAAATACTTCATCAATGGAATAAACATGGATGTCCTCCTTAGCAATATATCTTAAATAAATAGCATAAATATCCGCAGACACATCTATATACTTCTGCATCCTCGGTTCGGCCATAATATATTCAATATTTTTAGGGATTTCAAAGACTCTGCATCGACCGGGCACTCCCAATGCTTTTAATGCCGGAGAAACAGCCAGACAAATGGTTTTCTCAGATCTTTCGGGATCTGCCACCACCAGTTTTGTTTTGAAAGGATCCAGCCCTCTTGCCACACATTCAACCGAAGCATAAAAGGATTTTAAATCGATGCAAACATAAGTTCGCGTGTTCATATCTCGATTATAGTAATGTCTATCCTGTTTTTCAAATATTTATTACAGAAAAGCACCCATATTTCAGACAGTTGTGGTAATATAAGTATTATTCAAGGAGGAGTTATGTATGTTTTGTGAAAATTGTGGGGCTCAGATCCCCGATGGTTCTAAATTCTGTACTTCCTGCGGGGCTTCCGTCGGAAATGCAAATACATCATTATTTGAAAATGCAATTAAAGTAGATGCACCCGATCCCGTTGCTCCCATTGCTTCACCCGCTGGCGAAGCGTTTGGCGAGACTTCACCGGTCGAGGAAACGCCGGTTGTCACTCCCGCTGATACTTTTCCCGGAATCGAGCCTGTTCCGTCATCTGCGGATAATAATCCATTTCAGAATTCCGCTTACCAGGCCAATACATATTCAGAAGCAAGCAGCGCTTATCAGAATACATACTCGACGGTTAATGCCGGAAGTTATCAGGCACCTCCCGTACAGCCCGCACCTTACGCCCCTGCCGATGCAGTCAAAAACGAAACACCGGCACTTGTTCTTGGTATTTTCTCCATTGTAATTGCAGTTTTAGGTTGTATATTCTTCGGTGTTATCGGCGGTGCAATAGCGATAGCCCTTGGTATCTGGGGTATTGTTCTTTCCATCAGTGTCAGAAAAAGCACCTTCAATCAGAAGGGAACCGGAGCATTTGTCTGCAGCATTATCGGTATAGTTTTGGGCGCTCTTTTTTCACTCGGATGTTCCTTATGCACCTGCGGCACAGGCTGTTACGGATGCGTAGGTACCTGCAGTGCTCTCTCAGGCACCGCAAAAGGCGCTTACAATATTTACCAGGATGTAAATGATATTTATAACGGCGGTTCCGGTATGTACGACAATCTTCAGGATTTAGAGGAAAGTCTTGAAGGTCTCGAGGACATTTTAAACAGCTTAGGTGACTAATAACACAAAGAAACGAGCTGCAGGCCATTGGCTTGCAGCTTTTTTAAAAATAAGGAAATAAATGTATCCGTATATACCTATTTACAAAGAAATAAAAATACCCTGCTACACTCTATGCTTTTTTGTAGGTTTTGTTATAGCCGTATGCATGGCTATGAAATCAATAAATAAGCTTCCGCCCAAAGATTCCCAAATAAGTTTCCCAAATAAATATGATGTTCTTTTCGCAGCTGTTTATGCATTAATAGGTTTGGCCGCCGGAGCAAAAATATTTTTTGTATTAAGCCGCCTTCCAAAGGTCATTGCCCATCCTGCAGCCTATAAAGCTATGTGGAATCTGAGTAAAGCTGCTGCCCTTAACTATTTATTTGGCGGTCTGGTCTTTTACGGCGGCCTTTTGGGCGCCGCAGTCGGCACATACATTTACTGTAGGCAATACAAAGTGCTGCTTGAACCAATAGTCAAAGTAACTGCTCCTCTGATTCCCTTTGTCCATGGATTTGGCCGCATAGGCTGTTTTCTCGGAGGTTGCTGCTACGGAATTGAATATCATGGCATTTTTTCCGTAAAATACCCGTTCAATGAAATGGTTCCAAAGCTGAATGAAGTTCCAAGATTCCCTGTTCAGCTTCTCGAAGCCGGGCTTAACTTTATCTGCACTTTTGTTTTATTATCCCTTGGCAAAAAAATGGATTCAAGAAGGCTCCTTGGCAGTTACCTGTTTTACTATTCCGTAACGCGATTTCTCCTTGAATATCTTCGCGGAGATGCGGAAAGAGGTGTTTATTCCCTGTTCTCCACATCACAGGTTATCAGCATAATTCTCTTTCCCATTGCTGTCTTTCTGATAGTCGGTCAAAGATTCGGCCTGAAAAACGCCAAAAAAGAAAAAGCCGATTATGGACCATAATGCATCGGCAAATATAAACATTAAAAATCCCGGGGACTGCAAACACTGCAGTTCCCGGGAATATTTATTTATCGTTCTTTTCTTCTTTAACAATCGTATCGATTATAAACGGAGGACGGGTTCTTGACGCGTCAAGTGTTCTCCACAAATACTCACCAAGCACACCAAGCGACGAGAGAATCAATCCGGACGATACCAGTACAACACACATTAATGACGACCAGCCTACAATCGGAACTCCTTTTGTAAACTTTTCAACAATCACATTGATCAAAAGAATAACGGCAAGGATATCAAAAATAACCCCGGCCCAGGTCATACATTTAATCGGAAAGAAAGAAAAGCTCATCATCGAATCTGCTACAAGTTTAAACTTCTTTGCAAGAGTCCAGCGAGACTTACCGACCTCTCTGTTTTTACGGTGAAAATATACTTTATCGGTCTGAAAACCTGCCCAGAGGACCTGAAGTGTTAATGAAGAATTCTTTTCATCAAGCTTCTCAAGTACTTCTATAACCTGTCTGTCTACAAGGTAACAGTCACAGCCTCCCTTAGGCATATTCTTGTTTATCGTCTTGCGCACGATTGCGTAATACATATTTGCAAAGAATATCTTTATAGGATTCTCATCACGGTCTTCTCTGACCGCAAGCACCACCTTATTGCCTTTCTTCCAGCTTTCGTACATTTCAAGAATAATTTCAGAGTCTTCCTGGAGGTCTGCCTGCTTGGTAACCGCACAATCTCCGGTACATACCGAAAGCCCTGCCAAAAGGGCTGCATGCTCACCAAAATTTCTTGATAATTTGACACAAACCACATGCTCGGGATCCTTAGCTTTGATTCCATTCATAACTTCCCAGGAATTGTCTCCTGATCCGTCATCGACAAAAACCAGCTCATAATCACCAATGACAGGAAGAATTTTTTCTTTCATATCATCATAAAGCATGTCAAGGGTATCTGAATTATAATATACGGGGACAACAATCGAAATCTTACTCATATAAAATCCTTATTAATTATTAGCCCTTATACGCATTAAGGGCTTCTATAACATAATCCTGTTCCTCTTTTGTAATTCCATTATACATCGGAATGGAAAGAACCTCATCGGCAAACTGCTCCGTTATCGGATAATCGCCCTTTTTATGCCCTAAGTTCTCATAGCATTCAGAAAGATGAGGTGGAATCGGATAATGAATTATAGTGGAAATTTCTTTATCATTCAAATATTTTATCAGATTATCACGGGTTTTACATCTTATAACAAACTGGTGCCACACACACGTAGCGCCGTCTCTTTCCTTTGGAAGGTCAATTAATGGATTATTGATGCCATCAAGATAACGTTTCGCTATTTCCTCGCGTTCTTTTGTAAGTTCACCTATATGAGAGAGTCTTACCCGCAAAAGTCCGGCCTGCATCTCATCAAGGCGCGAATTAAGGCCAACCTCTCTAAAATAATATCTGACATCACTTCCGTAATTTCGAAGCATCTTAATCTTCTTAAGTATTTCTTCGTTATCTGTAACAATAGCGCCACCATCTCCGAATGCGCCCAAATTCTTTGAAGGGTAAAAAGAAAAACAGCCTATATCTCCGAAGGTTCCTGTCATTTTTCCATCATAGCAGGCACCGTGGCTCTGTGCACAGTCCTCGATAAGCTTTAGATTATATTTCTTACAAAGAGCTACCACATCATCCATCTTGGCCGCTTCACCATATAAATGTACTACCATTATGGCCTTTGTTTTGTCTGTTATAGCTGCTTCCAGCTTTGTCACATCGATTTGATGATACTCATCAGGCTCAATGAAGACAGGCGTAGCTCCGTTCATGGTAATTCCCATTACACTTGCAATATATGTATTGCCTTGAACAAGAACCTCATCGCCTTTTCCTATGTCCAACACTCTTACGCCAAGAGAAAGAGCATCAAGTCCCGAAGCCAAACCTGCGCAGTACTTTGCACCTGTATATGCTGCGAATTCTTCTTCAAATGCTGCAACTTCCTTACCGAGAATATACCATCCGGAACGAAGTACCTCCAGCGCTTTTGCTTCAAACTCACTCTGATATTTGTAAAATCCCCTGTCAAGGCGGTTTGTCATTATCTTCATAGTTAACCTCTTCTGTTCACGGGTTCCGTTCAAATCACTCAAAAATCAACAAATGGCAGGTTAAAACACCTGCCATTTGATAATACACTTTATTTGGATTTTCGTCCACTTTTAATACTTAATACCATCATGTAAAAAAAGTTAAGATTTGCTGAATTTCAGCAATTTATGCAACTTTCTTCTTATCGGTAACCTTTTTCATAACAATAAGGAATGCAATTGTAAGAACAATACCTACAGGAATTGAAAGCCAAGCAAATCCGCCAAGATCAAATAAACCTGCAAGAATATAAGTTACAAAAGAAATGCCTGCCACACTGATTACATAAGGAAGCTGAGTCGATACATGGTCGATGTGATTGCAATGTGCACCTGCGCTTGACATGATTGTAGTATCTGAAATAGGTGAACAATGGTCACCGCAAACAGCACCTGCAAGGCAAGCAGAAATGCCTACAAAGAATAATCCGGAGGTTTCAGGGAATACTGCAGATACAATAGGAATAAGAATACCGAAAGTTCCCCAAGAAGTACCGGTTGCAAATGCAATAACACAGGCAACTATAAATACGATAGCAGGTAATGCCCACTGAAGTCCCTTTGCGTTTTCCATCATGGCAGCTACAAAAGTCTTTACTTCAAGCGCATTGGTCATAGCCTTAAGTGAAGTAGCAAGAGTAAGAATGGTAATAGCAGGTACCATTGCCATAAATCCCTGAGGAACACATTCCATTGCTTCTTCAAAAGAAATAACCTTACGAACAACAAGATATAAAACAATAACAACAAGAGCTAAAATAGAACCCCAAGGAAGACCTACGTAAGCATCTGTCTCAGAAAATGCATCTACAAATGAGCCCTCGCCGCCAAGGGAATCAAAACCATTCTTTAAAAGACCCCAAACGCAGAGAACAATTAAAACAACAATAGGAATAATAAGATCAAAGAGTTTACCCTTGTGAGGATTTGCGGGACCTTCTTCTTCAACAGTACGCACATTCTTATCGGTCTGTGCTGTAGTATCGAGAATACTTAAGTCTCCTGTTTCCTGAGCTTTAACTTCAAATTCGCTCATTTTACCATAGTCATAACCAAGAATTGCAAGCCCGATGATAAAAATAAGAGTAAGAATTGAATAGAAGTTATAAGGAATAGCTCTGATAAAAAGAGAAATACCTGAATAGGTCTCACTTTCCACACAACCGGAAACAGCTGCTGCCCATGAAGAAACGGGAGCAATCATACATACAGGAGCTGCTGTAGCATCAATAAGATATGCCAGCTTAACTCTTGAGATTTTCTTTGAATCTGTTACCGGTGACATTACAGAACCAACGGTGAGGCAGTTAAAGTAGTCATCAATGAAGATTAATACACCAAGAGCAAATGTAGCAAGCATAGCGCCTGTCTTTGTCTTAATGTTTTTCTGTGCCCATTCACCGAATGCTCTTGAAGCACCGGACTTGTTAACCAAAGCAACAACAATACCAAGAATAACAAGGAACAGGAATATACCTGCATTATCGGCAACCGCTGTGCTGAGTGCGTCAACAGTAATTGCATCTACTGTTCCAAGGAAATTACAGTTGGCACTCATAAATGCGCCAAGTACAATTCCTATAAAAAGGGATGAGTATGCTTCTTTGGTAATTAATGCAAGAATGATTGCTACAAAAGGAGGAACAAGTGCCCAGAATGTAGCCACAAATGTGCCGCCGGTAGCATTAACTATTGCGATTACAGCAATCATTATCACAAAGATAATGCCGGCAATCAGTACGGATTTCTTTTTCATAACCCTAATACTCCTTATATAATTTTTTTGCCCGCTCCACATATGCGAAGCGGGCATATTTCTTCTTTAGATTAACTTTTCAAAATACGTTTGTCAACGCATTTTATGCATCGGATAATGCATAATTATTTATCTTCCTTAGGCATTTCCTGTCTGATTTCCTTGGTCTGAATTTCCTTCACGATTGAAGCCACAAAATCAGCCAAAGGCTTCTGACCTTCATTGCCTGCATATCTTGAAGATACTGAAACAAGTCCGTCAGCCTCTTCCTGTTCACCTACTACTACCCAATAAGGAAGCTTGTCAAGGCGAGCTTCTCTAATCTTATATCCAATCTTTTCCGAACGGTTATCAACAGTAGCATCAACACCGTTCTTTTTAAGTTCCGCACGTACCTTTTCAGCATACTCGCCGTATTTTTCGGAAATAGGTAATACTCTTACCTGTTCGGGGCAAAGCCATGTAGGGAACTTACCTGCATAATGCTCAATGAGCCAAGCGAGAGTTCTTTCATAACATCCCATGGAAGTTCTGTGAATAATCCAAGGGTTAACCTTCTCACCGTTTTCATTGATATAAGTCATACCAAACTTTTCTGCAGCTGCACAGTCAAGCTGAATTGTTACCATTGTATCTTCTTTGCCGTAAACATTCTTTGCCTGAATATCAATCTTAGGACCATAGAATGCAGCCTCACCATCAGCTTCTGTGAAAGGAATGTTATGCTTAATCATAACGTCTCTCAAATACTGCTGAGTTGAATTCCAATATTCTTCATCGCCAAGATATTTCTCAGTATTGTTTGGATCCCACTTTGAAAGTCTATAGGTTACATCACCTTCAATGCCAAGTGTTGACATTACATGGTGGCAAAGGTCTACACATCTTGTAAGTTCTTCCTCGGCCTGTTCGGGAGTAAGAATAATATGTGCCTCCGTAATCGTAAACTGTCTTACTCTTGTAAGTCCATGCATTTCACCGGAATCTTCGTTTCTGAAAAGTGTTGATGTTTCTGCCATTCTGTAGGGAAGATCTCTGTATGAATGCTGTTCGTTCATATATACATAATACTGGAAAGGACATGTCATAGGGCGAAGAGCCATTACTTCTTTTCCGTCTTCGGCATCCTTGTTAAGAATGAACATACCATCCATATAATGATCCCAGTGACCTGATATCTTATAAAGATCCGACTTGGCCATTAAAGGTGTACGGGTACGAACATAGCCCCATTCATTATCTTCAAGATCCTCTATCCATCTTTGAAGCTTCATAATCATTTTGGTTCCCTTGGGAGTAAATAAAGGAAGTCCCTGTCCTATTACATCTGCTGTAAGGAAAAGACCCATTTCGCGACCAAGCTTATTGTGATCTCTCATCTTGGCATCTTCAAGTTTCTGAAGATGCGCCTCAAGTTCTTCTTTTTTGTTAAATGCGGTTCCATAGATTCTCTGAAGTCTGTCCCTGTTAGAATCGCCTCTCCAATAAGCCATTGAAGAGGAAATAAGCTTAAATGCCTTAATTCCCTTAGTACTCATGAGATGAGGGCCTGCACAAAGGTCAACGAAATCACCCTGATCATAGAAAGAAATTTCTGCGTCTTCAGGAAGATCGTTAATAAGCTCTACCTTGAAGGGCTCACCCTTTTCTTCCATAAACTTAACTGCTTCGGCTCTGGGAAGAGTGAATCTTTTAAGTTCCTTGCCCTCTTTAATAATTTTTTTCATTTCAGCCTCAAGAGCATCCAAGTCTTCTCTTGAGAAAGGATCTGTTAAGAAGTCGTAGTAAAAGCCGTCTTCTACGCTGGGTCCGATTGTAATCTTTGCTTCGGGGCGAAGTCTTTTAACAGCTTCTGCCAAAACATGAGATGTTGTATGTCTGATTATAGGTAATGCAGCGGGGTCTGTAACGGTAATGATATTAAGGGCTACGTCCTTATCAATAACTGTGCGAAGGTCTACCACCTTACCGTCTACTTCACCTGCAGCAGCTACTCTTGCAAGTCCTTCTGAAATGTCGAGTGCTATTTCATATACACTCTTTGATTCTGCGTACTCTTTAAAAGAGCCGTCTTTCAAAGTAATTTTCATTTTTCTTCTCCTCTCTTGAAAATAAAAAACCCTTATATGCCTTTCGACATATAAGGGTGCTTAATACACGGTTCCACCTTACTTTTATCTCAAAACCCTTAACGCGGGATACGATGTGAAATACTATAATTATGTCATATCATAAGTCGACAGCCGTAATCTGTTCCTTCACACTACTCAGGAATGGTACCTTGTGGCCATCAATAAGGGGCTTTCACCATATGTCCCTCTCTCTGAAAATCCGGTATCACAAGACATGTTTCCGTCAAAGTATTTTGTAAGTAATATAAATTTACTTAAAATGATTATATTATTAAAATTTGTTTTGTCAAGTTTTCTTAAATATCCCTTTTATGTATGAAACAAAATAAAGAAAAGATGCATTCTTTGTAGCTGCCGAAACTCCTACATAAATCAGCAGACCCGACAATGCCTGCAAGGCAAATGTCACAAACAGTGAAAGATTAAAGTGCGGAATCAGTAAAACCGGAATTCCCATCAAAAGACCGGCAAAAACATTTAGAAACACATCCCTGTACAGTTCCAAGAAACCATATCCAATTGTTTTTTTACATACATAAGCAGTCATAATCTGTCCAAACAATGTAGATAGCAAAACCGCAAAAGAAACAACATTTATTCCAAAAGGCAATGTACACAATATTGCAATAATGCCAATTGCCCGTTTTATTATATTTGTCTTCATGACCAAGTCACTTTTGCCTACTGCTTTTATTACATTCTGGCTTGCCGTTTCAACAGCTATCAACGCATATGCCGCGCAAAAAATACGCAAAAAGAAAACACTGTCCAACCACTTACTGCCCAAAAGCAGTTCGATAAGAATCGGCGCTGAAAAGAACATTCCAAACAGAAGCGGAACCATAATGTAAGTAAGATACATTACAGATCTTTTCGTTATAGACTTTAAATTCTCTTTTTCGTCTTGCTCATATGACATGGTTGAAAACAGAACCGCATCGGCAGCACCGTTTACATTTTCAACCACTGTATTGGTCAAATCGTAACCTCTGTTAAAAAAAGCCAAATTTGCCGATGAAAATGCTCTACCGAAAACCAGCTGTTGAAAATACACACCACCAAGCTTGTCGACAAGATTCGATACCAATAGTTTCCAACCATATCCCAAAAGACTTTTTAGCCTCTCAAAAGAGAAACAAAGTTTAGGGCGCCATTTTACGGTTACCCATAAGACAATTACATTAAGTGTTGCCTTAATTACCTGCTGGTAAACTAAAGACCATACTCCGAATCCCTTTATAGCAAACAGTATCCCAATAATCGAAGACACAATTGTTCCGACCAAAGTAGCATAGAAAAAACGCTTAAACTGAAAATTTTTCGTTACATAGGCCATTTGAACCGTTTCGAATCCATACATGATGATTACTGTGCACTGAATTCGTATAACAGGAACCAAAATATCCTGCCTGTAAAATTTGGCTATCAGCGGCGAAGAAACAAACATAAGCAAATACAGCAATATACACATCGCCATATTAGCATAAAATACTGTAGAAAAATCCAAATCGTCGGAGTCCTTCTTCTGCACCAATGCGTTTCCAAGCCCACCATCTACTAAAATTCTGCATATCGCATTTATAGTAAGGGAAATGGCTACAATACCGTAAAGGTCCGGCGCCAAAATGCGTGCCAATACAACAGACACAATAAACAGAAGAATATTTGCACCGGAATGCTCAAGAAATCGCCATATAAAATTTACTACCGCTTTATTTTCTAAATCCTTGGATTCCATCTGTTACTCACACTTATTTAACTATTTTATTATTCCCTTTAAAAAACCCATGTATTCGAGCAGCCAGAACATACCTCTAAGCCAGGTAAACAGTGCCGCTATATTTATCCACCATTTTACTCCATATACTTCTTTTGAAAGTCTAAGCAATAAAGAAACGGAAATGATAATAAGAAATGCCATAGTTCCAAAACAAGCTCTATCGGGATAATGTGGTGAAAGAATCATCGCACCCCATGATACTACCGCCATAGCAAACAAAACCACAGTCCTTAAATCCATTTTCTTTTTTAATATGGGATAGTAAGCCACCGCAAGCAGCAAAGCAAATATCAATGCAGGATAAAGATAATCTACCCCTGCCCTGCCCTCAGCGTACACTCTGTTAACAAGCTTCCAAAGCAGTGATTTATCAGCTTCTGCCTGAGCGCCTCTGACAAAATTACCGGGAGCAAGTATACACATTAATGATCCCACCAGAGAAAGGATACTTCCGAGCATCATCCAAGGCTTTATTTTTTTACCCATTATTTTCAATGCTGCTATGACAAATACGGAAAAAAGCCAAACGGTAGGACCCATATTTTCATTGCTCCAGCCCGAAAGAACTGCCACCGGAACAATCCATACGGTTATTCCCTTAAGCGGTTTTATTTCTTTGTCCATTATCTCGTTTTTTGAGTTAACTTCGCTTAAATACCTCGGAAGTTCTCTTATGTACGCATAAACAAACAAAAGAATAAATACGGTTATATATAAGTAATTGGCACTTCCCGACTGCCAGTACATACTCATTAACCAGTTTGGATTAAGTCCATGAAGCATTCCTATAATAATCGCTACATAAAAAGCAGCGGTAGCGGTACTCTTACTTACTTCTGCACCGCTTCCCAAATCAATATGTTTACTACCTTCAACGGAGATTTCTTCGATGATTGTTTCCTTAGAAATAATATAAATAATAATTGCCAGCAAACCGGTAAATACCACATTAAGAATATTATTGACGGCCTCGCCGCAAAGAATAGTTAACTGCAGAATGGTATGAGTCATACTCCTTCCACCCCAGTTAAGATAGTGCCACACCTGGCTTTCCAATACATCGTCGAGAGTTTTTAATGGCTCACCGGTAGCCAAATTGGTAGAATACCAAAGGTCATCATTCATATATGGTGCCGCTTTATGTGCAAAGAAGACGATAACTACCGTAATGGCCAGCAACAAAAAAGAGGCAGTATTTTCAATAAAATGTTTTTTGTTCTTCATACTGAAAATACTACCCCAAATTAAGTTTTTATTCAACCGTAACACTTTTTGCGAGGTTTCTTGGCTTATCAACGTCAAGTCCCTTTGCAACAGAAATATAATAACCCATTAACTGAAGCGGAATCACCGCAAGACTTGCTGCAAAATGTTCATCGGTCTTTGGAATATAGTTTACAAACTGAGCCACATCTTCAAGTTCATAATTACCAAAGGTGGTAAGTCCCATAAGGTACGCACCGCGAGCCTTACATTCAACCATATTTGAAACCGTCTTTTCATAAAGCGTCTTCTGTGTCAGCACACCGATAACAAGAAGATCCTTTTCGATCAAGCTTATAGTTCCGTGCTTAAGTTCGCCCGCTGCATAAGCTTCAGAATGAATATAGGAAATTTCCTTCATTTTAAGTGATCCCTCTAAGCTGATTGCATAGTCAAGACCACGACCTATAAAGAACACATCCTTGGCACTCGAATACTTAGCTGCAAACCACTGAACTCTTTCCTTATCGTCAAGAACCTTTTCGATTTTTTCCGGAAGAGACTTGAGTTCTTCAACCAATGTCTTATAATACCCTTCTTCGATAGTGCCTCTGACTCTGCCAAGCTTCATGGCAATGGCATATCCTGCTATAAGCTGAGCACTGTAAGCTTTTGTTGTTGCAACCGAAATTTCGGGCCCGGCAAGCGTGTAGAACACGCTGTCCGCCTCTCTTGCTATCGATGAACCTACAACATTAACAATAGCCATTGTCTTGATACCGTTTTCTTTAGCAAGTCTAAGAGCTGCCAAAGTATCAGCTGTTTCACCGGACTGGCTGATAACAACAACCAGACTGTTTTTAACAAAAATAGGATTTCTGTATCGGTATTCGCTGGCCAGGTCTACATTAACCGGAACTCTTGCAAGATCCTCTATTACATAGCGTACTGCCATTCCCACATGGTATGCGGAACCGCAGGCAACAATATCTATTCTTTCAAGATTTCTGATTTCTTCGTCGGAGAGATCAAGACCCTCAATTTGGATTTCTCCGTCTTTAATAACCGAAGCCACTGTATCGCCGACAACCTTAGGCTGTTCATGAATCTCTTTCATCATAAAATGCTCGTAACCGCCCTTTTCAGCAGTTTCGGCATCCCACTCAATTTCAACCAGGTCTTTCTTTATTTCATCACCGTTAAGATCGTAGAAATTTACTTCTCCGGGAGCCAGTCTTGCAATTTCAAGGTTACCGATATAGTAAACACTTCTTGCATACTTAAGAATAGCAGGAACGTCTGAAGCCACATAAGTTTCCCCGTCTGCTATACCGATAATCATGGGAGAATCTTTTCTTGCTACCCATATTTCACCGGGATAATCCTTAAACATTACTGCAAGGGCATAAGAACCTCTTATACGCACCATGGTTTTATTGAGTGCATCAATCGGTCCCAGCTTATATTTGTTGTAATAATAATCCACAAGCTTAACCGCAACCTCGGTATCGGTCTGTGAATAAAATGTATAATCATGTCTCATGAGCTTTTCTTTAAGCTCAACATAGTTTTCGATAATACCGTTATGAACACCAACAACATTTGATGCCATAGTTCCGTCAGCATCCTCACCCGAAATATGGGGATGTGCATTTATTTCCGAGGGTTCCCCATGAGTGGCCCATCTGGTATGTCCTATACCGCAATTACCTGTTACGGCATTTCCTCCATCTGTTTTCTCGGAGAGAATTTTGAGTCTACCTTTTGCTTTAACAACGCT